>NZ_JANQTS010000001.1 GCF_030731595.1 Yoonia sp.
GGCCACATTCACAGGGCCGGGAGTGAAAAGTAGATGTTTGTCCAAATTCAGGTCAGGCTCCAACGACGCAGCAACCTGATGTCACAACGCCGGTACGCCCATGGTGCGTCCCCGAGCGCGATCCGCGCAGAGACATCGAGAGGGCACAAATCGAGTTCGAAAACACAGTCCCATTCGGGGCTGTTGCTGTGTCGTCCGAAAATTGGACGCGTATGGAAAACTATCAGATGCCTGAACCGGCCAATACATGCGGCTCAGGAGCTCCTCAGATGCTTCATAGCAGCATCCTGACAACGATGTCATAAGGTCGAATAGAAATGCTCGTTAGCAATTTGGCCAATTGATTGTCGTCTTACCTGCGTTGTCTGGCTGCGAAAACATCAGGCAAAAAAGGAAGACGTAGTTAGCGATCAAGTTTGGCCGTAGAAATACCGATGCACGCCATGATGGTGCTCCAGTCGATAGAGCCGTAGGGCCAAAGTCGCGCAATAGCAACACTTTTATCGGAACCCCAAAAGCAGCAATCATCATGCGCAAGTGTATCAGATCACACATGCAACGCACCCACTCACGGCGGCCCCATCAGGAATAGGTTGTCCCCAATCCCCTAAGGTGACGTGATCGGCGGCGGCCTACGTCGCTTGCCTGACAGAGCGTTTCCGGCGATCGCCGCAAGCAAAACTGCGCCGCCTGTCAGTGTGTTTATCGTGGCGGTTTCGCCGATGAACAACCAGACCCATAACGGGCCAAGGAGCACTTCGGCCAGTGACAACAGCGCAAGTTCCGCAGCAGGAAGGCTGCGAGACCCCAGTGTATACAGGATCAACCCTGCGCCGACCTGAAACACCCCCATGCCCATGGCAATGCCGCCATCCCGGACCGACAACACCAGAGGCAAATCCAAAAACAGACATATGCCGGACGTCACGATGATGCCGAACAATCCGGACAGAAACACCGACGGCAGCATTTCACCCGATTTCCCCCACCGCAGCGCCACAGTGAAGACCGCAAATCCAAAGGCGGACCCCAACGCCGCAAGGCTACCCTTCAGGGCAACGCCTCCGGATTTATCTGCGACCATGATCGCGATACCGGCAATGGCAACGGTGATTGCCACCCAGGTGGCAGGGCGTACAGGTTCACGCAAGACGGTCCACCCCAGAACTGCCGCCATGAAGGGTGCTGTTGCAAACAAAAGCATGGCGTTTGCCACGGATGTCGCTTGGATCGCATATATTCCGCCGGAATAGGCAGCAACCAGCGACAGCCCCGCGATTACCGCTGGAAACCCGGTGCGGCGGATCTGGGCAAAGGGGCTTTCACCAGAGCGCATGCGAATGAACACATAAAGCAGAAGTGACAGGCTGGCCGAACGGTAAAGCAATATCTGCCACACAACCGCGTCTTCGATCAGCCGTATTCCAAGCCCGACGGTCGACCAAAGCACACCAGCGGCAAAGACAAACAGGACACCGAACCGGTGCCCGTCAGTGCCGAGTGACGATTGGTTCATGGCAGTCATTCAGGCTCCGCAAGACAATTCTGCCTCATTGCTAGCGGTATGGCTGTCGCTTTGGCCTTCCGTTTGCGACACTAAAACTGTTCGTGGCAATTAGATGCCAAGGAATGAGCTACAAGTGAGCTTTTGCTGCCGACTCCACATCGGACCAGCGCAACAATACTTCGGGTTTAGCGTCAGGCAGCCGATGGAGGAT
>NZ_JANQTS010000002.1 GCF_030731595.1 Yoonia sp.
TGTCCGGAGGGTGTGTGGAAACTGGGTTGATTGTGGTGCCGAGGACCATTTTTTACGTTCACCGTCATTTCGGCGTAGAACCTTCAATGCGACTGTTCTGATGCATCGTAGGGGCGGTTCGGGCAATTCCAGGTTTATTCGAGAGTTTGGGGCGCAATCTGAAGGGCTAATGAGGCCTCTTACGCCTTCATCGCTGCGATCATCGCTGGAATGCCCATGATGTTCATGACTCGGGTCATGTTGTAGGCCAGCACGTGCAGCGCCATCTCCGTCGCCACCTTTTTCAGAGTTCGCATTTTGAAGTGCGTGGCCCCCATCCATGACTTGATCGTGCCGTAAGGATGCTCGACAGTCATGCTGCGGACGGCCAGTTGGGCTGGGTCGGCGTCCAACCTTTCCTGCACCCGCTCCAGCACATCCTCTTTCTCCCAACGACGCACACGCCGTTCTTTACTGGTCGTGCATTTGTCTTTGAGAACGCATTCAGAGCAGGCCCCCGACCAGTATGTTCTGATGGCTTTGCCGTCTTGGGGGCCAGTAAATCTGTAGGTCAGGTCTTCGCCTGCCGGGCAGACATAGACATCCTTGTCGCTGTCGTAGGCGAAGTCAGCCTTATCAAACTGACCGCGTGCAGCAGCGTTTGATGTCATGGGTTTGGGAACAACAACCGAGATTCCAGCCTCTTCGCTAGCAACGATTTCCTCACCCTTGTAATAGCCCTTATCCGCGATTGCTGTGAGCTGATCTGTCGTCATGACATCGTTCGCGGCCTCAGCCATCATCGACAACGCATCGCGATCAAACCCAAACATCGTGACTTCGTGTGCAACGATCAGGTGGTGATCCGCCTCGACTGCTGTTTGAACATTATAGCCTACAATGCGCGGCATCCGTGCTGTTGTGGCCATGGATCTGGCATCAGGATCAGTCAAAGAGACTTGGCTCTCGCCAGTTTCATCCATGCGCTGTTCAATCGATCGGTAGCGCACGGCCTCCTTTTTCAGATGTTCCAGCTTGCGCAGGGTCCGTTCCATGCGGGCCTCTGGCAGCACCGTGCCAGTCTGCTCGAAGATCTCATCCGCGCGATCCAACTCGCCCAAATAGCGTTCGATCGCTTTGTCGATCTCGCTCAACTTCTGGCGCAGCTTACCACGTGTGTAATTCTTGGCTTTGGCATTCACGGCCTTGAACCGGCTGCCATCGATGGCGACCACGTCACCATCAAGTAGATCCATGTTGCGACACAAGGCCACGAACTGCTGGCACACCTTGCGGATTGCAGGGCCGTTATCTTTGCGGAAGTCAGCAATCGTCTTGAAGTCCGGCTGCAACCGACCCGTCAGCCAAATCAGCTCCAGGTTACGCCCGCATTCCCGTTCCAAACGACGCGATGATTGGACCTGATTGAGATATCCATAGAGATAGATCCGCAGCATCAGCCCCGGATGATAACCAGGCCGACCAGTGGCGGCGGGCTGCGCATTGAAGCCAAGGACCGCGAGATCCAGCATGTCGGCAAAGGCATCAATGGCACGAACGGGGCTGTGTTCATCGACATAATCGTCAAGGTGTTCAGGCAGCAACATCGTCTGCTGCCGGTCTAAACCTTCGATGAAATGCGTCATCAACAACCTCCATACCGAGTAAGGAAATTATAGCATCATCTGAATCAAAATTGGGGAGTTTTCACACAGCCTC
>NZ_JANQTS010000003.1 GCF_030731595.1 Yoonia sp.
TTCATGTTCTTGCCGGCGGAATGCATATTTTGACGGTTTCAGTCGAGGAACGGATTCAACACGCAAACCATGGAAATGGTTTATCAGTCCCGTGCATCCGTGCAGCTTCCGCGGTGCCGGTGATCACAATTGTTGTAGGACATCATGCGACAGTTTTTCAAAAAATTGCACCCTGACGTTCCCTTGTGTTGCGCAACCCGCTTTGAAATGCTTTGGCTCATGACTGCAATTCTGGAGAAAACAAATGAATGTTCGTGTCGGCTCTTTGCCCTTTGTTTTGTTGATGCTCGGGGCATGCGATGTCGAATCTGTTGAAACAAACGGCACGAATCTTCGTTTCATCACACAGCTACCTGAAGCTGTGACCGCTGTCGCAGCTCCGTTTCAGAATCTCGAGGCGGTGGTGCTTCTGCCCGATGACAATTGCTATTGGTACAACCATGCTGGCCCGGTAGAGACGACGTTGCTTCCGCTGCGCACGACACAAGGGCGACCGATTTGCGTTGAACGAGCAGAGGTCGCGCCAGCGCAATAACCGCGCGTTAGCTGCGCGCGGTGATGCCATCTTCTGTTGGGTATAGAACAGCGGTCGAACCAATCGCGACTTGGTCGTAAAGCCCAATGATATGGGCCATAACCATCCGTACACAGCCAGAGCTTGCCCGCCCGCCAATCGACCGAGGCGACGGCGTGCCATGTATACGCAGATAGGTGTCGCGATTGCCGACATAGAGGTACAGAGCCCGTGAACCAAGCGGGTTAGACGGACCACCATCAACACCATCTTTGAACCGCTCGAATGATGCAGGATCACGTTCGATCATCGCATCAGTTGGTCGCCACGTCGGCCATTTTACCTTGCGTCTGATATTGTACGTTCCAGGCTCGTAGAGATTGCCACGTGCAATCGCCACGCCATAGCGCATCGCCGTGCCGTCGTTGCGAATATGATAAAGATAGCGGGCAATCGCATCGACATGGATATCGCCAGGTGTCAGGTTATCGTTTGCCTCAACAAGTGTCGGCAAAAAACGCGGGTGAAAACCCCAAGGGTTCGATGTGAACGGATCATAGTTTTGTGGTGTCACGCGCGCATCCCAACTGGCCCAGTTCGACGGCGGCGAAACGGGTGCGCGTGGTGCGATTGGTTCAATCGGGGCGGTCTGCTCCTGTGCAAGCGCCACACCGGCAATGGGCGGAGAAAATAGAGCCGCCGTCGTGATGATGAAATGGCGTCGGTTGAACATGGACAGACCTTTTCTAAAGATAACTACGCTAAAAACACCCACATTGGCTTAAGCGGAAAACGAATTTCAGGCAATAGGACTGTGCTCCGACTTCGCCAAGATGTTCTATGACGAACCCCTGCCCACCGTTCCTCATTGATATTATCTCTGATGTGATGTGCCCGTGGTGCGTCATCGGGTAAACCGGACAAGGGCATGGCTCTTGCCCGCATCAGACATTGCTGAAAAACTTCATCTCAGTTGCAACCACCGAATGGAAACGCGGTGAAAGTCCTAAGTATGTCATGCTCTCGCACGAAACATCTGATTGCCATGGGTTTCGTAGGTACCTCCTTTCTTTCGGCTTGCGGTACCTCATCTCAATCATCTCCTCCCGAGACCGAACTCGATTGCATGGCACGCGCTATGTATTTTGAATCAAACCGCTCCAGCCGCGACGGGATGATAGCGGTGGGGAGCGTCGTTATGAATCGCGTCCAATCCGACGCATTCCCCAACACCGTCTGTGGAGTGGTCAGCCAGAAAAACCAGTTCGCACCCGGTGTTATGACTGCGGAAATGGACAGTAGATCAGCGCCCCTTGCTAAGGCCGCAGCGCTCTCCGTTCTTAGTGGAGAGCGGCACCAGAATATCGCGGACGCAAGATTTTTCCATGCGGCGGGGTATCAGGCGTCTTACAACAATATGCACTATGTCCTGACGACGGGCGGAAATGCCTTTTACGAAAAACGAAAACCCGAGAACGTAACTGTCCCGGCACCACTCCCACCAACCGAGGGGATAACAGGGAGCTAAAAAGCAGCGTTCAAGGATGTGCAGGAAGACGCGATTGGTGAGCTAGACACCATTTTGTCGACTTCCCCTTTTTCAGGAAAGAGGGGAAGTCCGGCCTGCTGCTTGTAAGGCGCTCCTCAAAGTTCCAGCACCGACAGCAATGGCATTGCGCAAACCCGCGAACGATCATTTCGGTGCTGAGGACAAAAATCCGCTGTCCTTATGCACAAGGCCTAATGTAGCGTCAGCGCTATGACGCAATCATCTAAATCTGTGCTGTTGCTTGGAAGCACGGGAACCATCGGACGCGCTACAGCCAACGCCTTGGTTGCGGCCGGATACAAGGTTGTCGCACCGGTGCGTTCACAATCGGATGCAGGCACGATGGCCTTCACTGTTCCTTGCACAATGACACAATCCGCCTTTCTTTCCTTGATGAGGGAACATGCGTGCGAGGCTGTGATCTCGTGCGTAGCATCGCGCAGCGGCGTGCCGCGCGATGCACGCGCTATCGACCACGACCTCAATAGCGCGGCCCTGTCCGCAGCTGTTGCCGCAGGGGTCACACAGTTTGTTCTACTTTCAGCAATCTGCGTCCAGAAACCCAAACTGGCCTTCCAGCAAGCCAAACTCGCATTCGAGGCAGAACTGCAGTCAGCCCCGATCATTTGGTCCATCGTGCGCCCGACCGCGTTTTTCAAATCGCTTTCGGGTCAGTTGAACCGTTTGCGTGCGGGCAAGCCGTTTCTGCTTTTCGGTGATGGCGCGTTGACCGCCTGCAAGCCGATTAGTAACGATGATCTGGCTCGCTATCTTGTCGCGTGCCTGTCTGACACCACCCTCCAGAACCGTATTTTGCCCATCGGCGGGCCTGGCCCTGCCATGACACCGCGCGAGCAGGGCGAACTCCTGTTTGAAGCATTGGGCAAAACGCCGCGCTTCAAACATGTGCCCGTTGGGATCATGTCAGCGGTCATTGCTGGCCTGTCAACGTTTGGCAAGGTCTCCTCGCGCTTGCGCGACAAGGCGGAATTGGCACGTATAGGCCGGTATTATGCTACGGAGTCCATGCTGGTCTGGGATGATACCGCAGGTCGATACGATGCCGATGCTACCCCGGAGTTCGGAACAGAAACGCTTGCCGACCACTACAAGCGGTTAGCAAAGGAAGACATCGCAGATGATCGTGGAGAACACGCCGTTTTTTGACGTCAGGGCGACGTCTTTGCGTACCGCAACAGAACGGTGAATTGTTCATGCGCCATTCGATTTCGATCGTTTGGCTTCGTTTAAGTCAGACAGTCCGAAAATCATCAGGCATGAGATGAACCTGCGCTTCTTCCAGAACAATGTCACCCAACCTGCGCAATATCTCGCTTGATTGGGTGCTTGACTGCCAATGCAGCGAAACCTTTATCCGTTTGTTGGGCACCAACTCGATCAGCTTACCGCTTCTTAGATATTGCTCGCCCGCAACAGCCGGCACAATTCCCCAGCCTGTCCCGTTCAAACAGCACGCAAGGTATCCCTCATAAGAAGGCACCATATGTGTCAATGTTGCTGTCGGCGTGCCAAAACAAAGCGCCATCCACTGTGCCTGGATCGTGTCCTTTCGGTCAAAGGCCAGACATGCAGTCCCTTTGATGGTGTCGAGTGACACGCCATTCGCGAAATGTGCATTGTAGAATTCTGTCGATGCCACAGCGATGTATTCCATCGCGCCCAACGATATCCTGCGGCATCCCTGGATCGGCTTTTCGTGACTGGTGACGACAGCCAAAGAGTTTCCGGATGTCAGACTTTTTTCAGTGTGTTCCTGATCATCGGGGATTATTTCCAGCTGCACCCTAAGATCCTGCACAGCGCGCTTTATAACATTCGGAAACCACGATGCGATGCTGTCGTTGTTAACTGTGATGCGGATTTTCACAGGACTCGATGTCTCGCCGTCGACCAAAGAACTTATGCGATCATTGAGCTCATGCTGAAGCAAAGTGACCTGCTCGACATGCTGGCACAGATGTAGTCCCAGTTCCGTTGGCACACACGGACGACCTCGCACGATGAGCAACGATCCGACTTTGTCTTCCAGCTGCTTGATTCGTTGACTCACCGCTGATTGCGTCACATTCAACGATTTGGCCGCGGCATCAAAGCCGCCTTCGCGGATGACCGCTGCCAAAGACAGCAAAGAGTCGTAATCGTATTCCATTCAGCGAAATTCCTTAGTATAAGCAGGACTTATGCAATGTTAGAAAACATGACGCTAAATGCAAACAATAAGTAGGCATGAGTAGAAGAAAGTGGTTTTTTTATAAGAAAAACTGATTGTTACCCCTCGATCGCAGACTGGCATAGCAAGAAAACTCTTTCTACAAAGGCATGAAAAGGTCATTACTGTTTCCTCAAAAGCAAGCGAGGACGAGATGGCAGGACAAGACCTGAGAAAAAGGTTCATGCGGCGGTTTGTTGGCATGGAAAAATATTCGAGGAGCGAAGCGGTTGGCATTGTTGCGGTTTATGTCGCTACAATCGCTGTGAGCGTGTTTGCCGGCCACTACCTTCTGTCCCTGCCGTTAACTTGGATTACGGCGACTTTGATGTTTTCTGTCGCCGTGTTTATCGGTACGCGGCTGCGCGGTCTGAACAATATTGTCCACGAGTGCACGCATTCGACCTTCTGCGAGGATCGTGGGGACAACGTGACTCTGGGAAGGTTTTGTTCATCTTTGTTGATCGGGTGTTTCAAGGAATACAAGCATGACCATCTTTCGCATCACGCGCATCTTGGTGATTATCATCAAGATCGAGAGATGGGCCCGATCGAGAAATTTGCCCTCCACGAACCTATCTCAGCAAGAACCATCTTGCGCCATTTCATCACCCCTTTGATGGGGCGTCACCTCAAGATGTATTCTGGCATCAATTTGTCAGGCAGTGATGGCGCGCCTTACCTCGCCCTCAAGATTGTTCTGCTTGTGGCGATTTGTGCGTTCACGTTGGTCCATCCGTTGACGTCGTTGGCCTTCATCCTGCTTCCGCTGTTCTATATTTTTCCGACCATCAATTTTTGGACTGATTGCCTTGATCACGCTGGAATCGTCGGGGAGGACGACGAACTGGAAGCAACGCGCAACGTATTGGCCTCTACGCCTGTAAAGTTGCTCTTCTTTCCGCGAAACGACTGCTTTCACCTTGTTCATCATCTCTTTCCACAAGTGCCAGCGCGGCATCTGGAAACAGCACACCATGAACTCTTGAAAGACAGCACATATCAAAATTCAGGCGCGGCAATGAAGCCGATCTACAGATCACTGACGCAACCAATTGCCAAAGTGACCTAACCAACTTGGGATGACACTCTCGCTGCAGAGTCCCGTATCTTCGGACTATCCGGATAGAACCTGTCAGACCGGTCAAACAAGAACGGCTGCGCTGTAAGAACAGTGCAGCCGTTCAAGTTAACAACATTACTCGCACAAAATCAGATGAACCTAACAACACCAAATCTAATTTACTAATGCGGCATAAGCAAGATTAATCTTTAGGCTTTGCCACGTAAAATGCGATAGCGCGCTGCCAGTGTCGGACTGGATTGAAAGCAACACAGTCTTCCAAGCTTAACCGGTGTTGTTGCGGATACGGGCCATAAGCACCATGTGATCGTCCTCGTGCTGGCTCATCAGACCTACACGCCAAGCCGGGCACCCATACGACGCAGAACGGCAGGACGTGTTCAACAATCCAACGCGCAAACACACCAATCACGCTACGCTATCGCCAGTTGACTGTGAAAAAGCACAGAGGAGAATGAACGAGGCAAGTGTCTGGCAAACAAGGGCACAGCACTCTGCGGCGTCAAAGGGTCGGTGTTGCGTCGCAAATAATGGTTATTTGAAATATTGGTTCCGTATGCCTATCATGATGACAGACAACGAACCAATGAACCAAGTCTGGACGGGTCAGCAAGATGGGCAATAACATACCGGATGCCGACGCAGAACTTGAGAAGTCCGATCCAGAGCAGCATTTGTCGGACTTCATCGGCTATACCATGACGCGGGCTCTTTCCATTGTTCGAGCCGATTTTGCGCGCACCCTGTCTGAATACAATCTCAGGGCAGTGTCGTTTTCGGCTTTGTCGATCGTCGTGGCAAAGCCGGGCCAGACCCAAACGCAATTGGCCGATGCGCTTCAGGTCGAACGGTCGAACCTTGTCGGGATCATCGACGAACTGGCCGGGCGGAATCTGATCATCCGTGCGCCGGTGGCAAAAGATCGCAGGCGGCACGCGCTGATGCCGACGACGGCCGGCAAAGAGCTTGCGGCTGCCGCCCAAGCCAGTGTGGCTGACCACGAAAACCGGGTTTTTGGATGCCTGACCAAAACCGAACGCGCCGAATTGCAACGCATCTTGCGGAAATTTCGGAAGATGGCGACGGTCTAGCCGAGGGCACTCCGCAGGGCAGCGACCATATCGCGCTGGGCGGGGGTGGGGTGCCATCGCAAGACGGGAGCGATCCACGCAACGACGGGTGTCCGCTGGGGTATTGATAGGGTTGGCAGGGCCGAACCGCGAAAGCATCAAGAAGACCATGTGAAACGCCAAATCTGCCGTGTCGAGACAGCGTACTTGGCAGATTTTTCGTGCGCAAACCTATGAACCGGAGCTTTGCGTGCAAATGCACCAAGCACCGGTTTGCGCTAAGTGCTTGTGATCGTGTGTTCCACGAATTTTACAAACGGATCGTCCTCATCGCGCGCAATCAGACTCTCGCCCGTAGCAGGATAAGTCACGCCGAGAATGGATTGAATATGCTGCTTGATCTCGACGGGATCAGGCCATTTGCCATCGAAAAATTCCGGGTAGTTCTCGGAAGGGGTGGATTTCAACGTATGCCTATCCTCTAGGCTGAAATACCCCATCGTGATGAGAACGATAAAGTCCTTAACACTATTCGTTACTTTGAAAGCTTCGCCTTCAGAACCCATAAACACAAAGCTGTAATCGTTGCCATCCTTCCAAACCGCAAAATGGCTGCCATCTGAACCGCATTTGACCAAAGGCAAAAGAAACGCTTCCAGCCCATCTTTTCCAAACCAATGACGCACCAGATCGGGCCTTATGACAAAGGCAAGGTGCGACCAAAGGTGATCTATGCTTTGTACTGGCATAGTGGGCAGAAAGAGCTGCTTGGTTATTCGGTATTGAAAGCACTGTTTCTTGTCTTCGAGCCACTGAATGAGATTCCAAATCTCGTCGGGCAATACGAAGCTTTCTGGAAGTGAGGCTCGTAGCGCTTCTTCAAACTGCCGGCTCTTTCGCATCCCGACCATTGATTTGCCCCTTCATCAAAGTCTGACTTTCGCCGCGCTGCACATGAACTGCAAAAAGGGCCCGAACCGGACGTTCACCCTGCCCGGAGCGACCGCAGAAACAACCCGATCCCGCCAACCAGCAGCACGAGGATCACGATCAGATCAAACGCGCTCATTCGTGTCAGTTCCAGCGTCATATTCGCAATCACCCCAAAGATCAGCGCGACCAGTGACGCGCCTGCGATCCCCCAGCCTAACCAGTTCTTGGAGTTGTAAAAGATCATCCCCACGCCGAACATGAAGGGGATCAGCACCATGCCGGATGTGATTGTCACGCCGCCGATGCCAAAGACGCGGGCGCCCATCCCAAAATTGGGCCGCACCACGATGCCGTTGAGCAGCAGATAGCCGCCGCCAACCATCATGATAAGCCCGATCAGAAAACTGCCGGTTCCGCCGTCACTGCCGCCTGCGCCACGTGCCATTGATCTCTCCCAAGACGAAAAATGTTCCACAATACCTAGGGGGAGGAGGGCGCAAAAACCAGTCCTGTTCTGGCACAATGCCTGTATTGGCGCGTCCGCGCAGTGCGTAGCCTAAATGCGTGCTTTCAATGCCTCCATCAGCTCGGTGAGCAGTTTGATGTAAATCTCGCCTGTCAGTTTGCCGTTCTCATCGAATTCCTTGGCAGAATTCGCGACCAAGACCTCGGGTCCCTGCAAGATATGCGGACGGAAGGGTGTCATTGCCAACCGAAGCGAGAATTGCGACCGTTCGCCGCCTGCGCGGCCTGCGGCTGCGGACATGATCGCCACTGGCTTATCCTTCCATGGGCCACCTTTGGTCCGGCTCACCCAATCGAGCGCGTTCTTGAGCACCCCCGAAAGCGCCTTGTTATATTCCGGCGTTGCGATGATCACCGCATCAGCGGCAGCGATCTGGTCGGCCAGTTTCTGGACGGTGGCGGGGATACCTTCGGCGTCCTCCAGATCACCGTTATAAAGGGGCAGGTTAATGTCGGCTTCGATAAATTCATCGGCCCCGAAAATCGCAGCGGCATTGCGCATCAGCATCGTGTTTGTGGACGCTTTGCGCAAAGAGCCAGAGATGCCAAGAAGAGTGGTCATGGTTGATCCTTTCGTTTTCATGAAATGACCTAACCC
The DNA here is from genome assembly GCF_030731595.1 of Yoonia sp. Classification (GTDB taxonomy): domain Bacteria; phylum Pseudomonadota; class Alphaproteobacteria; order Rhodobacterales; family Rhodobacteraceae; genus Yoonia. The sequence goes on from NZ_JANQTS010000003.1 coordinate 8,504, forward strand.
GATTGTGCGATTGCGCAACCCGCAGAACTGGCACATGATCCTCTGCAAAACAGCAGGGAGGTGAAATTGATCCGTCACGGTGGAAAAATACTGAGCGATCAGTTGGTTAAACTTGGCGTACGCCGTGTGTTCTCTGTGCCGGGCGAAAGCTTTCTGGCGGCTCTTGACGGGCTTTATGATAGCGGGATCGCCAATATCGTCTGCCGTCAGGAAGGTGGTGCCGCGATGATGGCCGAAGCTTATGGCAAGATGACCGGACAGCCGGGCGTGTGTTTTGTCACGCGCGGGCCAGGGGCCACGAACGCAAGTGCGGGTATCCATATCGCGATGCAGGACAGCACGCCGATGGTGCTTTTCGTGGGGCAGATCGACAACCGCCATACCGACCGAGAGACCTTTCAGGAGATCGACTACAAGGCGGTTTTCGGCGGCTTGGCGAAATGGGTCGCACAAGTGGATGAGACGGACCGCCTGCCCGAATACATCGGGCGTGCGTTTCGCGTGGCAATGTCAGGCAGGCCGGGTCCGGTCGTTTTGGCGCTGCCGGAAAACATGCTGAGTGCAGGGGCTGATGTGCCGGATTTGCGGCTGTCCAATCATGTCGAGCGATCACCGGCACAAAACGAAGCCAACGCCATCATGCATGTCTTGGCCCAAGCGGAAAAACCGCTGATTGTTGTCGGTGGTCCGCATTGGAGTGCGCAGGCGCAAACCGACCTACAGGTCTTTGCCGAAAGCCAACAGGTGCCTGTCGCTGTGAGTTTCCGCAGGCAGGATTACATGGATAACCATCATTCCAGCTATGCCGGTGATCTGAACGTCGGGATCAACCCGCGCCTTGCCGCGCGCATGCGCGATGCGGATACGCTGATCCTGCTGGGGACCCGGTTTGGGGATATCGAGACGCAAGGCTATACGCTTGTCGATCCAGCCGATCCGCAAAAGACGATTGTGCATGTGCATGCCGATGCCGATGAGATCGGGCGGGTTTATGCGCCGGACATAGGGATTGTGGCGACTGCGCCCGCGATTTTGCGCCAACTCGCCAATGCGTCACCGGCGGGGGCTTGGGCGGATTGGACCGCACAGGCCCGTGCAGACTACGAGGCATGGCTCGCTCCGCAAGAGAGCCCCGGCGCGCTCAAGCAGGAAGCGGTGATCAAATGGCTGTCGGACCATTTACCCGATGACGCCATCGTAACGAATGGTGCGGGGAATTATGCGGCATGGCTGCACAGGTATTTTGTTTACAAGAAGTACGGCACCCAGCTTGCGCCCACTTCTGGCTCGATGGGATACGGTTTTCCGGCTTCGATTTCGGCCTCTCTGCAATACCCCGACCGGACGGTGGTTTGCCTTGCCGGTGACGGCTGTTTCCAGATGACCTGCAACGAGATGTCGACGGCCGTGCAGCATGGTGCAAAGCCGATTGTCGTGGTGATGAACAACGGCCGCTATGGCACAATCCGGATGCATCAGGAAAAACACTACCCTGGGCGCGTGTCAGGGACAGCCTTGGCCAACCCCGATTTTGCCGCACTTGCGCGTGCCTATGGCGGACATGGAGAGGTCGTGACCGATACAGCAGGTTTTGCAGACGCCTTTGCGCGGGCTCAGGCGGCAGGGACAGTCGCCGTGATTGAGTGCAAGGTTGACGAAGAGGCGCTGACAACCGCATCAACGCTCAGCGCTGTAAGGGCTGCCGCGCTCAGGGGCTAAACTTCGCTTTGTACCCATGTTGCGGACTGTGAGGGCAAAAACGCCTCGACCGCCGCCGTCGCGATAACGGCGGTATCACCGGTTTCAGGGTTTGGTACGTTCAACCCGCCTTTGGTCACCTGCACGGTAGCACGGCCACGCGGCAGGCCGGCGGTCAGCGCTGCGGTGTCGATCTTGTCGGGTTCTTGCACGCCAACGGTGACCTGCACCCGCATTTCGGCATGAGACAGGCCGATGCTTTCGAAGATCGGTAAGGTCGAATGGCGGATCGCGTCTTCGATCGCGCGGCGGGCAGCTTTTTGATAATCCATCCCGTGCAGATCATTGCCCATGCCCATTTCGATGATGACACGCTGTTCCATCATTTGCGCTCCATGTTGAAAGACACGTTGATCGCGACGTTGGCGATGACGGTCGGTTTGCCATCCGGGCGCGGAATATCAAGGCCGCCGTGATGCACGGTGATCGTCGGCCGGCCGTAGGGGAAAATCTCCTTGAGGCTTTCGGTATCCACCTGATCGGGCTGCTGCACCCCGATTTGCACATCGATCAGCATCGCCTCTTTGGGGAAACCAAAAAGTTCGGCCATATTGATCGAGTTATGCCAAAGCGCGTCTTGCAAGCCGCGCCGTGCAGCTTGGGTATAGTCTTGGCGGCGCAGGCTGGTGCCAAGACCGAATTCGGTCAGAACGCGGTGCTTGGGCATGTTAGAACTCCACCCCGATTTGCGCTTTGATACCGGAACGGAAGGGGTGCTTGACCAGTTCCATCTCGGTCACCAGATCAGCCAGTTCGATCAGATCTTCGTGGGCGTTGCGGCCTGTCAGCACCACATGGGTCATGGGTGGTTTGTGATCGCGCAGGAAGGCCACGACCTCTGCGATATCCACATAATCATAGCGGATCGCGATGTTGATCTCGTCAAGCAGGACCATGTGGTTTGTCTCGTCGAGGATCAATTCTTTCGCCTTCGCCCATGCGGCCTGCGCCATTTCGGTGTCGCGGGATTTATCCTGGGTTTCCCAGGTAAAGCCTTCGCCCATCGTGTGGAAGGCGCAGATATCGGTGAACTTCGCGAGGATCAGGTCACGCTCGCCCGTGGACATCCCACCTTTGATGAACTGTACGACGGCGCATTTCATGTCATGGGCGATGCAGCGAAAGATCATGCCGAAGGCTGCGGAAGATTTTCCTTTGCCCTTGCCGGTGTGGACGATGACCAACCCTTTTTTGTCGGTCTTGGTCGCCATGATCTTGTCGCGGGCGGCTTTCTTCTTGGCCATCTTCATGGCGTGGCGGTCGGTGTCTTCAGTCATATTAGGCCCCAATCAGTCTTTCTGCTATTGTTGCACCATTACCCCCAGCCTTGCACATGAGAATCAAATGCCATTTTATAACGACCTTCGCCCATCCAAGGATTTCGACGAACGTGATTTCGTGCGTGTCCGCCCCGATATGCAGGCCGATGAAAAGCTGCGGTGCATCGACGGGTTGCTGCGGTTAAAGCGTCAACTTGAAGCCTCTGTATCCGCCCGCCGGACCGAGGACAATCTTTTGGTCGCCAGTTGGAACATTGTCAGTCTTGGCAGCGGCGATTACCGCACCGGAGAGGCGCTGTATTATCTTGCGGAAATTTTGTCGCGCTTTGATCTGATCGCCGTCCAAGAGGTCAAACCCAGCCTTGCCGATCTTGATCGCCTGATCCGCATTCTTGGCCCGAACTGGGCCTATATGGTCAATGACGCCACCGGCGGTGACGAGGGCAACGATGAAAGGTCGGCCTATATCTATAACACCAATCGGGTGCGGCCATCGGGGATCGCTGGTGAGCTGAGCATTTGGAATGCCTTGGCGCAAAGCAGCCCTTTGGGTCTGCGCGATCTCAAGCGACCTGCCTATATGACCGGCTTTGTCACAGGCTGGAAACAGTTCGCTTTGATCAACCTGCATCTGCATCCGGGCAAAGACGCTGAAAAGAGAACAGCGAATGGCATTATCCCAGCCGATAGCGCCCTGCGTCAGGAAGAAATGCGTCTGCTGCTTTCAGTTCTCGCGGATCGGATGGACAAGCTGTGGACCCAAAATCTGGTCTTGGTGGGGGATATGAATTTCTATCGCACCCACGATGACGCGACGATTGATCTGATCCACGCTGCCGGTTTTTGGGAAAGCGCCGGTCTGGTGGGCAAGACCACCAATATCACGACAGATCCGGCGGATGCCGAAACCTACGACCGGATGTTCTTTAACGGGGATGATTATTTTCGCATCGCCACGGTCGATGGTCAGGAACAGGGCGGTGTCTTGAACCCGTTCTTGTCTGTCTACAGGGACGAGGATTGGCCTGCCTATCGGTCGGTCATGCGTGACAAGCACGGCACACCGGCCAAGGGTGCCGCCTTGATGACGGATGATGCAGCGGCGATCCGGTACTTCAAGCAGACCTTTCGCAAGCGCCAGCTGTCGGACCACTTTCTGATCTGGGTGGAATTGGCCGTCGATGATTCAGCGGCGTTTCTGGCCGGAAAGCGCCCCGATGTCGCGGCCGATATTCCCGCAGGTTAGGCAAGGCCAAGCAACCCAGCAATCCGCGCCCGCGCGGAATTGGATTTGGGTTGCCACAGATTGCGGTCGATCGCCTCTTGCAGGCGCTGGGCTATTTCTTTGAGCGCGGGGGCATTGGCATCGGCGATGAAGTCGCGGGTCGCGTCGTCCTTGATAAATGCCTCTTCGACCAGATCGAAATGGTGGTTACGGACGGCCCCTGTGGTTGCGGCAAAGGCAAAGAGGTAGTCGACTGTCGCCGCAATCTCGAACGCGCCTTTGTAGCCGTGCCGTTTCACCCCGTCGATCCATTTGGGGTTCACCACACGGCTGCGCACAACGCGTCCGATCTCGTCCTCTAGCGTGCGGATCACGGGCCGTTCGGGGCGGGAGTGGTCGTTGTGATAGATCGGACGCTCGCGCCCTTGCAGGGTGCTGATCGCGGCGGCGGCCCCGCCTTCGAATTGGTAGTAATCGTCGCTGTCCAGAATATCGTGTTCGCGGTTGTCCTGATTTTGCACGACGGCTTCGGTCTGGGACAGACGGGCCTCGAAGGCCGCGCGCGCTTTGCGCCCTTCGGCCCCTTGGCCATAGGCATAGCTGCCCCATTCCAGATAGGCCTCGGCAAAATCGGATTTATCGGCCCAGATACGTTCGTCGATCAGCGCTTGCAGACCTGCGCCATAAGCGCCGGGTTTAGAGCCGAAGATGCGGGTTTGATCTTCGCCGTTCTGGGTGCGTGCAGCGGCAGGGTTGAGATCGGCGGGTTCGTCCAGCGCCTGCACCGCGCGCGCCGCACTATCCACCAAGGCGATCAGTTGCGGGAAGGCGTCGCGGAAAAAGCCGGAAATGCGTAAGGTCACATCGACGCGCGGGCGGCCTAGAACGGATTGCGGCAGCACCTCGAAACCGGTCACCCGCCGGTTTGCACTGTCCCATGTGGGTTTGACCCCCATCAGCGCGAGGGCTTGTGCGATGTCGTCGCCGCCTGTGCGCATATTGGCGGTCCCCCATGCGGTGACCAGCATCGTGCGCGGCCAGTCGCCGTGGTCTTGCAGGTGTTTTTCAATAAGCAGGTTTGCCGATTTCCACCCCAGCGCCCAAGCTGTGGGCGTGGGCACCGCACGGCTGTCGACGGAATAGAAGTTTCGCCCTGTGGGCAGCACGTCCATCCGCCCCCGCGTTGGTGCCCCCGAGGGTCCGGGGGGGACGAAATTGCCTGCGAGTGCTGTCAGCAGCGCTTGGCCTTCGGCATGACCGCAGGCTTTGATGGTGGGCAGGATATGGTTTTGGATCTCGTCCAGAACGGCCTGTGACGCGCGCGGGGTAAACCCCGCGACGCCCCACCCGCCGTCCCGCAGCGCGCTTTGACAAAGCGCTTCGAGTTTCTCGACCGTGTCGCCATTTGTCCGCCATGTCGTGCCATCCGCCAAAGCCGCGGGTTTTTCCGGTGCCGCTGCCCCCAGATCGCAATCCAGCGGGTCGATCGTGAGGCCAAAGTCTTGCGCCAAGGCCCGCAAGAGCGAAGCATTCCTGCCTTTGCCGTCCCCGCGCGGCACCCGTGCCAAGGCGATCGCCAGATCACGCTCTTGCTGCCCTGTGGGTGATTGTCCGAAAATATGCAGCCCGTCGCGGATTTGCGCCTCTTTGAGTTCGCACAGATAGGCGTCAAGCTTGCCAAGATCGCCGTCTTTGTCACCTGTAAAGCCCGCGTCCTGCGCAAGCCCTGTCACATCCGAGAGCGACAAGATTTCGCGGCGCAGATGCGCGATCCGCCGTGGGTCGACCCCTGCGGCCTCGTAATATTCGTCAACCAGAGCTTCGAGATCGCGCAACGGCCCGTAGCTTTCGGCGCGGGTCAGCGGAGGCGTCAGATGGTCGATGATGACTGCCGACGTGCGCCGCTTGGCCTGTGTGCCTTCGCCCGGATCATTGACGATGAAGGGATAGATATGGGGTGTCGTGCCAAATACGACCTCGGGCCAGCAGGTTTCGGACAAGGCCACCGCCTTGCCCGGCAGCCACTCAAGATTCCCGTGTTTGCCCATATGGATCAACGCATCGGCACCCCAGAGGTGCCGCAGCCAGAAATAGAAGGCCAGATAGTTGTGTGGCGGCACAAGGTCCGGGGAGTGGTAGGTTTCTGTGGGATCGATATTGTATCCCCGCGCCGGTTGCAGTCCGATGACCACGTTGCCGTAGCTGTGGATACTCAGGGCGAAACCTGTGTTCGGGGTCTCTGTCGGAGCCTCCGGCGGAGGTATTTTGGAACAAAAGAAGGGGTCTTCTTGTGGGGTTCCCCACCGCGCCGTGATCTGTTCCTTGACCTCCCACGGGAGGGTATCGAAATGCTGTTCGTAGACCGCGAGCGGAAGGAATTCGCCGCCCTCTTTATTGGCCCTGTCGGTCAGCCAGTTCGTGGGCCCTGCCATGATGGTTTGCATCAATGTGGCGCTGTCGGCAGGCGGGGTCACTGTGTAGCCTGCGTCTTGTAACAGGTGCAGCGCATGGACGGTGGCGGCGGGTGTGTCCAGACCGACCCCGTTGGCAAGACGCCCGTCTTTGTTGGGATAGTTGGCAAGGATCAGGGCTGTTTTCTTCGTTGCTGCAGGGGTGTGGCGCAGCTGTGCCCAGCCTTTGGCCAGTTGTGTGACGAAATCAATCCGGTCGCCGCGGGCCTGATAGGTGGCGATCGGGCATTCGGTGGCCGCGTCAAAGAAAGCCTCGCCTTTGAAGCTGACAGCCCGCGAGAGGATGCGCCCGTCCACCTCGGGGAGTGCGACGTTCATCGCAATATCGCGGGCGGTCAGGCCGTGCAGGCCGTCGGCCCAAGAGGCCTCGGATGCGCCCGAGAGGATCACCTGGAAGATTGGAGCGTGATTGGCCAGCAGCGGGTTTTGCGGGCTGTCGTCCCCGTCATGCGGGCTGCCCACGGCGAAGGCTGTGCAGTTGAGGATCACGTCGGGTGGGGCTTGTGTGAACAGGTGGTTCAGTGTGGCTGTGCTGACGGGGTCTTTGAGGCTGGCCACGAAGATAGGGAGCGGATTGAGACCTGCGCGGCTTAGGCTGCGGGCCAGCCGGTTGATCGGGTTCAACCCGCCACCCTGCACCAAAGCGCGGTAAAAGATGATCGGTACGATGGGCGCACCAGCGGTCCAACTGGCTTGCGCCGCGCTTAGATCTGCGATCCCCGCACCCGGCCAATAGACCCCTGCGCGCAGAAGCGGGCTTGGGCCTGTCGGTTTATCGCCGCCGTCGAGCATCGCTTTGGCATAGGCTAGAAGGTTGGTGCTGTTTTGCGGGCCGCCTTCCACAAGATAAGACCATAAGGTGTCATAGTCTTCCGCACTCACGGTCGAGAGTTCGCGTAATTCCTGATCCGGTTTGTCGTCACCGGGCAGGGCTGCAAAGGGTACGCCTGCGTCATGCAGGCGGGCGGCATATTGGGTCAGCCCGTATTTCCAATAACCTGCACCGCCCAGAATACGCGCGATCACCAGACGCGATTTTGTGGCGCAATCGTCCAGATGCAGATCGACCGACATCGGGTGCGCGAGGTGCATCATGTTGGCCAGGCGCAGGCTGGGCGGGTCGGTCATTTCCGACCGCGCATCCGACAGGGCCGCCAGTTCGGTATCGGCGGCCGAGATGATGACAACATCAGCGGGTGTCTGGCCGAGATCGACAGGTTCGCTTCCGTCAGAAATCGCGCCGGGTGTTGCTGCGAGCAGGTGCATCAGGTCAAACCCCGTGCTAAAGGGGGGACAAACAAGAGGTTACCGACATGGACTACAAAGCCACAGGAGCGCCGAAATTGGGTAAGAATGCACCGAAACATACCGAGCATAATGCCCATGGTAGCAAGAAAAAGCCATTTGGCGCGCGCCCCAGCAAAGAAGAGCTTTTGGCGCGGATGAAGGCCGCTGCCGAGGCCAAGAAGGCGGAGTAGCCTCACAGCCGCTTTTCCATGAAAATGGAACTGGCGGCGTTCGTGTACGCGCCAAAGACGCCGCAAGGGGTAAATCCGTGCCGCGCATAGAGCCGGTGCGCCGCATGCAGCACATTGCCGGTTTCGAGCTTGATCACGGCTAGCCCCTGTTCGCGGGCGGTATCTTCGATTTGCCGAAGTAAGGCGCTTGCGACGCCTTTGCCGCGCGCATCTTCGGCCACGAACATGGATTTCACTTCGCCATAGCCGTCCTTGATCGCCAATGCGCCGGTGCCGCAAATCGTGTCGCCTGTCCGGGCGGTGAAGAAATGGATATGCGGGGCGACCAGATCGGCGATTTCGAGGTAGAAGTTGTCTTCGGGCGGAAACAGGCTTTGCATCAGCGCATGGCTTTGGTGCAGCAGCGCTGTCGCCTGCGGGTCATGCGGGTCAGTCTTTGTGACGATGATCATGCCTGCAAAGCGGCGGTGATCGCTGCGTGGTCAAGCCCGGCCTCGCCGATCACGACCAGACGGGTCTGGCGCGGGGTGGCGCCGAAGGGCTGGTCGAAATAGGTATCGACGCGTGGCCCGACCGCTTGCAGCGTCAGCCGCATCGGCTTGCCTGTCACAGCGACAAAGCCTTTGAGCCGCAGGATACTGTGCTGGCGGATCACGCCAGCCACCTGTGCGGCAAAAGCGTTAGCGTCGCCGACCTCGTCCCGTGTGACGATGAAGCTTTCGAATTCGTCGTGGCCATGATCGTGTTCATGATCGTGATCGTCTTGCTCATCATCGTCGTCGTCGTGGTGATGATGGTGGTGGATTTCATGCCGTGCTTCCAGATCGCTTTCGGCCCCGATGCCTTGGCCCAGCAGGACATCGACGGGCAAAGCGCCCATTGAGGCCTTGATGACCTGCACGCCCCCGCGGGACTGCGATTTCAGGCGGCTGGTTAGTGCGTCGGCCTCGTCCGTGCTCAACAGATCGGTCTTGTTCACGACGATCATATCGGCACAGGCGATCTGGTCTTCGAAAAGCTCTGACAGCGGCGTGTCGTGGTCGAGGTTTTCATCTTGGGCGCGCTGGGCGTCTACTGCGGCGACATTATGTGCAAACTGGCCGTCATGGACGGCGCGGCCATCCACAACGGTCACGACACCGTCCACCGTCACTTTGGTCGAGATACCGGGCCAGTTGAAGGCGCGCACCAATGGTTGCGGCAGGGCAAGTCCGGAGGTTTCGATCACGATATGGTCGGGTTTGTTTTCACGTGCCAAAAGCGCTTCCATCGTCGGGATGAAATCATCGGCGACCGTGCAGCAGATACAGCCGTTGGAGAGTTCGACGATATCGTCCTCGCTACAGACTTCGTCACCACAGCCTTTGAGGATATCGCCATCGACCCCCAGATCGCCGAACTCGTTGATGATCAGTGCGATCCGCTTGCCTTGGGCATTCTGGAGCATGTGCCGGATCAGCGTGGTTTTTCCGGCCCCCAGAAAGCCGGTAACGACGGTTGCGGGGATTTTGGCGGGCATGGTGTTTCCAATCAAAAAGGGTCGCGGGGAAGTCTGAGGGACAGAGCAGCCAGCATGTGTTGTGCTAGGCCTATTCAATCGTGCAAGGGTTTTCAATCCAGACTGGCCTTGCTGCGACATCTGGGGTCTTGGGATTGCCTGGGTGCTGTGTCGTTTTGCCTGCGCCTTTGGGTGAGACGCCCGTGTCGTGCCAGAGACTTTGATGCCTCCGGCGGGGATATTTGGGCTCAAAAGAAGCTGAAAAACCCAATATCTTGTGGATAAAGCGGCTGAAAACGGCACATGCAGGGTCTGCGCCGTTGACTCGCGCTGCGGTGGGGGGTGATGCTTTGCCTCCATGAGGAATCACAAGAGCATTGCCCGTTGCGTTTTAGCAAACTTCGTCTGAATGGCTTCAAGAGCTTTGTTGACCCGACCGATCTGGTGATCGCGGACGGGTTGACCGGTGTTGTCGGCCCCAATGGCTGTGGCAAGTCGAACCTGCTTGAGGCATTGCGCTGGGTCATGGGTGAAAACCGCCCCACCGCCATGCGTGGCGGCGGCATGGAAGATGTGATCTTTGCCGGTGCCGCGACGCGGCCCGCCCGCAATTTTGCCGAAGTGTCGCTGGTGATCGACAATGGCGAGCGTCTGGCCCCAGCGGCCTTTAACGACAATGACAACCTCGAGATCGTCCGCCGGATCACCCGTGACGCCGGATCGGCTTATAAGGTCGGCACCAAGGATGTGCGCGCCCGCGATGTGCAGATGCTATTTGCCGATGCCTCGACCGGGTCGCATTCGCCTGCGCTTGTCCGGCAGGGCCAGATTTCGGAACTGATCAACGCCAAGCCGAAATCGCGCCGCCGGATTCTGGAAGAGGCCGCTGGTATTTCCGGTCTCTATCAGCGCCGCCATGAGGCTGAATTGAAGCTGAAGGGTGCCGAGACAAACCTGACACGAGTTGACGATGTGATCGAACAACTTGCCGCGCAATTGGCCCAGCTTGCCCGCCAAGCCAAACAGGCTGCCCGCTACCGCGAGATTGGCGACAAGCTGCGTAAGGCCGAAGGCATGCTGCTGTTCCGCCGCTGGAAAGAGGCGGATGAGGCCTTGCTGGCCGCTGCCGATCAGTTGCGCGAACGCACCACGGTGGCCGCACAGGCCGAGAAAGCCGCGCGTGAAGCGGCGAAAGCGCGCGCCTTGGCCGATGACGCCTTGCCTGCTTTGCGCGAAGAGGAAGCGATTGCCGCCGCCGTCTTGCAGCGCTTGCAGGTCCAGCGTGACACGTTGAAAGACCAAGAAGCCCGCGCACTGGAAATGATCGAGACCCTGCGCGCCCGCATTGAGCAATTGACCCGCGACATGGACCGCGAAAGCGGTTTGAACAAGGATGCGGGTGAAACTATCGACCGGCTGGAATGGGAAGCCCGCGAGATTGCAAAAGCAGGCGAAGGTCATGATGCCCGGCTTGAGGCCGCACAGGTCGCGGCCCGCGAGGCTGCGGGTGTTTTGCAACAGCGCGAGGCCGATCTGTCGCAATTGACAGAGGATGTGGCCCGTTTGGCCGCACGCCACCAATCGGCGCAGCGCCTTTTGGACGACAACCGCACGACACTGACGAAGAGTGAAACGGAAGCCGAGCGCGCCAAGGTGGCGATGGCGGAGGCTCATACCGCGCTGAAGAAAGCCGAGGCGGATTTTGCCGCTGCTGGTGAGGCGGAAAAGGCGGCCGTTGCTGCGGCAGAGGCGGCAGATAAGGCCTTGGTCGAGGCAGAAGCTGCACGGGCACAAACGCAGTCGCGCGAAAGCGATGCGCGCGCGCTCCGCTCCGAGGCCGAGGGCGAGGCGAATGCCTTGCGCGCCGAGGTTGCCGCCTTGGCGCGGCTGGTCGAGCGTGACACTGCCGAGGGTGGGCAGGTGCTTGATCTGCTGCGCGTGCAGGGCGGCTATGAAAAGGCGCTGGGTGCCGCTTTGGCGGATGATCTGCGCGCGCCCGAGGTTGATGCGGTTGCCAAATCGGGCTGGGCGCTTTTGCCCGGCTATCCCAGCCCGCAGACATTGCCTGACGGTGTGAGGGCGCTCACCAACTATGTCACTGTGCCAGAGGTTCTGGCCCGACGCATGGGGCAGATCGGATTGGTTGATGCGGCTGAGGGGGCCCGTTTGCAAGCGGAACTCAAGCCCGGTCAGCGCCTTGTGTCGGTCGAGGGGGATTTGTGGCGCTGGGACGGGTTCCGGTCCGGTGCCGAGGATGCGCCTTCTGCTGCTGCCTTGCGTTTGCAGCAATTGAACCGCCTGACTGAACTGAAGCGTGATCTGGAAGAGGCCGCGGCGACTGCACAAGGGGCGAGCCAAGCCCATGACATGCTCACGGCCTTGCTCAAGCAGCAGACAGAGGCGGACCATGTCGCCCGTCAGGCCCGCCGCGATGCGGACCGCGCCGTGGCCGATGCCAACCGCGCCGCAAGCCGCGCCGAGGCGGATCGCAACCTGTCGCAAGGTAAGCTGGAAAGCCTTGGGCTGGCCGTGAAGCGCCATGAGGAAGAGGCTACGAACGCCCGTCGGGCTTTGATCGAGGCGGAAAAGGCAGCGGGCGATCTGGGTGACTTGGGCACCGCCCGCGCCTCTGTGGAAGATGTCAAAATGACCGTCGAGGCCGCGCGCATCACGATGATGTCGCGCCGGTCTGCTCATGACGAGGTTCGCCGTGAAGGCGAGGCGCGCCTCAAGCGTAGCCAGGAGATCACAAAAGAAATCAGCGGCTGGAAGCACCGACTTGAAACCGCCAACAAGCGCACAGCCGAATTGGCCGAGCGCAAAGAAACATCGCAGTTGGAACTGGCAGAGGCGACTGCGGCCCCTGAAGAAATTGCGGCCAAGCGCGCCGAATTGGCCGAAGCGATTGACGAGGCCGAGGTGCGCCGTCGTGCTGCGGCTGACAAGCTGGCCGCCGCTGAACATGCGCTGCGCGAGGCAGGCCATGAAGAACGCGAGGCCGAGCGCAAAGCTTCAGAAGCGCGTGAGGCGCGGGCGCGGTCCGAAGCCCGGTCTGACGCTGCGAAAGAGACTGTCGCCTATGCTGCCGAGCGGATTATGGAGGCCCAAGAGGTTACGCCGGATCAGTTGCTTGAGACATTGCAGCTTTCGGTTGACCAGATGCCGGCCTCTCATGTGGTTGAGGGCGAGGTCAACGCGCTCAAACGGCAGCGCGATGCTTTGGGTGCTGTCAACCTCCGCGCCGAAGAGGATGCCAAAGAGGTGCAGGTCGAACACGACAATCTGGTGTCCGAAAAGACCGACCTTGAGGCCGCGATTGCCGCACTCCGTTCTGGTATTGCCAGCCTGAACAAGGAAGGTCGCGAGCGCCTGTTGACCGCCTTTGAACAGGTGAACGACAACTTCGGCCTCCTGTTCTCGCATCTTTTCGGCGGGGGCGAGGCAAAGCTGGTCTTGGTGGAATCGGATGATCCGCTGGAAGCCGGCCTTGAAATCATGTGCCAGCCCCCCGGCAAGAAACTCAGCGTTCTTTCGCTCTTGTCAGGGGGCGAGCAGACATTGACCGCCTTGGCCCTGATCTTTGCGGTGTTCCTTGCGAACCCCGCCCCGATCTGTGTGCTGGACGAGGTCGATGCCCCGCTGGATGATGCCAACGTCACCCGCTTCTGCGATCTGCTGGACGAGATGACCCGCCGGACAGAGACCCGTTTCCTCATCATCACCCACCATGCCGTGACCATGAGCCGGATGGACCGCCTGTTCGGCGTGACCATGGGCGAGCAGGGCGTGTCGCAACTGGTGTCGGTGGACCTCAAGAAAGCGGCGGCGATGGTGGCCTGAGGCGGGATGCCTCAATTCATGGTGCTCACTACATAGAAACTCAGAAAAAGGCATACGAGGGTCTCAAGCCTGAGCCTATTCCATGGCGCGAGAAAGCGGCGAAATTCCTGAATTTCCCTTGCTGTTGCGCCTTTTGGAGTGACGATCAAAGAGACTGTATTCTTTGGATGCTTTGAATCCTTGTCTGCAAAGTGGTGCCGTCTGAAGCTTCTGATTTCTCGATTGATGACGTGTTCAACAACGCATATTGCAATGAACGGCGACAAAGGGATGATCGCGACAAACAACTCTGCTGCGTAGCTGAGGTATGACAGCAGTTGCGAGGAGTGCTGATTATGCGGTCCGAAGATCAAGAATCCCGACACGGAAACTAGTAGAAAAGTAGCAACTGTGCCGAGTAGCCACTTCATCTGTGTCAGAGCCGGTTCAGCAGTTCAACCGTTGGCCATGCATCTGCCGGCATGCCCAATCGCACCTGTTCTGCCTGCACTGCCGCCCGTGTCATCGCGCCCAAGATCCCGTCGATCCCGCCCACGTCATGTCCGCGCGCTATCAGCTTTTGTTGCAACTGCTGCATTTGTGGCCCTGAAAGTGCGGGCGTTGGATTGCCAGCATTATAGACTGGCGCACCGCCCAGCCGTGTCGCGAAATAGGCGGCAGTGGTGACGTAGACAAAGCTTTTGTTCCAATCGAAATAGACCTCGAAATTGGGGTAGGCGAGGAAGGCAGGGCCATCGCGCCCCATGGGCAAGAGCACAGAGGCTTGCAGATTTGCGGGGCCAAGCGCGCCTTGGCGGGCCGTCACGCCACGCGCTGCCCAATCACGCACGCTGGCCTTGTGGTTCAGGCCGGTTTGGGCCCAATCCAGATTTGCAGGCACGGTGATCTCTTGCAGCCAAGGTTCATTGGCCCGCCATCCCAAGGACGACAGCACGTTTGCACCCGTCATGAGTGCGTCAGGCGAGGACCCTTTGAGGTCGACAATACCATCCCCGTCACCGTCCATGCCTTGGCGGACAATCTCGCGGGGCAGTTTTTGCAATTGCCCGATCTCGCCTGCCCACGCGCCAGTAGTCGTGGCGGGGTTCATCCCGCCGCGCCGGTAAAGCTCGATTGCGGCAATCAGTTGCGGGCGAAAAAGGTCTGGTCTGCGGCAGTCATGAGCCAACGTCAGCAGCGCATTGCGGGTGTTGAAGCTGCCCTGCACTTGGCCATAGTCCGTCTCAAAGGCCCAAAAGGCCAAGAGCACCCCGCGCGGGATTCCAAAACGCGCTTCGATGGCATCAAATGTGCTGTCAAAACGCTGTCCATAGACGCGCCCGTTGTCGATCCTGTTCTGGCTGATAAGGGCGCGCGAGAAGCTGATGAAATCGCGCTGGAACACGCCCTGCGCCCGGTCAGCATTGATCACCGACGGGTCAATCTGTGCCCCTTGAAAGAATGCGTCAACTGTCGCCGCTGGAATACCAGTTGCGCGCGCTTCCGCTTTGACCCCTTCGATAAAGCTGTTCACCGGACCACCGCAGGTTTGGGCGGTTGCGGTGCTGGCAAGAAGGCTCAGGGCGAGAGCTGCGACGCGCATTGATGGTCTCCTGTCTGTTGTTGGGCAGAGCCTAGCAGCGGTGGCCTTGCGTGCAAACCTGCTTGTCAGGTGATCGGGGGTTATTGCTGATCAGACCAGCGCATCCCCCAATGCGATTATGAAAGCGAGCACGAGGGCCAGACCCCATGTTTTCCAAAGGACGGCCACGGCCCGATCAATGTCATCGGGGTCAAGCTTCCGTTCACCATCACCGTTTACAAACGGATAGTCGCGCAATTGCCCCTCATAGCTGCGCGGCCCGCTTAGCGCGATATCAAGGCTATGGGCCATCGCGGCCTCGGGCCAGCCTGCATTGGGAGAGCGGTGCAAAGGCGCTTCACGGATGATCGCAAGCGGATCTGGGCGCGTGGTCACAGCCCAGATCATGAGGGCTGTCAGCCGGGCTGGGACGATATTCAGCAGATCATCCAGCCGCGCGGCCGCCCAGCCGAATGCGGCGTGCTTTTCCGTGCGGTAACCGATCATGCTGTCGGCGGTATTGGTGATCTTGTAGATCAGCAGCCCCGGCAGCCCCGCCACCGCAAACCAGAAGATTGGCGCGATGACCCCGTCAGACAGGTTCTCGGCCGCGCTTTCGATGGCAGAGCGGGCGACGGCAGGTTCATCCATGGCCCCGGTGTCCCGGCCCACGATCATCGCGACGCTGCGCCGCCCATCTCCGAGCGACAGGCGCAGCGCATCACCCACAGCCTGCACATGGTCCACCAGCGATTTTTGCGCCAGCAGAATGGCCAGCACGATGACATCCAACACAGCACCCGGGACAAGCTGAAGGACCCAACCCAGCACAGCGCTGCCTGCGCATAGCGCGCCAATGGTTGCCACACCCTTGAGCCTTTTCTGGTCGCCTGTGTTGAACGTCGTGTCGCACCAGCCAATCAAGCGGCCCATCAGCACCGCAGGGTGGGGCAGGCGGGTCCAAAGCCAGCGCGGCTCGCCGAACAGGGCGTCCAAGATCATCGCAAGAACAAGGGTCACAGTGCGGCTTCCAGTTGCGCCCAGCGGTCCGGGGCGGGCAACCCCAAGCGGAGCCAGTCCGGTGCATAGGGAAAAACACGCGACCAGACATGATGGCGCGCCAGTTGGTCTTGGGCGGCTTTCGCGTCTTTCACCTTGTAGAGCCGGAACAGTGGAGTGCCGCCGATCACTTCGGCCCCTGTTGCCGTGATGAGGCTATCCAGTCGTGCTGCGTCTTTCGTCAGGCGCAGACGGGTCTGGTCGGCCCATTGCGGATCGGCGAGGGCCTCTGCCCCTGCCGCAAGTGCTGGGCCAGAGATTTGCCACGGCCCAAGGATGTCGGCAAGATTTGCGATGATCTTGGGGTCTCCTACCGCAAAGCCAAGCCGCAAGCCGGCGAGCCCCCAGAATTTGCCAAAGCTTTTCAGAACGACGGTTCCCGGACGTGCGGCCAAATGGATCAGGGATTGACCGGGAATTGTATCGCAGAAACTTTCGTCGATCACCGTGTAGGCCGCAGCAAAATCGGAAACCTGCCACAGGTGCCCATCGGGATTATTGGGATGGACCGCGACCAAAGCGTGGCTCGGGTCTTGGCCCAAGCGCCAGCCCGCTGCGGCAAAGGCAGCGCCATGTTCATTGTATGTAGGGCCGGGGATACAGACCTCGCCTTGGGGTAGCACGCGGGGTAAAGCCGCAATGAGTGCCGAAGCGCCAGTCGCGCCGATAATGGCCGCCTCTCGCGGGATGTTCCAGAAGCTGCGCGCCAAGGCATAAAGACGATCAAAGGCGGCCTGATCAGGCAGTGCTGTCCATGCATCCTGCGGCATTTGTGGCAGCGGATAGGGTGCGGGGTTGATCCCGGTCGAGAGGTCCAGCCAATCCTTGCGGGTGCCGCCATGAACCGCGATCGCCGCATCAAGGCCGCCGCCGTGGTCGCGTGTCTTGGTCATTCGTCGGCGGGTATTGGCGGGTGGCGGGTTACGAAATGCCCTTTGATTTCCTGCGGCCATTCACGAAAAGGTACCTGTCCGGTTTCGGATGCGGCATGGGCCATCGCATAGGCGACGATTCCCGATGCGGCTTCGGTCGTGGGTTCAAATTCGCCAAGCGTATAGTTCAGTTTACCTGCCCCTTGGATCGCCACATTGCAGGCTTTCTTGCAACCCATCAGGCAAGAGACGCGGCGCGTTTTGACACCCTTGAGCCCGGTTGCGGCCACTTCGATCAGGGTGGCAAGTGATTCACCATCGGTCTGGGCCATATCTCCTGCCTCCCAGCCCTCGCGTTTGCAGGTGTCACACATTGTAATCCATGTCGTCATAGGGGCTCCGCCTGTTTTGCCGTCATCCGTTTCAAGCGGATTCTTGCCGCATGTACAAGGATTCGTGCATCGCGCTGTCTTTTGGAACAGGTCGCCACAAGCGTTAACACTTCGTTAAGGATTTGAGCAGAATTGTCTTCATACTTGGTTAAGTTCTTTGCGCACTTGGCCATTCAAGCGACGTCGGATTGTGGGAGCAAGAATGCGCGCCTTAATCGCCCAAAGTAACAAGAACCTCGGGGATCTGTGGAAACGATATCTGGAGCGCCTCGATGTCGAGGTGACGCTCGTGCGCACCGGTGAACGCGCCTTGAATGCCATTCAATCCACTGCCTTCGACGTGATCGTCCTTGATTTGGTCCTGCAAGAGGGCAGCGCCCTTGCCGTGGCAGACTTGGCGCAATTTCGACAGCCTGATGCGAATGTGGTCTTTGTGACGGACACGACTTTCTTTTCAGATGGATCGATCTTTCACCATTCTGCCAATGCGCGTGCCTTTATCAAGTCTGCGACCCCGCCCAAAGACCTTGCCGCTATTGTCCATCACTACGGACGAACGCGCCACGACCGTGCGGCGCATCATGGTCTAGCACAGGGTTGATTGGAATGATCCGGTGCGGGTTAATGCTGTCGTGGCTAAAGTGATAGTGCCGCACGATATGCGCCATATTCACCGTCCCCGCGATACCGGGCATCTGGTAGAGTTCTCGCAGGTAGCCTGACAGATTTGGATAGTCCGCGATCCGCTTGCGGTTGCACTTGAAGTGCAGGTGATACACCGGATCGAACCGGATCAGGGTGGTCCACAGCCGCCAGTCTGCTTCGGTCAGTCGATCGCCCATCAGAAAACGGTTTTCGTCGAGGCGGTGTTCCAACCAATCCAAGGTTTCGAACAGAGGGTGCACGGCCTTGTCATAGGCGTCTTGCGTCGTCGCAAAGCCCGATTTGTAGACCCCGTTGTTCAGGGTGTCATAGATGCGGTCGTTTACGGGAGCGATGGCGTCGCGCAGCTCTTCCGGCCAGTAATCAGCCGTATTGCCTGTGATCCCGTCAAAGGCAGAGTTGAACATCCGTATAATCTCCGAGCTTTCATTTGAGACAATCGTCTCGCGCTCTTTGTCCCAGAGGATCGGCACGGTCACGCGGCCAGTCATGTCAGGCGCCGCGCGCAGATAGATGTCGCGGGCAAATGGCAGACCAAAGAGTGTATCACCAGTCGCCCCGTGATCATCGGTTTCAAAGGTCCATCCATCCGAGAGCATATCGGGGTGGACCGCCGAAATCGAGATGTGTTCGGTCAGACCCTTGAGTTCGCGAAACACCAAGGTGCGATGCGCCCATGGACATGCAAAGGAGACGTAGAGGTGGTAGCGGCCACTTTCAGCCTTGAATCCGCCCTCACCGGAAGGGCCAGCCGCACCGTCTGCCGTGATCCAATTGCGGAACTTGGCTTCGTTGCGCACGAAAGCACCACCCGTCTTTTTGGTGTCATACCAATCATCGTGCCAAACGCCGTCTACAAGCTGACCCATTGTCTTGATCCTTCTTTTGTCTGTCGTAGCAACTAGAGCATTCAGTCGGATGAACAAAGTGTTCCAAAAGCGCACCATCAGTGCATTGATGCACAGAGCGCCCCGCAAGTGCAGCAATTTTCGCTTGAAAGGTGACGTGTGTTTGCCCGTTTGCGTCGCATAAGCGTTTGCTCTGTCTTCTGCCCGCAACTATACCCTACCCAGACGAAGCCCAGACTGGGCCAGAGCGGTTGGAGATGCTGCAGTCGACCCAAAACG
>NZ_JANQTS010000004.1 GCF_030731595.1 Yoonia sp.
GGATGCTTGCCTGTGTTCACGCGCCGATCGCGCCGCGCGGCTGACGATGGCCGGCGCCCGGCGGGACAGGACTGGGTCGGTGAGCGCGTTGACCATGAAGAGAGCAAAGTCGGTGCGGCGGGTGTGGTTGGAGGCCAAAACCGCGTCCCCGACATGGTCGGACCAGATTGGGAGACCTTCGCTTTCGCCTTCTTCCAGATCAGAGTCGCTCACGATGGTCCAATCCCTGTCAGTGGCAAAGACAAGCCGGGCTGCCGCCTCCTGATCGTCGATGTCTGCCAGCCGCGATACCTTCGCGATCCGCCCGAAAAACCAGGTCTTGAGGCGTTCCTTCAGGGGGTAGCGATCGGTTGCGTCCAGCCTGACATGCCAGCCGCAGGAAAAGATCAGTCGTGCAGTAGGCGGCGCATATTGGAGAACCGCCTCGGCCATTCGGGTAGCCATTCGGTCCGTGCCCCAAGGCACAAGAACCGTCAGCACGCCGTCGGCGCCCTCAGTCGCTTTCCGAATAACGGCAGGGTCAGTCGTGCTGCCCGGTACGAGCGTGATCTTGTCTGCGAAGCGCGCAAGTTTTCCGACGCTTTCCGGTCGGCACACGCCGGTCACCTCGTATCCGCGAGCAAGCGCGTGTTCGGTCATGTACTGACCCAGTTTGCCGCTGATGCCGATGATGGTAATGCGTTTCATGTGAAGTCCTTTCAGTTTGGGCGTTGCATTGCCCAAAGGATGAAAGGACCGGACGACGGGAATAACCGACTGCGCCGAAAATCACTCTTTAACGGGTGTTAAGAATGGATCAGTCCGACAATGCGCGGCGGAGGTGATCGATAAATGCCAAGACCCGCGCGTCCATCCCGAACCGCGAGGCGGTGACCGCATAAATGTCTCGCGACGGGAGCTCATAGTCCGGCAAGACCCGTGCCAACTCGCCCCGCGCCTCCGGGCCATTTGACACAAAGCTTGGTAAGGGGCCGATGCCGTAGCCTGCAGCAAGGACATTTGACAGAACAATGCTGTTGGAAATCCGCAAGGTCGGATCGACGCTGATTGTTTCGGTCCCATCAGGCCCCGTCAAAGTCCATTCCAGCAAGTGATCGGCAACGAGGAAACCTGCGACGCGATGACCTGTGATGTCCGATGGACGTTGTGGGGCACCGTGTTCTTGCAAATAGGCGGGTGATGCAAAGAGGCGTTGATGAAAGGTTCCGATCTTGCGTCCGATCAAAGAGCTGTCCTGCAAGACGGCACCGACCCGCAAAGTGAGGTCGATGCCTTCTTCAACGACATCCACAACACGCTCCTCAAGCGCCAGCGTCACACGAACGTCGGGATACTCTGACAGGAATGCGGGCAACATCGGCCCTATGATCGCCTCGCCAAACGAATTCGAACATCCGATCTTGAGTGGGCCGCTCACCGCATTGGCGCTTTCACGGATCCCATCTTCAACCCGGGAAACCGCTTCGACGATATCGCGTGCCTCGTCATAAAAACGCCTTCCATGATCGGTCAGTGACATGGAACGCGTCGTGCGCGTCAAAAGCGTGGTGGCAAGGCTTTCCTCCAGCAGCTTGACCTCGCGGCTCAGCAATGCGGCTGACACACCCAGGTCATCTGCCGCGCGCGAAAAGCTGCCGCGTTCGACTATGCGGCAGAAAGCCTTCATGACCGATAATTTGTCCATGGCTCACTATAAGAGAATAAGTAGCATTGTCGTCCAGTCATTCACGCATTCGCCTTGTTCGATAGGCAGTTGCGCAAAGAACGATAGGTATCTCTTCGGAAAGCACAGAGGACAAAGCATACGGAACTTCGTTACGGTCAATACCTTGAACAAAGTAGATAATTGCGTGCATCCCCTCAGCGAAAAAGCAAAACCTACTATTCTTGTAACACAACGGCAGCTGTCCTTCGCTGCCCCGACATTGATGCGACTGAAGCGAACGTCTGCTGACCGCCCTTCTTTCACAACGATTGAAGCAAAACATGATCATAAAAGAGAGGTTGCGACAATTCTGCCATTGGCTGCTAACATTCTGTCTATTCCGCCCAGCGCCGCTCACCCTGTCGCATGCGGGTCTTTCTTGCTGCTGTACCGAGCCACCTTTGGGAATCGATCACTGAGATAAATCGCAGCAAATCGTCTCACATGCGTGTGACTGACATCGTTTGAGTTTATCGCGTGCAGAGCCAACCCAGTGATGGGAAAAACGATGGGTGACTTTTGGGATTTCTTGAAAACTCAAGGCCTACAATCGATTGCAAGCGACCAATGGCAGTCCCTAGGGGAATCGAACCCCTCTTTCCAGGTTGAAAACCTGGCGTCCTAACCGATAGACGAAGGGACCGCAGTTGGTGGGCCGCTTTTAGGCAAACCCTGCATCACGCGCAAGAGGCTTTTTGCGGTTTTTTATCAGTGCGCAGGTGCCGCGTCCTCGAGCCGTAATTGGACCGATTGCCGCCCTTGCCAAGTGTTGATTTCCAACCGTCCTGCCAGATGAAACCGTGCCCCATTGTGGTTCACCAGCATCGGCCCCAGCGGTCCGTCCATGGCCCCGAAACTGATCGCATCGATCTTGCCGCCCAAGCCGTCGCCAAAGCTGATCTTAAGGTGATTGGCACCCACCTGTTTGGCGAAATGGATCTGGCAATCGGGAAAGGCAAAGCGCGGGGCAGGGGCGCCTGCGCCAAAGGGGCCGGCGTCTTCGATCTGGTTGACCAGTTCGACCGTGGCCGCACCCGGCATCAGAACGCCGCTGATCTTGAGGTCCGCCGGACCGATATCCGCTGCCCCTTGTTTGGCCAGCAAAGCGCCGAGCCGATCCATCGCTGCTTCCAACTGGTCGCGTTTGACGGTCAGACCCGCAGCCATCTTGTGCCCGCCACCTTTGATCAGCAGCCCTTCTTGCGCTATCCGCTGAATGGCCGCCCCCAGATCAATGCCAGAGACCGAGCGCCCCGATCCTTTACCCTCGTCCCCGTCCAGCCCGATCACCACGGCGGGCCGGTTTGTGGCCTCTTTCAGTCGCGCGGCGACGATCCCCACAACACCGGGGTGCCAGCCTTCGCCTGCGGCCCAAACAAGCGGGCCGTCGAGCCCGCGTGCGGTGGCTTGCTCCAGCGCCAGATCGCGCACCTGTGCCTCGACCTCACGCCGGTCGGTGTTGAGCTGGTCGAGCCTTGCCGCCAGCGCCTCGGCCTCGTGTTTGTCATTTGTTGCCAGCAATCGCGCTCCAAGATCGGCCTTGCCGATCCGCCCGCCTGCATTGACGCGCGGCCCCAGCAAAAAGCCCAGATGATAGCTGGTGGGTGCTTGGTCCAGACCCGCCACATCGCAAAGCGCTGTCAGCCCGATCCGGTTGCGCCGCGCCATAACGGTCAGACCCTGCCGCACAAAGGCGCGGTTCACTCCGACCAGCGGGGCCACATCGGCGACAGTCGCCAGCCCTACAAGGTCCAGCATCGCCATCAGGTCCGGCCCTTTCTGGCCTGCCTCGCGCAGCTGCCGGTTTGCATCGACCAGCATCAGGAATACGACGCCCGCCGCACATAGATGCGCCAGAGCGCCGGATTCGTCCTGCCTGTTGGGGTTCACCACGGCCACGGCATCGGGCAGGGTTTCGCCGCCCAAATGGTGATCGAGCACGATGACGTCCGCGCCTTTGGCGGCTGCGATTGGCCCGTGCGAGAGCGTGCCGCAGTCCACGCAGATGATCAGATCATGGTCTTTGGCAAGGGCCGTCATGGCCTCATCATTCGGCCCGTAGCCTTCGTCGATCCGGTCGGGAATATAGAGGGTCGATGGCAGACCCATCTCGCGCAGCCATGTGATCAGAAGAGCCGCCGAGGTGCCGCCGTCGACATCGTAGTCGGCGAAAACCGCAATTCTTTGGCCTTTGCTGACAGCGTCAAGGAACCGCTTCGTCGCGACATCCATATCCCGCAACTCGTGTGGATCAGGCAGAAGATCGCGCAAGGTAGGCGCCAGAAAGCTGGCGGCATCCTGTGCGACAACACCGCGCCGCACCAAAATCCGGCAAAGCGGGGCGGGCAGGCCGGTTTCTTGGGCCATCGCCTCTGACAGCCGGTCCTCCTCGACTGAAGGCCCGACCCAGCGCCGTCCGGTGGCAGAGTGGCTCACGCCCAAAAACGCATGATCTTGTGTGTTCGTCATAGGAAGGCACAATAGAGAAAGGGCGCAGCCAGCGCCACGCCCTTCTCTTGGAAATATCGCATGCGGGCTTAGCGCACCGGATTGCGGTAGATCATCCGCCGTACAGATCCCGTTTTGGAACGCATCAGGATGGTTTCTGCGGTCACAAAGCCGATCTCGCGCTTGATCCCCGGCACCAGTGATCCGTCGGTCACGCCGGTGGCTGCAAAGATCACGTCGCCTGTCACCATGTCGTCGCGGGTATAGACGCGGTCGAAGTTCGTGATGCCCGCCTTCTTCGCACGCGCGCGTTCGTCATCGTTGCGAAACAACAGGCGGCCGAAGATTTGCCCGCCCATGCACTTGAGTGCTGCCGCGGCCAAAACCCCCTCGGGCGCGCCGCCAGAGCCCATGTACATGTCGATGCCGGTCAGGTCAGGTTCCGCGCAATGCATCACGCCCGCCACATCGCCGTCGGTGATCAGGCGAATGGCTGCCCCCGTGCTGCGAATTTCGGCGATCATCTCTTCGTGGCGTGGGCGCTCCAGAACGCAGACGGTGATGTCATTGGTCGAACAACCCTTGGCGGCTGCGAGGGCCGAGACCCGCTCGGACGGCGACATATCCAGCGTCACCA
The DNA here is from genome assembly GCF_030731595.1 of Yoonia sp. GTDB lineage: Bacteria > Pseudomonadota > Alphaproteobacteria > Rhodobacterales > Rhodobacteraceae > Yoonia. The sequence continues at coordinate 4,791 of NZ_JANQTS010000004.1, forward strand.
CGCCGGGGCGCAAGCCGGGGCCGATGGCCAGTTTGTCCATATAGACGTCAGGCGCGTGCAGCATCGACCCGCGCGGCCCCATTGCGATAACAGCCAGTGCATTGGGCATGTCTTTCGCTGTGAGTGTCGTGCCTTCGAGCGGATCAAGGGCGATATCCACGCCGGGGCCATTTCCGGTGCCGACCTCTTCGCCGATATAAAGCATCGGGGCTTCGTCGCGTTCGCCTTCGCCGATGACCACGACGCCCGCGATATCGAGTTTGTTCAACTGCGTGCGCATCGCATCTACCGCTGCCTGATCGGCGGCCTTTTCATCACCGCGCCCGATCAACGGTGTGCAGGCAATAGCCGCTGCCTCAGACACACGGGCAAGGCCGAGTGACAGGTTACGGTCGTTGAAATCGGCGGCTTTGGGCATGGGTTGGCTCCTTTGGGTGGCTCACCTTCCCCTAAAGCCTGTCAGTGCAACAGCCACAAGACTGTTTGCGCTAAACCGGTGCTAGACAGCCTCGATCCGGATCGCGACAGGTGTCCCTGTGACAACACCTGTGCCCTTGAAATCGGCCAAAGCCTCGTCCAGTGCCGTGCGCGTTGTCTTATGAGTGACGATCAAAACCGGGGCGGTCGTGTCGGAGTGGTCGTATTGGCGCATCCGGTCGATGGAAATGCCAGCCTCGCCCAAGGCATGGGCCACTTTGGCCAGTGCACCGGGCTTGTCGAGCAGTTGCAGGCGCAAATAATAGGGGGCGGGGACAGCAGCGCGGGCCGCGCGTGCCTTGCGCAGTGTTTTGGCCGGTTGCCCGAATGTCGATAGCCGCGTGCCGCGTGCGATATCCATCACATCACCCATGATCGCACTCGCCGTAGGGCCTTCGCCGGCACCTGGACCACGCAGTACGATCTGCCCGACGGCATCGCCTTCGAGCACGACCATGTTGGTGCCACCTTGCAACTGCCCAAGCGGAGAGGTGTCCGGGACAAGGCAGGGCGACATCCGCTGTTCCAGCCCGCGACCTGTCATCTGGGCCACGCCCAAAAGCTTGATCCGATAGCCCATATCGGCCGCTTGATGGATGTCGTCGATACTGACGGCGCCAATGCCCTCAAGTTCGACAGAGGCAAAATCAACCTGCGTGCCAAATGCGATCGCGGCGAGCAGCGCAAGCTTGTGGCCTGCGTCGATACCGCCCACATCCAGTTCGGGGTCAGCCTCGAGGTAGCCCAAAGCGTTGGCTTCATCAAAGACCGCCGCGTAGCTGAGGCCCGCGTCTTGCATGCGGGTCAGGATGTAGTTGCAACTGCCGTTCATCACACCCATCACGCGGGTGATGTCATTGCCTGCCAATCCTTCGGTCAGGGATTTCACGACGGGGATACCGCCTGCGACAGCAGCCTCGAAACGGATCACATGGCCCGCGGCTTCGGCCGCTTCGGCAAGCGCTTGGCCGTGGATGGCGAGCAGGGCCTTGTTGGCAGAGACGACATCCTTGCCGGTGGCAATCGCGGCTTCGGTGGCGTCTTTGGCGGGGCCTTCATGGCCGCCCATGACTTCGATGAACACGTCGATATCGGCTCGTTTGGCCAGCGTGACGGGGTCGTCCTCCCAGAGATAGCCGGACAGATCGATCCCGCGATCCTTGGTTTTCGACCGTGCCGAGACAGCGACAATCTCGACCGGGCGACCGGCACGTATTGCGAGCAAATCGCCGTGTTTCTGGACAATCCGCACAATGCCGACACCAACGGTGCCCAGACCTGCGATTCCAAGGCGGAGAGGAGTTGTCATTGCGTCTGTTCCATCGTTGTCGGCGTCAGGGAGGGTCTACCCAATCCCTGTGTCTACTGCAACGCGGTGATGTCAATTTGACGGATGATCGCCGCGCGCGCCTGCAATGCGGCGATACGGTCGCGCAGCGCGTCTTCTTCTGCGCCTGTTGCAACGGGCCCGACTGGGAATGCGGTCAATCGGGGGTAGGGGGCTTGTCTTGCGGCATCGCTGATCGTGCCTTCCAGTTCTGGAAAGTCAGCACAGGCACAAAGGGAAACAAGCAAGAGCATGGCGTAACGCATAGGCCGCACCATAGCTGGCAGATGGCAACAGGAGCAACCACACAAGAGGGGTTTCCAAATGAACGAGCGTTCAGTTAAATGGCTGATATGGCACGCAAGCAAGGCTCTCATTCGGACATTACCGGCCCGCGGGTGCGGGACGCGGCGCTGCGGCTGATCGCACGGCATGGCTATGCGGCGGTTTCTATGCGCCAGATCGCGGCAGAGGTGGGGGTGCAGGCGGGCGCGCTTTACAATTACACGCCCGACAAGCAAAGCCTGCTTTTCGACTTGATGCAGGGCCATATGCAAGAACTGCTGGCGGCGTCGCGATCAGCTGATCTGGCGGGGGATGCGCTTGCGCGCCTTGCAGGGTTCACCCGGTTTCACATCGCATTTCATCTGCCGCGGCCTGATCAGGTGTTTGTCTCCTATATGGAGTTGCGCAATTTGTCGGACGCAAATTTCGCGGTGATCGAAGGGATGCGCCGCGCCTATGAGGATGTGTTGGAAGATATCTTGCGTGACGGCGAGGCCGAGGGCGTTTTCGCCATGGCGGATACGCGGGTGACCACGCGGGCCTTGATCGCGATGTTGACGGGGGTAAGCAACTGGTACCGGCCTGACGGTCAGTTTGATACCGAGACAATCACGACAATTTACTGGGATCTCGTGCGCAAGTCAGTGACTGCCTAGGCTTTTGCCACGCACTGCGCTAAGCCCCTTGCAGAGATGGAGATTACCGATGTTTCAACCCGATGAAGATGGCGTCTATGCGCGCGTCCATGCCGCCCCTGCGCGTCGGATATTTGCCTATGCCGTGCTGTTGGGGCTGGGCGCGTTGGTCGTCTATGTCACGCTGGTGCAGCCACCCGCGCTGCATTGGATGGCTTTCATGCTGGTCTTTGGCGTGACAATGCTGTGGCTTGCAGAACGCTTGCGCCGTGCCACGACAATGGTGATCGAACTGACCAAGACAGAGTTGCGAGACAGCAGTGGTGCCGTTCTGGCCCAGATTGATGACATCCGCAGCGTCGAGCGCGGGGCATTTGCGTTTAAACCCTCGAACGGCTTTACGCTGGTCATGCACACCAAAAAGCCCCGTGCATGGGCGCCGGGGCTTTGGTGGCGTTTCGGACGCCGTGTCGGTGTCGGCGGTGTGACCGCAGCCGGTGCGTCAAAATTCATGGCCGAGCAGATTGCTCTGATGATCAAGCCTAG
>NZ_JANQTS010000005.1 GCF_030731595.1 Yoonia sp.
CAAATCAACCGTTCAAAATCTTCGCTGCTTCTGGTGCGAAATACGTCAAAATCCCGTCGCAACCGGCACGTTTGAAGGCCAAAAGGCTTTCCATCATCACCTTTTCGCCGTCCAGCCAGCCGTTTTGCGCGGCCGCCTGCAACATCGCGTATTCGCCGCTCACCTGGTAGGCGTAGGTGGGCACGCCGAAGGTATCTTTGACGCGGCGACAGATATCCAGATAGGGCATGCCCGGTTTGACCATGATCATGTCGGCCCCTTCGGCCAAATCGCGTGCGACAAGGCGCAGGGCTTCGTCGCTGTTGCCGGGGTCCATCTGGTAGGTTTTCTTGTCGCCTGTCAGCGCAGATGACGCCCCCACAGCATCGCGGAACGGGCCATAAAAGCTGGATGCGTATTTGGCGGTATAACTCAGGATCGCGACGTTCTGATGTCCTTCGGCCTCAAGGGCGGAACGGATCGCGCCAATGCGCCCGTCCATCATGTCGGAGGGGCCAAGGATATCTGCACCGGCCTCTGCCTGCGCCAGCGCCATCTTGACCAGTGCGGCCACAGTTCTGTCATTCACGATCTCGCCGTTTTCGACAAAACCGTCGTGGCCGTTGATGTTATAGGGATCAAGCGCGATATCGGTCATCACGGCAATATCGGGGGCCGCGTCCTTGATTGCGCGGATCGCCTGATTGGTCAGGTTGTCGGGGTCCCAGGCCATCGCACAGTCCTCGGTGCGGGCTTCCATGCTGGTATAGGGAAAAATACAGATCGCTGGTATGCCAAGGGCTTGCGCCTCGACCGCGGCCTTTGCCACGCGGTTGACCGTGCGCCGCATCACACCCGGCATTGATGCCACAGGTGTTTCATCGTCTTTTCCGTCCATCACAAACACTGGCCAGATCAGATCATCCACCGTCAACGTATGTTGGCGCGCCAAGGCACGCATGGCGGGGGATTTGCGCATGCGACGCAGGCGGGTGGCGGGGTAGGGTGCGAGGGTTGGTTTCATAAAGTGCGGCCTTTTTGACAGTCCCTGATTGGTGACATGGATTTTGACCTATCACAAGGCTAGGCAAGCCGCCGTCAGAGCGCTAGTTAACTCCCTGCTGCGCACCAAAGGTGGAGGACGACATTGGACTGGAGAGACGCCCTGCTTCGTGTCATCGAATTGAACACCTTTTCGAGTATTTGGTATTGGATGTCGGTGGCTGTAGCTTGGGGTGCGGCAAGCAACTGGCTGATTGGTGTGCCTTTCGATGTGCTTTACCGCGCACGCAAATGCGCCGCCCAGGAACTCGCCGATCTGGAAGCACTTGTTGATATCAACGTCCGGCGGATCACAAAGATCAGCGATCAGGCCGGGGTTGCGCTGGCCGCGATGCTTGCCTTTGTTCTGGCGATGCTGGGGATGGCCGGCTTTTACTATGGGATCGAGCTTGCCCAAGGTTTGTTTGTGATGGGTGCGCCGCTCTCGGTTGTCATTGCCGTGAACCTCCGGCTTGCGCTTCAGTTGCGGGAAACGCCGCTTGCGGGTCCGGCGCTTGTCAGTCGTTTGATCTCTGTGCGCTTTTGGACCCAGGTCATTGCCATGGTCGCGATCTTTTTTAGCGCGATGTACGGGATGTATTTCAACATCGAAGCCACGTTATTCTTCTAACCTGTTGACACTGCCCGCCTGCGGGGTAGTTCAGCGCGCATGGCCGATCCCAAACACATCACTGTCAGTGGCGCCCCCGAAGGGTTCGATGCTCAGCTTGTTCTGGCAGAGTTGGCCAAAGGCGCGCCTGTCGTGCATGTGGCCCGCGACGATAAACGCCTTGCCGCGATGCAGGCCGCACTGGCGTTCTTTGCGCCGCAGACGCCCGTCTTTACCTTTCCCGCGTGGGATTGCCTGCCCTATGACCGGGTGTCGCCGAACACCGATATCTCTGCCGCGCGCATGGCGACGCTTGCGGGCCTTGTGCATGGGATGCCTGCACAATTCGTGCTGCTGACCTCCCTTTCAGCGGCCACCCAGCGGGTGCCAGCCCGCAGTCTGCTGCGCGCTGCCGCCTTCAAGGCGAACGTCGGCAAGCGGATGGACGAAAAGGCGCTGCGCGACTTTCTGGTCCGCATGGGTTTCACCCAAAGCCCCACGGTGATGGAGCCCGGCGATTATGCGGTGCGCGGCGGGATCATTGACATCTATCCGCCGGGGCAAAGCGGGCCGGTGCGCCTTGATCTGTTCGGCGATGTGCTTGATGGCGCGCGGCGGTTCGATCCTGTCACGCAACGCACGACCGAAACGCTCAAAGAGATCGAATTGGCACCCGTGTCAGAGGTCATCCTCGACGACCCCGCCATCACCCGCTTTCGACAGAATTACCGGCTGGAGTTTGGCGCGGCAGGGACGGATGATCCGCTTTACGAGGCGGTGTCGGCAGGGCGCAAGCACGCCGGCGTAGAACACTGGCTGGGCTTTTTTCAGGACGATCTCGAAACGCTGTTCGACTATCTGCCAAAGGCCACGATCACGCTTGATGACCAGATGACCCCGATGCGGCTGGCCCGTTGGGACAGCATCGCGGACCAATACAGCACAAGGATGCATGCGCTGACGCAAAAGGGGCGGATGGACAGCGTCTATAAGCCCGCGCCGCCGCAACTGCTTTATCTGGATGATCCGGCGTGGGAAAAAGCCGTCGCAGACCGGCGGGTGATCCAGTTTGCAGCCCTCAAACAGGCCACAGGGCCCGGTGTCACTGATGCCGGCGGGCGCATCGGGCGCAATTTCGCACCCGAGCGCCAGCAGGAACAGATCAGTCTTTTCAGTGCCTTGGCGGATCATGTGAAAGTGAAACTGGCAGATGGACCTGTCGTCATCGCCTCTTATTCCGAAGGCGCGCGGGAACGTCTGGAAGGCTTGATCGAAGACGAAGGCGTGGCTGACGTTGTCCTGATCAACGACTTCAGCCGTATCGACAAACGCGCCGTGCATCTGGCCGTCTGGCCACTTGATCACGGGTTCGAGGCCCCCGGCCTTACCGTGATTTCCGAGCAGGATGTGCTGGGCGACCGCCTGATCCGCCAGACCAAGCGCAAACGCCGCGCCGAGAATTTCCTGTCAGAGGCCAATAGCCTCAGCCCCGGTGATCTGGTGGTCCATGTCGATCACGGTGTCGGGCGGTATCTGGGCATGGAGGTTGTCACCGCCTTGGGTGCGGCCCACGAATGCCTGTTGCTGGAATATGCCGAAAGTTCAAAGCTTTACCTGCCGGTCGAGAATATCGAACTGCTGTCGAAATATGGTCACGAAACCGGTCTGCTTGATAAACTGGGTGGCGGCGCATGGCAGGCGAAAAAGGCCAAGCTCAAGGAACGCATCCGCCAGATTGCCGAACGTCTGATCCGTGTCGCGGCAGAGCGTGAATTGCGCACGGCCCCCGCGATGGACCCTCCAGAGGGGCTCTGGGACCAGTTTCTGGCCCGCTTTCCCTATGTGGAAACCGACGACCAACTGGCCGCGATCGAGGATGTGCTGACCGATCTTGCCGCAGGCAAACCGATGGACCGGCTGATTTGCGGCGACGTGGGCTTTGGCAAGACAGAGGTGGCGATCCGTGCGGCCTTTGTTGCAGCACTTTCGGGCGTGCAAGTGGCGATCATCGCGCCCACAACGCTTTTGGCGCGCCAGCACTACCAGAACTTCGCCGAACGGTTCCGTGGCTTTCCTGTCAACGTGCGCCCCTTGTCGCGGTTTGTGTCAGCGCGGGATGCCAACCTGACCCGCGAGGGGATCACCAAAGGCACCGTGGATATCGTCGTGGGCACCCATGCCTTGCTGGCCAAAGGTGTGCGGTTCAAGAACCTTGGCCTGCTTGTCATTGATGAAGAACAGAAATTCGGCGTGCAGCACAAAGAGCGGCTCAAGCAGTTGCGCACCGATGTGCATGTGCTGACGCTGACAGCGACGCCGATCCCGCGGACCTTGCAGTTGTCCTTGTCCGGTGTGCGCGATCTGTCGATCATCGGCACGCCACCCATCGACCGTCTGGCGATCCGCACCTATGTCAGCGAATTCGACACGATCACCGTGCGCGAGGCGCTTTTGCGCGAACACTATCGCGGCGGGCAGTCCTTTGTCGTCGTGCCGCGCATCAGCGACATGGACGAGATGGAAGATTTCCTTAAACGCGAAGTGCCGGAAGTCACCTATATCTCGGCCACGGGCCAGATGGCGGCAGGCGAGCTTGATGACCGGATGAACGCCTTTTACGACGGCAAATATGACGTGCTGCTGGCCACGACGATTGTGGAATCCGGCCTTGATATCCCCACGGCGAACACCATGATCGTCTGGCGCGCCGATATGTTCGGCCTGAGCCAGCTTTACCAGATCAGGGGCAGGGTGGGCCGGTCCAAAACCCGCGCCTATGCCTATCTGACAACGAAACCGCGCCAGAAGCTGACGGATACCGCGCAAAAGCGGTTGCGCGTGCTGGGGTCGATCGACTCGCTGGGGGCGGGGTTCACGCTCGCCAGCCAGGACTTGGATATTCGCGGCGCGGGCAACCTGCTGGGCGAAGAACAATCAGGCCAGATGCGCGAAGTGGGTTACGAGCTTTACCAGCAAATGCTGGAAGACCAGATCGCGGCGATCCGCTCTGGCGCGGCCGAAGGCATCATTGATGACGGGCATTGGGCACCGCAGATCAATCTGGGCGTGCCGGTGCTGATCCCCGATACTTACGTGCCCGATCTGGATGTGCGTCTGGGGCTTTATCGCCGCCTGTCGGAACTGACTACGAAGGTCGAACTCGAAGGTTTTGCCGCCGAACTGATCGACCGTTTCGGAACGCTCCCGCGCGAGGTGAACACGCTGATGCTGGTCGTGCGGATCAAGGCCATGTGCAAGAAGGCCGGGATCGCCAAGCTGGATGCAGGACCAAAGGGGGCCACGATCCAGTTTCACAACGACAAATTCGCCTCGCCCAAAGGGTTGGTGGATTTCGTCCATGCCCAGAACGGAATGGCCAAGATCAAGGACAACAAGATCGTCATCCGCCGCGATTGGGACAAAGAACGCGACAAGATTCAGGGCGCGTTCAACATCGCGCGCGATCTTGCGCAAAAACTGGCTGACGAAAAGGCAAAGTAGCGGGTTTAACCCCGACTATACCTCGTGCGGCCGTTTGATCATCGTTGTCAGCCACAGCGCGAGCGAGGCAAGAACCAGCGTACCGATGGCCATCGGTAGCGGGGTGCCATCAAAGAGCAGCGCAATAGGCGCGGCAATCATGACCGCACCCACAGTCGCAACCGACGTCAGAACAGAGGCCGCCAGCCCTGCAATATGGCCCATCTCTTCCATGCCCAAGGCATTGAGGTTGCCGATGGTCATCCCCGCCTGAAAAAAATTCATCAAAACCCAAAACACATAGATCGGAAAGGCGATGCTGGGCGGCGATCCGACCAACAGTGAGATGATCAATACAAGCGTGATCAATATCTGCGCCGTATACATGGCCTTGATAATGGCGCGCATACCCAAGCGCATCACAAAGCGCGCGTTCAAAAATCCAGCCGATGAGGAGACGACCGCGATCCCGCCAAACCACAGATGAAAGTTGTCACCTTGACCGTAGGTTTGGTCAAAGACCTGCTGGGTGGACGACAAAATGCTGTAAATCATGCCAAAGGTCAGGGTCTGGATAAAGATCGAAAGCCGCGCTGTCTGATGCGAGAACATCTCGACAAGGGCGTGCTTCAGCGCTTTTACACTCAGCGCACGCCGGTTTTCCGGGGCCAGCGTTTCCGGCTGCCGAATGAGCAACCAACAGCTGGAAATGAACGAGAAAAGGATACAGGCCAGAAAGATCCCATGCCAGTCGAACACGACAACGATGTAGTGCCCAAGCGTAGGCGCTATCGCAGGCACAAGCGCAAAGACCATCATGACAAATGACAGGATACGCGCCATCTGTGGCCCTGAATAAAGATCCCGGATCAAAGCCATCGCGACCACGCGCGGCCCGGCGGCACCCAGCCCCTGTAGAACACGCGCCGCGAGCATCAATTCCAGCGTTTGCACCCGCCATGCAGCAAAGCTGGCAATGATATAGATGAGCGTTCCACCGATCATGACAGGTTTACGCCCGAAAGCATCTGACAGCGGGCCGGTAAAGAATGTCCCGACACCCAAACCCAGAATAAAACTGGTGATGATCAGCTGCGTGCGGTTCAGATTGTCGGGCGAAAGCGCTTCTCCGATTTCAGGAAGTGCCGGAAGCATTGCATCAATTGAAAAGGCAACCGTCGCCGACACCATCGCCATAAGTGCGATAAACTCGCTCTGCGCCAGTTTTTTGGGGTTTATGGTCGCAGACCGATTATCGCTCATGCGCTCGCTTCGATCTGCGCCATGATATCCTTGATCACGCCGGTCCACATTTCAGGCGGTTGTGCGCCCGGCACGGCATGCTGTTGTGCCACGATAAAGGTTGGTACCGCATTGATCCCCATTTTCCGGCTGTGCGCATCGCGCGCACGGATGTCGGCGGTGTCCGCATCAGAGGCCAGCAGTTTCGTCACCATCGCTGCATCCATTTCCGCAGTATCCGCGATATCGGCCAGAACTTCGTGGTCGCTGATATCGCGGCCATCGACGAAATAGGCTTTGAACAGCAGATCAACCACAAAGGACTGCCGCTGCTCGATCCCCGCCCAATGGATCAGACGGTGGGCGTTGATTGTATTGGGCGTGCGCTTGATCGCTTCGAAATTGATATGCGCGCCTGCCTGTTCGGCCTGTGCTACAACGGGGGCATAGGCCTTGACCGCCCCTTCCTTGCCGCCGAACTTGCCTTCCAGATAGGCGCGGCGGTCCATGCCTTCTTCCGGCATATCAGGGTTGAGCTGGAACGGATGCCATTCGATCACAAAAGGATGGTCGGGGAACTGGGCCAGGGCCTTGTCCAGATTGGTCTTGCCGATATAGCACCAAGGGCAGATCGGGTCAGAAATGATATCGAGCTTGACCATGCGCGGTCTCCGATTGGTAAATGTCTTTGACGATACGCGTGTCCTCTATCACGTCTGGCGCAGAGGAAAACCCGCTAATCCGCCAAAGCGCTGTGCGTGGCTGCACCGATCCTGCTGCGACATCGCGCGCCCAGAGGTCCGTTGCAAGATGTCCCAAGCGCGATTATGAACGTCCCATGGCTGGAACTGACCCCAAAAACCTGATCCGCATCGCGCATGAAAACGGCGAAAGCGCTATTGCACAGCCGCTTGATCTGGGCGCCCGCGTGCGCGAATTGCGCAAGGCGCGCGACTGGACGCTGGAACAGGCGGCACAACAGGCGGGACTGGCCCGCTCGACCCTGTCCAAGATCGAGAACGGGCAGATGTCGCCAACCTATGACGCGCTCAAAAAGCTGGCGGTGGGCTTGGAAATTTCTGTGCCGCAGCTTTTTACGCCCCCCTCGAAGGGGCAGGTGAATGGCCGGATGGCGGTGACCCGCAATGGCGAAGAAACGGCCCAGATCACCACAACATACGAACACGCGCTTTTGGCCGAAACGCTGACCACCAAGAAGATGCTGCCCTACCGCGCCCGTGTGCGCGCCCGCAATCTTGAAGACTTTGACGGCTGGGTGCGCCACGATGGCGAAGAATTCCTGTATGTGCTGACAGGCCAAATCCGGCTTTATACGGAATTCTACGAACCGGTCGAACTCAAGCGCGGGGATAGTGCCTATTACGATGCCGCGATGGGCCATAACGTGGTGTCCATCAGCGCCGAGGATGCGACGATCCTGTGGGTCACGTCGCTGGTCTAGCTGGTCTTTGGAAAAAGGCGCGGCAGGATCAGGGCAGAGACACCGACACCGACAATCTGCATCACGATGAACATCGGAATATGGGCGGGGTTGATCCCTGCAAAAGTATCGCTCAGCCCGCGCGCAATCGTGACCGCAGGATTTGCAAAGCTGGTGGAAGAGGTGAACCAATAGGCCCCGGTGATATAGACCGCGACCAAGGTAGGGACCG
>NZ_JANQTS010000006.1 GCF_030731595.1 Yoonia sp.
AAGCGCCTTCTTTGATCTTGCCGCCAGCTTCGACCAGATCTTTGGCTTCTTTCAGACCAAGACCGGTGATGCCGCGAACTTCTTTGATCACGTTGATTTTTTGTGCGCCGGCGTTCTTCAGAACGACGTCGAACTCTGTCTTTTCTTCAGCCACTTCAGCTGCTGCTGCAGGGCCAGCCATCATCACAGCGCCACCGGCAGCTGGTTCGATGCCATACTCGTCCTTGAGGATGGTTTTCAGTTCTTGTGCTTCGAGAAGGGTCAGACCAACAATCTCTTCAGCAAGTTTTTTCAGATCAGCCATTTTATGCTTTCCGTTCGTTTTAAGTGTGTTCCAACGTGAGGGCGAACCCCCAAGTCAATTCAGATGCTTTATGCAGCTTTCTCTTCGATGGTCGAAAGAATGCTCGCGATGTTCGAAGCAGGCGCGCCAATGGCCCCGGCTAGGTTGCTTGCAGGTGCCCCGATGCAGCCCACGATCGAAGCAATAAGCTCCTCGCGCGATGGCATCCCGGCAACGGCTTTCACACCAGCCACGTCCAGTGCTGTATTGCCCATTGCACCACCAAGGATAACGAGCTTTTCGTTTTTCTTGGCAAATGCATCCACGACCTTCGCCGCAGCGACAGGGTCTTCGGAATAGGCAAGTACAGTCATGCCTTCGAGGTATTCGGCGATGCTTGCGCATGGCTTGCCCTCGAGGGCGATTTTGGCAAGCTTGTTCTTGGCAACGCGCACGGACCCACCAGCGTCACGCATTTGCGCGCGCAGGTCCTGCATTTCGGCAACTGTCATGCCTTCGTAGCGGGCAACCACTACGACGCCAGAGCTTTCAAAGATCTGGCCGAGATCGTCGACCAGCTGTTCTTTTTGTGCTCTATCCACAGTTTCACTCCAAGTTTGGTACCGGACTAACCGGCACCGGCTCACATTTTGTCAAACGGCTCAGCCGCCCAACATCTACAGTCCATGTAAACGGGGGCGAGCCAGAGATGACCGGGGCGAGCCCCAATAAATCTGGTCTTCCCGTCTCAGGCAGGAATTATCGGCATGAGGCCAACCCACCGTCTCGGACGAATAAAGGCCCGAACGAATCAATCCTTCGGGCCTGCGTCGTGATTTAGTGTTGATTGACCAGAAAGCCAAGGGCTCTGACCAAACTTCTTGACAAATCATGAAATGCAAATGGCAGGCCCCATACAAAGGACCTGCCATCTATTCATTCTTGTGCAGCCTTGGCTTATGCGTTGCCAGTGGCCGATGCGACATCCACAGAGACGCCTGGGCCCATTGTCGAGCTGACGTTGATCTTTTTCATGTAGGTGCCTTTTGCGCCCGATGGCTTGGCTTTGCCAACCGCATCGACAAAAGCCAGCATGTTCTCTTCCAACTGCTTGGCAGAGAAAGACGCCTTGCCGATACCGGCATGCACAACACCAGCTTTTTCAGCTTTGAACTGCACCTGACCGCCTTTGGCCGCTTCAACAGCTTCCTTGACGTCCATTGTTACCGTGCCAACCCGTGGGTTCGGCATCAGGTTGCGTGGACCAAGGACTTTACCCAGACGGCCAACGATCGCCATCATGTCGGGTGTCGCGATGCAGCGGTCAAAATCAATCGTACCGCCCTGAATGGTTTCCATCAGGTCTTCTGCACCAACGATATCTGCGCCGGCTGCTTTTGCTTCGTCAGCTTTGTCGCCACGTGCGAAGACAGCAACGCGGACAGTTTTACCTGTGCCGTGTGGCAGGTTGACTGTGCCACGGACCATCTGATCGGCATGGCGCGGATCAACGCCCAATACCATTGCGATCTCGATGGATTCGTCGAACTTTGCTGTGGCGTTGTCTTTGACCAAAGCGGCGGCTTCGCTCACGGACACATTTTGCTTGTCTGCGAATGCGGCGCGGGCTGCGATTGTACGCTTACCAAATTTTGCCATTACTTCACCTCGATGCCCATAGAGCGAGCAGAGCCCGCGATGATCAGCATAGCGCCTTCGATGGACGTCGCGTTGAGGTCCTTCATTTTCGCTTCTGCGATTTCACGAACCTGCTTGCCAGTGATCGAACCAGCAACCGTTTTGCCCGGCGTCTTCGAACCAGAGGTCAGTTTGGCCGCTTTCTTGATGTAATAAGACGCAGGGGGCGTCTTGATTTCCATCGAGAACGACTTGTCCTGATAATAGGTGATGACGGTTGGGCATGGCGCACCGGGTTCCATCTCGGCTGTCTTAGCGTTGAAGGCTTTGGTGAATTCCATGATATTGATGCCGCGTTGACCCAAAGCAGGTCCGACGGGTGGGGATGGGGTGGCTTTACCTGCAGGAACCTGCAGTTTGAGCGTACCCATAACTTTCTTGGCCATAAGCCTGTTCCTTTTCCAACGCCCCTTGGTCGCGACCGCAGGGCTTTTCGTTGTGTGGTCCGGTCCGACGCACGCGTGCGCCTCGCCTCCCACATGAGAGCCATCCGATAGGACGACAAGCGGTGCATTTAGAGGGGCGAGCCCTTTTTTGCAAGAGCCTTTGCAAACAATCCGGGACAGGCCTTGTCGGAAGGCTGGCCAAGGCGTCTTTCAGAGTTTGCGGATCAGCAAACACAAGTTTGTGTTCGATGAATTGTCTTCTACGGAATGGCACTAGCTCTTTCCGCAGACAAACAGGCTTGGGCATGAAGTATTCGAAGGCACAGATCAGATACCACTGGATTTCATTCGCGATTCTGGTCGTGATGGTCTTGTCTGGGCTCGCCTATTCCTATGACTGGATCGATACTGGCAGCATGGGGCTCCACCAAGTTGGCGGGCAGATTTTCATCGCCATTCTTGCAGCACGGATCGTTGCAAGGCTGGTACGTCCTGTGTTGGCGGATGAAGAGAACCACTCTCGCTTCGAGGCATTGACCGCGCGCCTTGTCCATGGCGGTCTTTATCTTTGCATGATCGCCTATGTCGTGACCGGCTATGTCGCGGCGTCCGGCTTGCGTGACCCTTTGCTTGTCGCCCCCGTCAATCAGGGCTTTGCCCGTTCAGATATGGGTGAGCTCTTTCTCGAAGCCCATTTCGCGATCAAATGGGTCCTTTTGGCATTGGTCACCCTGCACGTTGCCGCCGTTCTCAAACACAGGTTTTGGGATAAGGACTCCACCATTTCCCACATGGCACTCAACTTCAGAAAGGAATAATCAATGCATAAAATGACCCGCCGCAATGTGATTGCGACGATCTCGAGCAGCGCAGTCCTGCTTTGCCCTGCACTCTTGAACGCACAAACAAACATTGATGAGGCTTGGGCGGGCATCCCCGACGACCGGCCCATTGGCGAGGATCGCCTCATCACGCTGGAAGCGGGCCCAGCACAAGTCGATGTGACCGCCCTGCAGCCCGGCGAAGTCATTGTGATCGCGCGCCCCACGGACGACGCGGCATTCTCTGCAACAGGGATGACCCAGTATATCGCCGTGCATCGACGGACGGCAGATCAGATCGCTTTCGGCGCGGCCAATGATCGTACCGGCGCGGTGCAGAATGGCGAATACTTTGTGGTGAACCTTGTGTGCTCGCACCGCGGCAAGGCAATCGGCCTGACGGGCAACCCCGCCGCACCTTTCGCTTGCACCGATCGCGGGTCCCGGCATTCGTCGGTCTTTGACGCGTCAGGTTTTGGCGTGTCTGGCGCATCCGAGGGCGAATATCTGTCAATCCCCGCCTACACACTCCAAAGCAGTTCAGGCCAAGTTATCGTAGAACTTGCCTAAACAATCAAAGACCGGTCCAAACAAAAAGGGGAGCGCAAAGCGCTCCCCTTTTTCTATTCAAGATGCAGAAATTACTGCTTTGACACTTGAGTGAATTCAAGTTCGACAGGCGTTGCACGACCGAAGATCGACACGGTAACCTTGAGGCGCTGGTTGTCCTCATCGACTTCTTCAACCATGCCGTCGAAGTCTTCAAATGGTCCATCGTTGACTTTGACCTTTTCGCCGATCTCGAAGTGAATGAGCGTTCGGGGCGCATCTTCGCCTTCTTGTACGCGGCCAAGGATGGCCTGCACCTCGGCATCACGCATTGGCATCGGGCGGCCTTGCGGACCCAGAAAGCCAGTGACGCGGTTGATCGAGTTGATCAGATGATAGCCTTCATCCGACATTTCCATGTGGACCAGAACGTAGCCTGGCATAAAGCGGCGCTCGGCCGTCACTTTCTTGTTGCGACGGATTTCGATCACTTCTTCGGTCGGGACAAGGACCTCATCAATCTGATCGGCAAGGCCCTTCTCTTCCGCCTTGGTGCGGATCGCCTCTGCAATCTTTTTCTCGAAGTTGGAGAGAACGCTTACCGAATACCAACGTTTTGCCATGTGTCAGAGCACCTTGTCGTCGCCAGCCTGGAATGGGCTGAAATTTCAATTTGTTCCTGACGGGTCAAACCGCCAGTCCCGAAAATAAAAGCGGCGTGCAACTTGATTCGCCGCACGCCATTTTCGGAAGTTTCTGGCTCTTACCGCTGCCATCATCTGTTTTCAAGAGGCACCGGGAAAATCCGGCGCTATTAGCTGCCGAAGTAGGTCAGGACACCGTTCAGCCCTGTGCGGATCAGAAGATCGACCAGAAAGAAGAAGATCGCCGTCAATGTGGCCATGATAAAGACCATGATGGTTGTCATCAGAACTTCGCGCCGTGTTGGCCAGACGACCTTGGAAATCTCGGAACGGACTTCCTGAATGAACTTGACGGGGTTGGCGATGGCCATGGGGATAGGTCCTTTTTCGAAACAAGACGGACTTACGGGTTCCATCGCGCAAATTCAAGCCCGCTTGATGGCGCATGACATCACCATCATGTCGGGTCATTTTGTGGTTGCAATAGCGTCACGCCATCCATGGCCGCAATCGCCTTGATCTGGGCGGCATAGATTGCATCCCCCATTTCGTGTTCCGCCTGCGAAAAACCGTCGAACGGTGGATACCCCTCTTCGACAGGTAGCATCCTGCGTGCGGCGGCCGCGATCTTGTCAGTTGGATCTGCATCAGTCCGCTGCAAGACATCTGCAACTGCCGCAGCGGAAAGCCCGCGATTTACATATTTTGGTCTTGGCACCACCAGATGTGCGGCCTCTGTCCCAACCAGTCCTGCGACAATCTGGGGAAAAAGGACCGCGTAATCCTCGTATCTCCAAACGGTAAGTCGCCCAAGCCCTGACGCTGTCCGCAAGCGTGCGATCAGCGCGACCCAATCAACACTGCTGACTGGATTGCGACTGAGATACAGGCCAATTGGCTGGACCCTCCCGCCAAGAAGCATCTGGCAATAGGCTGCATTCAGAAACCCAGTGGGCCTACGCAGAGCAACGCAGACATCAACCTCTTGCCCCACCGCATTTGCAAATGCGGCAATCCTGTTGTCGGCATCCTTATAGCGTGTCTTGAGCGCCAGCCCATGCGGATGGTTCAGCGCGCCAATGAAATTCTCTTCGCTGATGACAAGCCGGTGGCCTTCTTTGCGCATCAGGGCAAGCTGCTCTGCGGGTGCCAGGTCCGGGGCTTGCGTCGAAGGGTCCCTGCGAAAGCCAAATCGTGCAGGGATCGTCTGCCCGGGGGACCGGAAATGATCCGGACCGTAATAGCGGACACCTTCGGCAGCCAAAGCCCGCCTTGCGTGCTTGAGCGACCGCTGCAAATGCGTCGTCGCGGTCTTGTGCACGCCGATATGTAACGCGATGGACAGGGGGTTGTTGGTCATTGAGGGGTTTTGATCCTCCCGCGCCTCGGCTCGGCGATCTGGTCTGGCAGGGGCATGGAGACTCGAACTCCAGACCTACGGTTTTGGAGACCGTCGCTCTACCAACTGAGCTATACCCCTACGACCGAGTGTGGGGGTAGTCTGAAACGAAAGCGGGATCAAGAGGGAAGGTGCGGCACACTTGTGTTCAGCCCTAGAAATGCGACAACACAAGACAGCATTTGCAATCAAAGGCCCTACCCCGATGTCATTGCGCCAACGGATCGAGAAATCAGAGCGGCTGGCAGCCCTGCTTGCGGGATTGGCCGGTCGCTATCTGGCGTTTTGCAACCGGACAACGCAGTGGCAAGTTGAAGGGCTGCAAGACCTACAGTCCGCCTTGGCAAACGGGCCAGTGCTCTTGGTGATGTGGCACAGCAGGTCGGCAATGGGTGCCCTGCATTGGCCCGTCGCAGATGGTCCGCTTTCCAGCCTCTATGCAAGCTCGCCGATCGGACGTGTTTCCGGTGCACTTCAACGGCGGGTCGGGCTGCAACCTCTCGAAATGGCTGATGGAAAATCCAACCGCGCGGCCTCGCGGATGATTCTGAAGCGTGTGCAAGAAGGGGTGAGCATAGGGATGACAGGTGACGGGCCCTTGGGCCCTGCGCTCCAGGTCAAGGATGCGCCGCTTGACTGGGCGCGCGCCACAGGAATTCCGGTGTTCTGCTATGCCTTTGCCACAACGAAGGGGCGGCGGTTGAAATCATGGGACCAGATGCTTGTCCCAAAACCCTATGGTCAAGGCGCCTATGTCTTTGCACGGTTTGAGGGGGAGGTTCCGCGCAAACCGTCCGAGGCCGAACGCGAAGCAGTGCGCAGTGCAGTGCGCGTTTGGATGAATGAAACGACCGGTAGGGCCGATGCGCTGTTGGGCTTGCCAGCAGGGCCTTAACGCGCGGCTTTGCGGAACATCACCAAGGCTGCGGCGGCGCCAAAGGACATGACAGCGCCTGCAAGAATGGCCATCCCTGCATCATCAGCAGCCTCTGCCACCCCGCCCGCCAGACGCGGCGCAACCATCATCAATCCGTAATAGATGGTAAAGAAAATCCCCATTCCGAAAGAACGTGAAGCAGGAGAAAGAACCTCTGCCGGAAGCGTCATCACGGGCCCCGCGCCAAACGCGAACAAAACACCCAGAATGCAAAAGATGATAAACGCAGAAGCGGGCACAAAGACAATCACCGGCATCAAGACCGCAAAGCTGACCAAACTGACCAGGATGATTGCATCCTTGCGCCCGGTCCGGTCGGCAATGATCCCGCCAATCGGGAGTGCAATTGAGAACAGGATCATAAAGAGACTGACAAGCGAGCCTGCGCGTGTGAGCGTCCAGCCTTGCTGGATCAACAGCGCGGGCCCAAAGCTGAAGACCATCGCAAGAGCCGCATTGTAAAGCCCCCAGACGAAGCCGGATAATACAAGGGCACGGACCGGAAAGGCTGCCTTTTCAATCACGCTCGCGCCGGAGGCCGCTCCTTCGGGTGCGTGATAGACCAGCGCAAAAAGTACAAAGGCCACAGCCACAAACGACCACAACGCCCACCACGCAAAGCTGATCCCGCCAAGGCTGGCAAAAAACGGCAGGACGATCAGCGCCAATGCAATCCCGAAAGGCCAGGAATTGATGAAAATTGCCATGGCTGTGGACATCTCGCGCCCCGCAAACCAATCAACGACCATCTTGGTCATCACGACATTGAGGATCACGCCACCGATGCCGACGGTCAACCGGCCTGCAGTCAGTATGTTCCAGCTGTCCGTGGCCGCAATGATCGCTCCACCAAACAGCATCAGGATCAACCCGAAAGAAACAACCCGCTTGTCGCCAAATCGGGCGGCAACCGCACCGCCCGGCAAAGCAAAAACCAAGCCCGGGGCGAAATAGAGGCCGATCAGAAAACCGATATCGGCAAGACCTATGCCAAAGTCAGCCACCAAAAGCGGAGAAAGGGCCGCAATCGACTGGAACTGAAAGGCCATGGCAAGCCGGGCAAAGAAAAGGACGGTCAGGATGAGCCAGCGATTTGATGTCATGACAGTCATGTTGACCAGTTGTGACGATGGCACAACAAAAAAGGCCGCCTCATTCGAAGCGGCCTTTTGTTATTCATAGCGCCTGAG
>NZ_JANQTS010000007.1 GCF_030731595.1 Yoonia sp.
TGCGCAAGTTCCTCAAGCAGGTCGGCGTGACCTCGCAGCAGGCCATCGAAGAGGCGTTACGTGACGCAGGCCCCGACAGAACGGCTGGCAAGAGTTTCAAGGCGACGATGGTTTTGAAAATCGACGGGCTTGACGTGGATCACCGTGTTGAGGGTGTGATCAGCGACCGTGCCGATTAGTTCGGCACGGCTCTGTGAACAAACAGTGGCTGGCCTTCGTAGGTAAAACGCCCGATCACTTCTTTGCCGCGTGGCCCTTCCAGCCACTCCTCTAGCTGTGCCACGGCCTCTGCTTTGACAGGCGGGTGCCGCGCGGGATTCACAGGCAACAGCGAATAGGGGTTGAACAGAATTGGATCGCCGCAAGACAAGACAGAAGCCGGATTCTCGTAAGGACTACTCCACAATCTGGCCGCCAAGAAAGGCCTTGGCTTCGGCGGTTTGGGGGGTTGCGAAAAATGGAACTGCGGCGCCTTGTTCGTGCACGACACCATTGAGCATGAACAATACATCATCCGCAAGACGCTGTGCTTGGCCGATGTCATGGGTCGCCATCACAATCCGTGTGCCTTGCGCGCGGACCTCGTTGAGGATGGTTTCGATGTCACGCGTCGCGCGACCATCAAGATTGGCACAAGGTTCGTCCAAAAACAGGATTTGCGGCTGCCGGATCAATGCGCGTGCAAGCGCAAGCTTTTGCTTCTCGCCTCCGGAAAGCACCATTGCGGGGCGGTCCAAAACATGCCCAAGGCCCACACGTTTGGCGTAGTCTTGCGCGCCCCTGCGCGCATCGGCACGAGAGACACCCATCACCGTCAGGGCATAAGCGATGCAGTCGGTCACGCTGCGCCGCATCATCGTAGGTGTTTGGAACACGTAGGCTTGGTGCATCCGTGCATCCGTGTCCGGCGTCGCCCAATGAACTGTACCCGTTGCCGGGCGTTCCAGCCCATGCATCAACCGCAAGAGCGATGTTTTGCCCGAACCGTTTGGTCCCATCACGATTGTCAGGCCGTTCTCGCCAAGATCAAGATCAACGGGCCCGATCAGCTGCACGCCACGCCGCTTCACGCAAGCCTTGGTGATCCGCAAAGGAAATATCGTCGCTACCACAGGTTTGACCTTTCGGTGCGAGACAGGGAATGGATGGCGAGGTTCAAAATGATTGCGAGCGTGATGAGGACAAAACCAAGCCCAAGAGCGAGCGAAAAATTACCCTTACCGGTCTCGAGCGCGATCGCGGTTGTCAGCACGCGGGTCACATTGTCGATATTGCCGCCGACAATCATGATTGCGCCGACTTCGCCAATCGCGCGCCCAAATCCTGCAAGACATGCAGTCAAAAGCGCGCGCCGTCCGTCCCAGAGAAGCGTTGCTACCCGCTGACGTTTTGTTGTGTTCAACGAGATCAGCAAATCGTGGTACTCGGACCAGAGATCGCGGAGCGCCTGATGGGCCACAGAAGCGATCAAGGGCGTCACAATGATGACTTGTGCGATAATCATGGCGGTCGGCGTAAAAAGCAGACCCAGCACGCCCAAAGGGCCAGAGCGACTTAACAACACGTAGACAATCAGGCCAACGACAACTGGCGGCAGTCCCATCAACGCATTCAGAACAGCAATGACATAGCGGCGCGCCCAAAACCGTGTCACAGCAAGCCAAGCACCCAAGGGCAACGCAATGGCGGACGCGATTACGACAGCGGTCACCGTCACCTGAAGCGATCTCAACGTGATGTTGACCAGTTCGGGGTCTAACGTTGCAACGCGGTAAAGGGCTTCGGTAAGTCCTTGAGAAAGATCATTCATCAACGGGGTCTTCTAGGTGGAAGGCGATGCAGGTGTTGTGACATCAATACATGTCACAGTCCATGTTCGGTAAGTCGTATCTGACGCCCTTCTCGAATCTCAAGTCTTGTTGCGATGCGTCCACTCTCGCTGAGACGTGATCGCGACCGGGTGGATGGTTCCGGGACGGTTTCTCTGCGCAAAAGGAGATGGACCGGAGTGTGCGGTTCAGGAGGTTACCGATAGCCCGACATTTGTGTTCAACAGAAACTGCGAGAAAATCGGACCGCAAGCGGCACCAACGGCACGCGCGTTGCCGCCAATGCTCCCGGCTTCGATTTGTGGCGGGATCAGGCCGCGCGTGTCCTGATTGACGATGTAGCGTCTGACCCGTTCCA
Source organism: Yoonia sp. (assembly GCF_030731595.1). Classification (GTDB taxonomy): domain Bacteria; phylum Pseudomonadota; class Alphaproteobacteria; order Rhodobacterales; family Rhodobacteraceae; genus Yoonia. Next base: position 2,188 of record NZ_JANQTS010000007.1, read on the forward strand.
CAAGATCCGTGCGCACATCGGCCGGAAAGGCCCCGTCGATCAGGACAGCTTCAAAATCAATGACCGAGCAGGTGGACAGACTGGCCTTGGCCAACTCCTGTGCCGTTTGCCCAAGCCAGGGATCAACATAGCGCGCGATGCTGGACCAGTCCTGCGGTGTTTGCCAGATGATTGCCGGATCAAGATCGACCTCGGTCAGTCGCCCTTCAAGCAGGTGGATCGAGGCCAGATCGACAAGTTGCTTGCTTTCCCCCAAAGGGCTGACCGTGCGCAAAGAGCCAAGCGCACCGGCATTGCCTTGCCGCCCTTGAAAAACGGAATGGTTCAAGACGATCCCGCCTCCGACAAAAGCCCCCACAAAGAAATAGGCATAGTCCCGAAACTCTTTGCCGCGGCCAAAGACGTGTTCCGCCTGACAGGCAGCGGTCGCATCATTGACCAAAGACACAGGCAAATTGGAAACGCGATTGACTTCGAAAGGGATGTTGATCTCTTTCCACGAGGCAAAGCGATCGGCGTCACTGCCCATCAGATCATGCCAGTTCCACATCTCGAAAGGGGCCGCCACGCCGATCCCGCAGACGCGGAGCCTTTCGGCATGGCTCAGCAGCGCCGTGATTTCGGCAAGACTCTCTGCCAGAAAGGCGAAGACTTCGACGGGGACCGGATAGGCGTAAGCCAGCTTGCGCTGGTGGCGGACTTTTCCGTCAAAATCCATCAGCAAGATTTCGGCTGATCGCCTCCCGATCTTGAGCCCGTACGAGAACACGCCATCAGGCGACAGCATCATGGGGATAGAGGGTTTGCCGACCTTGCCGCGCATGGGTTCACCGCGCATCAAGAGACCATCAAGTTCCAGACTTTTCAGGATTGCCGAAACCGTCGGCGCAGACAGGCCAGAGAACTTTGCAAGGTCGCTGCCGGGGATCGGGCCGTGGCGCTGCATAAGCGACAGCAGCAACCGTTCATTGTGATTGCGCACACCTTTCTGGCTCAGCCCCGTGCTGATTGATCTGACAACGGCAGGTTCCATACCGGCGTTCATAAACGGCTCCTCCTGCACAGTGAATACATCAATCTAATTAATAAAGAAAGTTAACTAATTAATTGACAGAATCGCCTGGATGGGTTTTGTTGCGGGAACTTGCCCGGTCTCGCTGGGCAGAGATATGCGGGGTAGGAGCCTCGCAGAACAAAGATATTCTGGGAGGAATACATGAAAAAGCTTCTTATCGGGACAGCGCTTGCTGCCATCACAACCGCGGGTTCTGCTTTTGCTGACGCCCACGGCACATCTGCCTGTCTGATCACAAAGACCGACACCAACCCGTTCTTCGTCAAGATGCGTGAAGGCGCTGAAGCCGCAGCAGAGGCCGCCGGCATCACACTGCGTTCTTATGCGGGCCGTGTTGATGGCGACCACGAAACCCAAGTGGCAGCGATCGAGACATGCATCGCGGACGGTGCATCCGGTATCCTTCTGACAGCATCTGACACATCCTCGATCGTTGGCGCTGTGACACAAGCCCGCGAAGCAGGCCTTCTGGTGATCGCGCTCGACACACCACTGGATCCGATTGATGCAGCCGATGCGACCTTTGCCACCGACAACTTCCTTGCTGGCGAATTGATTGGCCAGTGGGCCGCAGCCACATTGGGTGCAGAAGCGGCAAACGCAAAGATCGCGATGCTTGACCTCGCCGTCAGCCAGCCAACAGTTGGCGTTCTGCGCGACCAGGGCTTCTTGCAGGGCTTCGGCATTGATCTGGGTGATCCCAACAGATGGGGCGACGAGACTGACCCACGGATCGTCGGCAACGACGTGACCGCAGGCAACGAAGAAGGCGGCCGCAAGGCGATGGAGAACCTGCTTGCTGTCGATCCCGGCATCAACGTGGTTTACACCATCAACGAGCCTGCTGCCGCAGGAGCCTATGAGGCGCTCAAGTCGATCGGTCGTGAAAATGACGTTCTGATCGTCTCCGTCGACGGCGGTTGCCCCGGTGTGCAGAACGTCGCAGACGGCGTGATCGGTGCGACATCCCAGCAGTATCCGCTCTTGATGGCGTCAAAGGGTATCGAGGCGATTGCACAGTATGCGGCTGACGGCACTCTGCCGCAGAATACGCCCGGCAAGAACTTCTTTGACACCGGCGTTGCTCTGGTCACCGATCAACCAGCCGAAGGCGTCGAAAGCATCTCTGTCGCCGAAGGCATGGAGCTTTGCTGGGGTTGATCCCAAACTAGGTCAACGAACAGACTGACAAAAACGAAAGAGGGCGGCGGCGCTGCCCTCTTGCTGTCGAATGGGGCCACAATCCCACATTGTCGAACAGGGGGGACAGATGACGCGCGAAAATGACAACTATGAAACCGTTGTGCAAAATACCGGGACAGAGACGGTCGCACAGTTTGGGAATACCAAAAAGGGGTTCATGGCGCAGTTGCAGCATTTGCTTCACGTCAATCCAGCACTCGTGCCGCTCTTTGTTCTTGTTGCCTCTATCGCCGTCTTCGGGCTCTTGCTGGGTTCAAAGTTCTTCTCGCCCTTCGCGCTGACGCTGATCCTGCAACAGGTGCAGATCGTGGGCATCGTGGCTGCCGCACAAAGCTTGGTGATCCTGACCGCAGGCATCGACCTTTCGGTCGGTGCGATTATGGTCCTGTCGTCCGTTGTCATGGGCCAGTTTACGTTCCGCTATGGGATGCCGGTCGAACTGGCGATCATGTGCGGTTTGCTGACAGGGATGATCTGCGGATACATCAATGGCTGGCTGGTCGCGGTGATGAAACTGCCGCCCTTTATTGTCACATTGGGGATGTGGCAAATCGTGCTGGCTACGAATTTCCTCTATTCTGCAAACGAAACGATCCGCGCTCAAGATATCGAGGCAAACGCGCCCTTGTTGCAGGTCTTTGCCACGAAATTCGAAGTGGGCGGGGCCGTGCTGACTGTTGGTGTCATCTTTATGGTGTTGCTGATTTTGGTCCTGTCCTATGCGCTGAAACAAACCGCTTGGGGCAGGCATGTCTATGCGGTGGGCGACGATCCAGAGGCAGCGCAGTTGTCGGGTGTGAATGTGCGCAGAACACTGATTTCCGTTTATGTGCTGTCGGGTCTGATTTGCGCCTTTGCAGGCTGGGCCCTGATCGGCCGGATCGGATCGGTGTCGCCGACATCGGGGCAGCTTGCGAATATCGAGTCCATCACAGCGGTTGTGATCGGCGGCATCTCTTTGTTTGGCGGGCGCGGTTCGATCCTCGGAGCCTTGTTCGGCGCATTGATCGTGGGTGTGTTTACGCTTGGCCTGCGACTGGCCGGTGCGGACGCGCAATGGACTTTCCTTCTTATCGGCGCGTTGATCATTGGCGCTGTCGCGGTTGACCAATGGATCAGAAAGGTCTCGGCATAATGGAACCTATTCTCAAGGCACGCGGGCTGGTAAAGCGTTATGGCAAGGTGACGGCCCTCGATCACTGCGACTTCGACCTTTACCCCGGTGAAATTCTGGCCGTGATCGGTGACAACGGCGCCGGCAAATCGACCCTGATCAAAGCAATCTCTGGCGCCGTCGTGCCAGATGAAGGCCGCATCGAAATGGAAGGGCGCGAAATTCGTTTCGCCTCGCCCACGGCCGCCCGCAACGAAGGGATCGAGACCGTCTACCAGACGCTTGCCATGTCTCCGGCACTGTCGATTGCTGACAATATGTTCATGGGACGCGAGTTGCGCAAACCCGGTTTCATGGGCAAATGGCTGCGCCAGTTGGACCGCCCGCGCATGGAAAAGATGGCGCGTGACAAACTGTCTGAGCTGGGCCTGATGACGATCCAGAATATCAATCAGGCGGTGGAGACACTGTCAGGCGGGCAGCGCCAAGGCGTCGCTGTTGCGCGTGCCGCGGCATTCGGGTCCAAAGTGATCATTCTGGACGAACCGACCGCAGCGCTTGGCGTAAAGGAATCCCGGCGCGTTCTGGAACTGATCCTTGATGTGCGTTCGCGCGGTATCCCGATCATTCTGATCAGCCACAACATGCCGCATGTGTTCGAGGTCGCAGACCGCATTCACGTGCATCGCCTTGGCAAAAGGCTGTGTGTGATTGACCCCAAGGACTACACCATGTCCGATGCGGTCGCTTTCATGACAGGGGCCAAGGAAGCACCTGCCGTCTAGGCATTTGAACGGTCCTAAAAGCCTAAGTCGAGGGCTAATTGACCACCGCGCTCAATCCAAAGGTCTCAATGTTCTACCTCGCAGCATTTCCACAGTTCATTCACGCCGGATAATCAAACCAACCAGATGAGCCAAACTCTCTCTTAGGTGAGGCCGCACTTGGTCCCAAAAACCCTGACGACGGACATGCCGTAGGCTTTTGTCCAGCCTAAGCGGTTGATCTGGTGTGGGGCAGGGCGGGACGGCGATAACCACCGTTTTTGTGCCGCGTAGCATAATGGCGTCATTCTCCATTAGCCCGAAGAAATGCAGCTTATCGCAGGTCGTACAACTGCTGAGGAAGGGGTCTTCTCTGAGCCGAAAATGATTCAAGAATTGGCGAAAAATTGCGCGTGCGAACTGGGTGGGTCGCGTATTGTATGATAAGTTGTCGCACCAACTTGAAGTTGTTTTCTCATACTAAATCTAAAATTCCTTATTCATAATTAAATCATTTTAAACAGTAACTTAAATTGTTGTTACCACTCTTGAAAGTTGAGTGCAGACTTTGCATTTTACCATCAATTGAAACAAATTCATTTAAGAGAGAAGTGATGCACAAGGTTGCAGATTGGTCGTCACTACATTCAATAACATCGACGGAAGTGCAGGATGTTTTGCAGGCTTTTTCTGCCAATGCGTTGATCTCTTCACCAACACATTGGCCACTTGCTGACCAGCCGGTCGATGCAGAAATTAACCAAAGAGACTTTCTCAACGGCAAAGTGGTGCCCGCTTTCAGCGCAGCGCTTGGACGCGTTGTAGATTTAGAAAACATCAGTGTTTTGAGGCTGTGTGAAGGTCGTGAGGAGCGGCCGCACGCTGTCTTCTTAGAAAGGGACAAACGCGCAAGGATTTATCTGGATTGGAACGGTACTCCAGATGACGCTATCTGCCTTGCGCACGAGATGTCGTGGCCGGGGCAGCGAGAGTGGGCGCGACGGTTACTGTCGTGGGTGGCGCCGCAGGTACAGTCGATTACCTGAATTAAGACACAATTCTAGCAGGGGCGTATTTGCCCCAGCATTTACAAAATGATGGAGCGGAAAATAAAGACACTTGAAGCAATTGGCGTCGCTATGGCGGCCTTGGGACTGATGTTTTGGGCGATACCCCCTGGACAGGTGGCCCGAAGGCCTCCGCGATTGCCGCCACGGCGACCACAGTCGGAACTATGGTCGTGGAATCTTTGGACTAATATCAAGCCGGTCGGCGCTTCCCAGCGCCGACCACTTCCAAAAAGAGGTCTGAAATGAACGAGATTAGTGTTGGAG
>NZ_JANQTS010000008.1 GCF_030731595.1 Yoonia sp.
CCAGAGGGAACATTCCACCAGCAGAAGCAGAGCAAGCGTAGCACCCATGCTTAGCAAGCGTAGGATGGGTGCTTGCACCCATGCTTAGCCCTGCCACTCCTCCCCCGCCAAGCCATTTCTGATATCCCTGTGCAATGACGAATACGGCCAATCCACAGCCCTTGTGACCAGACCATGTTTGACCGGATTTCCCCAGCAATAGGCAAGATGTGCCGCATAATCGGCTTCATCGCGGATGCAATGTTCCCAGAAACGGCGTTGCCACAGCCCATGTTCGTTCTTTGAAGCCTGTGACGCATTACGGGGTTGCTTCAGCCCGACAGCGCGCGAGAATCGCGATTTGATCAGGCGCCACCGCGTTGAAAAGTCGGCATCGCCAGCAGGTAGTGTCCAGATGGCATGCAGGTGATCGGGTAGGATGACCATTGCGTCGATCTGCATCCAACGCTCTGCCCGTGTCACTGCCAAGGCTTGGCGCAATGCGCCGATATGGTCTGTCAGATGCGATGCACTGCGGTCCGAAAGGTTCACGGTAAAGAAATAAGTGCCGCCCTGCCTGCGGTATCTGCGGTAACGGGTCATGAGACCTGTTTGGTGGGTTTTGGTTAAGGATGGGTGAAATCACCCATCCTACGTCAGGATTTTCACCAACGCCCCTGCCATCACCTTGGCGCTGTCGATCATGTCTTCCACCCCGATATATTCGTCGGGTTTATGTGCCAGTTCCAATATCCCCGGTCCGTAGGCGATGCAGTTCTTCAGCTTGCCGATCCGGTCAATATGTTTCTGGTCGTAGGTACCGGGCGAGGCGACGAACTCGGCCGGTTTGCCGAGGACTTTCTCGATTTCGGCCGCGATGACCTGCACGACGGGCGCGTCCCGGTCTGTCATGCTGGGCAGGACCACATTCATTTCACGCAGGTCATAGTCGAACCGGTCGCGGTTTGCCTTCAGACCGTCCAAAAGCGCGCGTACCTCGCCGCGCACGTCGTCGATGTTTTCTTCTGCCAGAAAGCGCCGGTCGATCACGATCCGGCAGCTGTCAGGCACGCAATGGGCGGGCAGGCCGGTATAGTCGTCGTCTTGTTCGGGCTGTCCGCCGTGGATGGAGTTGATGTTCATGGTCGAGGATCGCGCGCCCTCTGGAACCACGGGCATGTCGGTGTGCCGTGCAGCCATGGCAGGGTAGAGTGTCTCTTCGAATGCGTTCAGCACCGCCCCCATGTGCCGCACCGCGCAATCGCCCAAGAACGGCATGGAGCCGTGGGCGATTTCGCCAAAGGTTTCGATTTCCGCCCACCAGCCGCCGCGATGACCAAGACAGACGCGGTCCTTGTTCAGCGGTTCGGGGATGATGACGTGCTGGACGCGGGCGGGGTCAAAGTACCCGTGTTCAGCCAGATAGGCGACGCCGCCATAGCCACCGGATTCTTCGTCTGCGGTGCCGGAAATCTCGATTGCGCCGGCAAAATCGGGATAGGTGGCCAGAAATGCCTCGGCGGCGATGATGGATGCCGCCAGCCCGCCTTTCATATCGCAGGCCCCGCGTCCGTAGATCTTGCCGTCGCTGAGTTCCCCGCCAAAGGGGTCTTTGGTCCAGCCGTGGCCCACCTCGACCACATCGGTGTGGCTGTTGAAATGCACGCAATCGCCGGGGCGCGTGCCTGATCTCCGTGCCACGATGTTCCATCGGGGGTATTTGTCGCTGTCGCCGGGGGTGCCATGGGCGCGGATCAATTCCGTCTCGAACCCCGACTTGCGCAGGCGTATGTCCAGATACTCGCAAATCTCGCGGTAGTTCAGCCCCGGCGGGTTCAGCGTCGGCATGCGGATCAGGTCTTGGGTCAACGCGATCAGGTCATCGCGCCGGTCTGTCACGGCCTGCATCAATTTCGAATTTTCAATCATGCGACGACTATCAGCCATGGTTCGCCTTGCTGCAAGTGCGGTCGTCGCGCGGGGTGCGCACCCTAGCGATGCGACCTGTGCGACACAATTCATCGTGCAACGGTCGTGAATGGGCGTTGCAATTTGGTCTGCAACGTCGCTTATCTGCTGGGCGAAAAACGATCGGAACAAGGCTATGGCTTATCTCTTGGGTGTGGACACTGGTGGAACCTATACCGATGCGGTTGTTCTGGATGAGGTGACCGACTCTGTTGTGGCCGCAGCCAAGGCGCTGACCTCGCGTCCTGATCTGGCTGTTGGTGTCGGGGCAGCGATAGATGCGGCCATTGCAAAGGCTGCCGTGGACGTGGCCGATATTGCGATGGTGTCGCTGTCAACGACTTTGGCCACCAATGCACTTGTCGAGGGGCAGGGCGGGCGGATTGCCCTGATCGCGATTGGCTTTGACGACGCCGAGCTTGGCCGCGCGGGCCTGTCTGATGCTTTGCGTGGCGATCCAGTGATCCGGCTCTCGGGTGGCCATAATCATGCAGGCGGTGAGGCAGCAGCGCTTGATCTGGAGCATTTGCGTGGTGCTTTGGCGGGCCTTGATGCAGGCATCACGGGCTTTGCTGTCGCCGCAAGCTTTGCGACCCGCAACCCCGCCCACGAGGTTGCCGTGCGTGACCTGATCCGCGACCAGACCGGCAAGCCTGTCAGCTGTTCGCATGAATTATCCCAAGCGCTGGGCGGGCCAAAGCGGGCGCTGACGGCGGTCTTGAATGCCCGCTTGATCGGGATGATCGACCGTCTGATCACCGCCTGCGAGGATCACCTTGCAAAAGTGGGGATCGCCGCCCGTCTGATGGTCGTGCGCGGCGATGGTGCTTTGGTCTCTGCCGCGATTGCCCGCGAAAAACCCATTGAAACGATCCTGAGTGGCCCTGCCGCATCCATCGCCGGGGCCAGTTGGCTGACCGGGGAAACCGATGCTTTGGTCAGTGATATCGGCGGGACCACGACCGATGTCTGCCTGCTGCGCGGCGGTCGTCCCAAGATCGACCCGCAAGGTGCGCGTGTCGGCCCGTTCCGTACGATGGTCGAGGCTGTCGCGATGCGCACGACCGGCCTTGGCGGCGATAGCGAAGTGCATGTGGTTGAGGGGCTGCATGGCGGGCTTCGGCTTGGTCCGCGTCGTTTGATGCCGATCTCGCTTGCTGCGCATCACTATCCCGATTTGGTGCATGCTACGCTTGATCGCGGTCTGGCGCAGGATATCCCTGCCACCGACGGCGGACAGTTCGTCATTCCGTTGTGGGAAACTTTGCCCGACGGATTGGACGCCCGCGAACTGGTGATCGCGCAGCGCTTGGTCGATGGCCCGCTGCGACTGGGCCATGTGGTGCAGTCGCGCATGGAAAGTCCGGCCTTGGCGCGGCTGGTCGGGCGCGGCCTGGTGATCTTGGCGGGGGTGACCCCGTCGGATGCCGCCCATGCGTCGGGTTTAGCGGATGCATGGGATCGGGAGGCCGCGGAGAAAGCGCTGACTCTCTTCGCGCGTCGTCGCACGGGTGGCGGTGTGCGTGTGGCCCTGGATGGGCCGACCCTCGCACGCCAGATTATTGACCAGCTGACCGTACAGACAGTGGACTGTCTTTTGCAGGCTGCATTTGCCGAGGATGATCTGGACTGGGCCGATCCTGCCGCATTGGCAAAGCATCCGCTGACAATGGCAGGGCTGGATCAGCATCAGGGTGTCGTTGAGGTTCAGATGTCGCTGGGTGTGCCGGTGATCGGGCTGGGGGCTTCTGCATCCACATATTATGGCGCTGTCGGTGAACGGTTGCGCACCCGCATGATCTTGCCGGAACATGCGGGCGTCGCGAATGCGATTGGCGCTGTTGTGGGCCAAGTGCAGATGCAGGCCACGGGTACTGTGACAAGTGCGGGCGAAGGCGCCTTTGCCGTGCATTTGCCGCAAGGCCCACAAACCTTTGCAGATCGCGACGCCGCGATGGCTGCCTTAGAGCAGGCGCTGCAGGCGCAGGCAGGCGCGCAGGCGCGGGCCTCTGGTGTCGAGGAGATCCGTTTTGTCGTGTCCCGCGATGTGACCGAAATTGATGTCGAGGGCAGGCCGATGTTTATAGAGGCGACGATCAGGGTCGAGGCCAGCGGCCGGCCCCGGATTGCGAGCGAGGCTTGAAGCGTTCACATTCCGCAATGTGACGGGTAAAGACAAAGCTGGAGAGCACAGTCGGGGAGGATTTTGCGTGGCAAAGCAACATGCATTTGTTTCGGGTGTGGCGCAATACGCCCCGCATGCGGTCTGAACTTATCACGCAAATTCTGCGGTTTGGCGCAGTGGGCGCTGTTGGTTTTGTGATCGACGGGGGCTTGTTGTGGTTTTTTCTGTCGTTTGACATATCCGCCTATCTGGCACGTGCTTTGTCTTTTCCGGCGGCTGTGGTTGTGACCTGGATGCTGAACAGGAATTGGACCTTTGCCGCCACAAATCACGCCAGCAGAAAAGGCCAGTTCCGGCGGTATCTAGGGGTGCAGATTGCGGGAAATCTGACAAATTACGCCATCTATTCGCTGATTATCAGCCTTTTCGGGTCTGAGAGCTCGACCGTGTTCGTCGCTTTTGCGGTCGGTTCGTTCCTTGGGTCCTGCTTGAACTTTGGTGGTGCGCGGTTTCTGGCATTCCGCGGATAGGTCCGCAGGTTTCTCGTTTTGCAATTGTGACAATGCCCGCCATTGCTCTCACATTATTGTCAGGCTGATTGCCTCAATCGGCCGCTTGCGCCACAAGTTGCCAACCCTTGGACCGATCCTCATGCTTGACCGCCATGCCCGCAGATTGATTGACCCGCCGCTGAACCAGATCGGTGCAGTTCTGGCGGCACGTGGAATTACGGCTGATGGCGTCACTTTGATCGGTGGGGCGCTGGGTCTTTTTGCGGCTGCGCTCATAGCACTCGGCGCACCTGGGTGGGCGCTGCTCCCATTGATCGCCAGCAGGGTTGCCGATGGACTGGACGGCGCAGTTGCCCGTGCGACGCGCAAGACGGATTTTGGCGGGTATCTGGATATCGCCGCTGATTTTCTGTTTTATGGCGCAATCCCGATGGCCTTTGTGCTGCATGATCCTGCGACAAATGGCGCAGCGGGGGCGTTCCTGCTCGCTTCGTTTTATTTCAACGGGACCAGTTTTCTGGGCTACGCGATCCTTGCCGAAAAGCATGGCCACAAAACCGATGCGCAGGGGCAAAAGTCGCTTTACTACTCTAACGGGATCTTGGAGGGGACCGAAACGATCGTGTTTTTCGGCCTTATTTGCCTGCTGCCCACTTATTTCTCCCTCTTGGCATGGGTCTTTGGCGCCCTTTGCTTTGCGACCGCAATACTGCGGATTTACGCCGCCAAAAAAATGTTCACGATCTAAAGGACTCACTTGATGAAACATCTTGCCGTATTGGCTGCTTTACTGGCCCCTCTGCCTGCATTGGCCGACGTTGACCCTGCAAACTGGGAGGCTGTGACAGCCGAGGCTCAGGGGCAGACGGTATACTGGAACGCATGGGGCGGGTCGACCACGACCAATGATTTCATTGCATGGGTCGGTCGTCGCGTGATGGAAGATTATGGCGTCACGCTGGAGCATGTGAAGCTGACCGATACCGCCGATGCGGTCACCCGTGTCTTGTCAGAAAAGCAGGCCGGCGAAGATGATGACGGCGCGATTGATATGATCTGGATAAACGGCGCGAATTTCGCGGCGATGAAAGAGGCGGATTTACTGTTTGGTCCTTATGCCGAGCAATTGCCGAACTGGGCTTTGGTCGATGTCGAAGGCAAGACTGTGCAGACCGATTTTACCGTCCCCGTCGAAGGGTTTGAAAGCCCATGGGCGATGGCGCAGGTTGTCTTTATTCACGACACCGCAGACCTGATGGAACCGCTGGGGTCGATGCAGGCTATTCTGGACTGGTCAGCGGCCAATCCCGGACGCTTTACTTATCCCCAACCGCCGGATTTTCTGGGTACGACTTTCCTCAAGCAGGCCTTGGTGGATTTGCTGGATGATCCATCGGTCCTGTCGGAACCAGCCACAGACGCCAATTATGACGCTGTCACAGCCCCGCTTTGGGCGTTTCTGGACGAGTTGACCCCAACCCTTTGGCGACAGGGTCGCGCGTATCCGGCGACGGGACCTGCGCAGTTGCAGTTGATCGCAGATGGCGAAGTTGATCTTGCGATTTCCTTTAGCCCGGGCGAGGCGACAGCGGCGATTGCGAACAATCAACTGCCGCCCACTGCCCGCACTTTTGTGTTGGACAAAGGCACCATCGGGAACGCGTCGTTCGTGGCCATTCCCTACAACTCCGGCTCTAAGGCAGGCGCGATGGTTGTCGCCAACTTCCTGATGTCGCCCGAGGCGCAGGCCCGTGCGCAGGACCCAGAGATTTTGGGCTATGGCACCGTGCTGAACATGGCCGCTTTGTCTGCAGAGGATCGTGCCTTGTTTGACGCGTTGGAACTGGGCATCGCGACCTTGTCGCCTGCGGAACTTGGCACTGTGCAGGCCGAGCCGCACCCAAGCTGGATGACGCGGATCGCTGATGACTGGATGCAGCGCTTTGGTGTTGCGCAGTAACACGTGACAGCCGCACGCAGACGCCGCCTTTTTCTGCCGGTCCTGCCGATCCTGACGTTGCTTGCAATGTTGGGGCCGGTGGCGGCTGGGCTTTGGGGGACGGTGTTGCCTGCGTTCGGTCATTTGCCTGCGGCGGGGCTGACCGGCCCGTCGCTTGACCCGTTTCGCGATCTGATTGCATGGGCAGGTTTGCCGCGTGCGGTGTTTCTATCGCTCTCTACCGGCCTTCTGGCGACCGTGATCTCGCTCGCCATCGTAATCTTGGTCACCGCAGGTTGGTCTGGCACACGGCCTTTTCGCGCTCTCGAGCGGCTGTTGTCGCCGCTTCTGTCGGTGCCCCATGCGGCCGCTGCCTTTGGTCTGGCGTTTTTGATTGCCCCTTCGGGGTGGTTGTCTCGGTTGGCCTCGCCCGGCCTGACGGGATGGGACCGCCCCCCAGACCTGTTGATCGTGCAAGACACCTGGGGCCTTGCGATGACAGCGGGTTTGATCGTGAAGGAAGTGCCGTTCCTGCTCTTGATCACCTTAGCGGCCTTGGGACAGGCGGACGCGCAGCGCAGCGTAACCATATCGCAGGCGCTGGGCTATGGGCGGGTGACGGGGTGGCTCAAGACGGTCTTTCCAAGGGTTTATGCCCAGATCAGGCCGCCCGTCTATGTTGTGCTGGCCTATTCCATGTCCGTCGTCGATGTGGCTGTCATCCTTGGGCCCAACACGCCGCCGCCCCTGTCGGTGCAGATTGTCAAGTGGATGTCGGATCCCGACCTTGCGATGCGGCTGGAGGCTGCTGCCGGGGCCTTGCTGCAACTTGCGCTGGTCATTGGCGCGCTGGTCGTTTGGCGTATCGGAGAAGCTGTTGTCGCAAGGCTGGGGCGTCGCTGGATCGCATCAGGCGCGCGCGGCAGATTTGATACCATTGTCGCGGGTGCGGCGCTTGTCGGTGGCTCTGCTTCCGCGCTGATCGTTCTTTTGGGGCTGGTTGTTCTGGCGCTGTGGTCTTTTGCGGGGTTCTGGGGCTTTCCAGAAGCTTTCCCTGACGCCTTTACCGCGCGCAACTGGGTCCGCTTTGGCCCCGGTACACTTTCGGCCTTTGGCGAGACCGCCTTGATTGCGCTGACCGTGGGACTTGTGGCGATTGTCTTGACGATCGGCTGTCTGGAGGCCGAGTACCGCTATGGCCTGTCGTTCAGCCAGCGGGCTGTCTGGTTGCTTTATCTGCCACTACTGATCCCGCAAACGGCGTTCTTGCCGGGCTTGCAGACGCTGATGTTGAACCTCGGGGCCGATATCGGGCGATTGCCGGTGATGATGGCGCATCTGGTCTTTGTATTGCCTTACGTCTTTCTATCCTTGGCGGATCCGTTTCGCGCTTGGGACAGGCGCATGGGCACGGTTGCTGCCGCTTTGGGGGCCAGCGCCGATGGTGTGCTCTGGCGCGTACGCCTGCCCATGCTTTTGCGTCCGATCCTGACTGCCTTAGCCGTTGGTCTGGCGGTGTCTGTCGGGCAATATCTGCCGACGCTGCTGATTGGCGGCGGACGGATCGCGACACTGACAACCGAGGCGGTCGCGCTTGCCTCTGGCGGGGACAGGCGCGCGATTGCGGTTTATGGTCTGATGCAGACAGGGGCGGCTTTGGTGCCATTCGCGCTGGCCTTGCTGATCCCGGCACTGGTCTGGCGCAACAGAAGGGGTTTGCAGCATGGATAAGGGTCTATCCCTGCGGAATGTGACGATTTCCAAGAGCGCCGCGCCGCTGTTATCGCTGACGCATGATATTGGTTCCGGTGAGGTGCTGACGGTCATGGGGCCATCAGGCGTCGGCAAGTCCACCTTGCTTGCCTATATCACAGGCACGCTGTCTTGCGATTTCGCAGCGACTGGCGAAGTCTGGCTGGACGGGCACAACATCACACATGCGGCCCCGCATCAGCGGCGTGTGGGAATTTTGTTTCAGGATGATCTGCTGTTTCCGCATCTGTCGGTTGGGGCAAACTTGGCGTTTGGTTTGCGCCCCGGTGGGGGTGCCGCCGAGCGCAAGGCAAAGGTCGAGGAGGCGTTGGATGAGGTCGGCCTGAGCGGCTTCGCAGACCGAGACCCCGCAACGCTTTCCGGCGGGCAAAAGGCGCGGGTGGCGCTGATGCGGATGCTGCTGTCAGAGCCCTGCGCGCTGCTGCTGGACGAGCCCTTCTCGCGGCTGGATGCCGCCCTGCGCGCGCAAGTGCGCGACATGGTATTCGACCGCGCACGCGCAAGAGCGCTGCCGGTCTTGATGGTGACGCATGACGCAGAAGATGCGCAAGCAGCGGGCGGGGTGATCGTGACGCTGGGGGGGTGAATCTTTGCTTTCCGGGACTTTTTCTGCCGCGATTCTTTCTTTAGGGAATGGCTGCTTGCCCAAACCCGATGCTGGCTTGGGCACGCTGGAGCATGCTCTTGGTTCGCTGCGAAAAGTCATGGAATACCCAACAAGCGGCTATCTGAAATCCACCCGTCGGTCGGAAAGCAGAGCGTAGTTTTCAGAAACGACCCGTTGCAATTTGTCTGCTAGGTCCCGCGCGTCGGCTTCTTCGTAATCTTCTGTGGAAACGGGCTTGCAGAACCGAACGCTGATCTTGCCTGGACGTGCCCTGACAGTTCCAAGCTGCATGGCATGATGCCCACCATGTATCGCCACGGGAATTATGGGTACCTTTGCCCTGATCGCAATGATGCTGCCGCCCACCTTGAAACGGCCGATCCCGTCCCGGCCCGAAAGCCTGCCTTCACCGCCCCAACCAACTCTTTTGCCAGCCTGCGCCGCGGCCACCATGCGGTCGACAAGAAGGTCGGTGGACCTTCGGTTACCCCGCGCGACCAGCTCGATATCGATTTTTGCACAGGCTTTGCGGGCAAAGGGGATATGCCGATAGACATCGGCGCCGGCGAGCTGATCTACATGCGGCCAGATCGCCACGAAATATGCCGCCAAGTCCGCGAACGATGTCTCGTTGTGAGAAAGGATGCACCCTGTGCCTGCAGCAGGAATATCTCCTTCGACAGCAACTTCAAACCGACAGTCTTCAAGATACGTAGCGAACAAGCTTTCAAGCGGTGCGCGCGCCTGCCTGCCTACTTGTTCTCCGCGCGCTATCCTGCCCATTGCTGCAGGTGCGCCCAAAAGAAACCGCAGTGATGCTTTCCCACCACGCCAGTTTTCTTCAACCGATTTCAAGGCGTGCGTCATCTGACCTAAAACTTTGATTGCCGTGTTCCTACCTGCCACACTTTAAGAATTTAACTTGAAACATCTGGCACCGTGTAGCTTGTCCTGCAGATGCGTCGCAACTGGTACCACGGCGCCCTGAAGCGGGCACTTTGCAATGACTTCATTGGCCTCAAAGCAGTCATTCAGTCTAGCCAACCCGCCCGTCTTGGCACCCGCACCGCCAACATCGGCTTGATCAGCGGTGACCGGAATCTGTTGAGGTCCAGCGCCTCGTGCACGCCTGTCACGACTTCTCCGTCCAGTTGGGTTTGCACGGCGGACCTTGAATAAAACGGCGCGTCCAGCATGTTCAGCACCTGTTTGGGCATCACCCCGGGATCGGCGCGGGTTTCGCGCATGACCTGCCAGAGCGACCGTTTGAAACGGGTGCGGGGTGGCGCATCGACGATTTGCGCGTTGCCTTCACTGTCAAAGGCGATCGCGGTGTCGAGTGTCGTCCCGTCCCGTCGAACTGCGTCGTAAATGCAGGTGGCCCCTGCTTTGGTCGGGTACCGCCCCCATGTCCAGAAGCTGAAGTCTTCCTCCAGCGACCTTGTCCCAAAGTTGCTGTCGAAATAGCCGTGGCCGGACCATTGCCAGCCTTTGGCCTCAAGTTCGACCTTGATGTCAGACGACGGCGCGAAGGGCCGCCAGATGTGTGCGCCGTCGGGGGTCAGCGGCAGTTCGACGTTGGTCATGGCATGCGGCGTGATCGTGATTTGCCCGCGTACGCGGCTGATGATGGGCGGGCCGCTGATCTCGTCAATGTCGATGATCAGGTCCTTGCCGGTCCAGTGCATGGACGAGGGACCAACCTGTAAGGTGTCGGGCGTGGTCTTGAGTGCTGCGCGCCCCCGGTCTGTCATCGTAAAGCGCCCGCCGGGTCCATAGGTGGCGACGTTGATGCAGCAATGGTTGGCGGGGTCCTTGCGCCCCGACCATGCGTACCACGGCGAAAACACCGATCCGATAAACCCTATGACAGAGACCGCTTTGGTCCCACAGTCGCTGATCCCGTCAATGTACCACCAGGCGTAGCCGTTGGGCGGGACATCGAGATGGAAGCAAGGTCCGTCATGATCGCCGCGGCCGCGTGCTGACCGGAGAGGGTTGCCATCGGCACCCCCGCCCCCGGATGTGCCCCGCCCCCGCAAAGGTAGAGGCCCGCGATCTTGGTCCGTGCCGTCGGGCGTTTGAAGGCCGCCATCATGCCGTGCGGGCTCCGCCCGTAAAGGGAACCGCTGCTCGCTGGAAACAGCGCGTCGAACCCCTGCGGGGTGGTCAGCGCCTCTGGTCCCGGTGTCGGAGTGAACGAGAGGCCGAAGTCCCGGAAACGCGCGAAAATCTGTGTCTGACATGGTGGTTTTTCCTTCTCGGGGTCGCGTGGGACTGGCGGGCCGTTCATGATAATCTCGAAACGCTGTATGGCGTCGGGGGTGACTGTGCCGTGATCCTGGGCGCAGAGATAAAGCGTGGCGTCTTTGGGCATCTCGCCGTTGGCGAGTGCTTTGAACTCGGCCTTTGGGTCATGTCCGAAGAACACAGTGTGATGTGCAAGATCGAGACCGGACGGGACCGCCGCAAAGGCGTGGACATAAGCGGACAGGCTGCGCGGTTCGACTTGCGCTGGCGTTAAGGCGGCTTTTGCAGGCTCTCCGAGCAGGCCCGTGACAAGGGCACGGGGGTCTCCGTTAAACAGCACAATATCGGCCGGGAAATGGGCATGATCGGTTTGCACCCCATTAATCCGGCCGTCTTGTTTCGTGATCCGCCTGGCCACAGCGTGATAGTGGAAATCCGCCCCGCGTGCCTTTGCAAGTCTTGTGATGGCTTGTGCCAGTTGATGCATTCCGCCCGTGACAGACCAGACGCCCTGCGCCTCTGCTTGCCAGATCAGAGAGAGAATCGCAGGCGATGCATAGGGCGAACCGCCGACATAGGTGGCGTAGCGCCCGAACAGCTGCGCCAGTCGCGGATCACTGAACGAAGCTTTGAGCAGCCCCGCAAGTGATTTGTGCGGTGCCATATCCCCGATCAGACGCGGTTGCTTGAGGACTGTCTTGGTGACGGCAAACTGGTCGGGTTCCGGCGTTTGCATCATAGGGGCATCGAATGCGTCGAACAGCCGTTTTGCCCTTGCCGAGAAGGCCGCGAATTCTTGGCCTGCTTTCGTGCCGAAGGTCGCAACAATGTTTGCCCGGGATTGGTCGTGGTCCGCGCTCAGGTCAAGGCATGCCCCGTCGTCCCAATAGTGTCGCGCCAGTGTTTGCAGGGGCTTGAGTGTGAGATGGGAACTCAGGTCTTCTCCGACATCCGCGAAAAGCGAGGCGAAGACTGGCCGCATTGTCAAAACCGTTGGTCCCGCATCGACCGGCCCTGCCGCAGAGGGCACTGTGCGCATTTTACCGCCGGGTCCGCCGTGCGCTTCAAGCACTGTCACGTCACAGCCATGGTGGCTGAGGCGCAATGCTGCTGCCAGCCCCCCAATGCCCGCGCCGATAATGACGATTTTAGGCGTTTGCGACCGCATCTGAATCCGAGTCATCTGTTACGTTTGATTTACATTGACATATGTAAACTAAAATTGACACTATAGAATACAAAGGAGACGCGCATGAAAATTTCCGAGCGTATTGACGCAACAATGGCGCAGGCCATTGCGCATGGTCAGGGTGGTGTCGCCCCTGCCAAACTGGCAGCGGCGCTGGAATATGCTGTAACCCCGGGTGGCGCGCGCATCAGGCCGACGATCCTGACGTCGGTAGCCATGGCCTGCGGTGATGATCGTCCCACATTGACGAATGCGGCGGCCGTTGCACTAGAGTTGATCCATTGTGCCAGCCTTGTGCATGATGACCTGCCTTGCTTTGATGATGCCGATATGCGCCGGGGCAAGCCTGCTTTGCACAAGGCGTTTTCGCAGCCCTTGGCCGTGCTTGCAGGTGACAGTCTGATCATCATGGGATTTCAGGTTCTGGCCCGTGCCGCCGCTGATGTGCCGGAGCGGGCGTTGCGCTTGATCGACATTCTGGGCACCCGCACCGGAATGCCTTTTGGCATTTGTGCGGGGCAAGGCTGGGAAAGCGAAGATACGATTGACCTTTCGGCCTATCATCAGGCCAAGACTGGCGCGCTGTTTATTGCGGCCACTCAAATGGGTGCTGTTGCCGCGGGCCAAGAGGCTGAACCTTGGGAAGAGCTGGGCGCGCGCATCGGCGAAGCGTTTCAGGTGGCCGATGATCTGCGTGATGCGCTGTGCGATGAAAAGACCCTTGGCAAGCCTGCCGGTCAGGACGATCTGCATGGGCGGCCCAACGCCGTTGCCTCTTATGGTGTCCAAGGTGCCATCCAGCGCTTTGATGATATTCTTGGTGGTGCGATTTCGTCGATCCCGGCCTGCCCGGGCGAAGCTGCACTTGCCCAAATGGTCAAGGCTTACGCTGATAAGCTTGTCCCTGCGGGCGCGCGCACCAGGCCAACCGTTCCCGGCGAATAAATGACCGACCTCGACCTTATGATAGATGGGCCTGCGCTCCCGCGTGGGGCTGCAAAGCGCGCCGGACGGTTGACGCGCCTTCTGGCATCGCGCGGGTTTCAGACTTGGGCAGCCCGCTTTCCCCTGACGCGGCGGATTGTGCGCGCGGAGGGCGAGGCGATGTTCGATCTGGTCGCGGGCTTTTGCCACAGCCAGATTCTGCAAGCTTTTGTCCGGCTGAATATGCCGCAGATCCTGTTGGAGCAGGAAATGACGGCAGAGGCTCTTGCCATGAAGGTTGACGTTCCGCCGGACCGGATGCCGGTGCTTTTGGCGGCCGCGACCGCCATCGGGCTGATCAAGCGTCGTCGTTCCGGGCGCTATGCATTGACGACCCGTGGGGCTGCCTTGGCGGGCGTGCCGGGGCTAGCGGGAATGATCGACCACCACGATGTGCTCTATCTTGATTTGGCCGATCCCGTGGCCTTCTTTCGGGGAGAAGTTGAAACCGAACTGGCGGAATTCTGGCCCTATGTTTTTGGCGCAGGCGGCGCGACTGATCCGGCAACGACGGCGACATATTCCCAGTTGATGGCCGATAGTCAGGCGCTTGTCGCCGAGGATACGCTTGCTGCGGTCAGCTTGAAGGATGTGCAGGCGATCACAGATATCGGCGGTGGGACCGGGGCTTTCCTGACGGCTGTTGGTGCGGCCTATCCAGATATACAGATGACCCTTTTTGATCTGCCCGCAGTGGCACCGGCCGCGCGCGAGAGATTCGCTGCCGCTGGACTATCAGAGCGCGCCGACATCGTGCCCGGTTCCTTCCGAGATGATCCGTTACCCGAAGGTGCCGATATGATCTCTTTGGTGCGAGTGCTTTACGATCATGCCGATGCAACGGTGGCCGAACTGCTCAAAGCGGTTCATGCCGCATTGCCCGATGGCGGTCGTATCCTGATTTCCGAGCCAATGACGGGTGGCGCAGCGCCGCAGCGTGCTGGAGACGCCTATTTCGCCCTCTATTGCATGGCGATGCGGACGGGGCGCGCGCGCTCTGCGGCCCAGATCGCGGAACTTTTACGGAATGCAGGCTTTGAAGACATCAAGACGCTCAGGTCGCGCCGACCGTTCATTACCTCTGTCGTTACGGGTGTAAGGAAAAGTTGACACCGTAAGTGTCTAATTTAATTGACACCACGCGATGGCAGGCTAAACTAGATTTTACAAGGTTGTTGCCGGTTGAATCGCTCAACTATCGCCACAACAGGGAGAAAACGTTGGAAACACAGGCCGTTATCCTTACAGCACCAGGCGCGTTGTCGCTTGATACGGTGGGAATCGTGGCGCCCGCCGCGGACGATCTTGTTGTTGAAATCAAGTATTCCGGCATCTCGACTGGAACAGAAAAGTTGTTCTGGACAGGTGAAATGCCTCCGTTCCCCGGAATGGGCTATCCGTTGATCCCCGGGTATGAGGCTGCGGGTGAGGTTGTTGAGGCCGGTCCCGACAGTGGTTTCCGTGTTGGCGAGCATGTCTTTGTTCCGGGTGCCAACTGCTATGAAGGTGCCTTTGGCCTCTTTGGTGCAGCAGCCCAGCGTGTCGTGACCAAAGCGTCACGGGTCACACGGATCGACCGTGGTCTGGGCGCAGGGGGTGCATTGCTGGCACTTGCCGCTACGGCGCGTCATGCCATGGCAGGTCCGAACAAAGCTGTGCCTGATCTTATCATCGGTCACGGTGTTCTGGGTCGTTTGCTGGCCCGTTTGACCATCGCCTCTGGTGCGCCTGCGCCGACGGTCTGGGAAGTGAACCCTATCCGTATGGCGGGCGCTTCGGGTTATGAGGTTCTGACACCTGAAACCGACCCGCGCCGCGATTATAAGTCGGTTTATGACGCATCGGGCCGCGGTGATTTGCTGAATGACTGGATCGGTCGCATCGCCAAAGGTGGCGAGATCGTCTTGGCCGGCTTTTACACAGCACCGCTCCAATTCGCTTTCCCGCCTGCTTTCATGAAAGAGGCGCGTTTCCGCATCAGCTCAGAATGGGCTGCGGACGACATGATCGCCACGAAAGCTTTGGCCGAAGACGGCACGCTCGAACTGGCCGATCTGATTACACACGAACAACCGGCAGCGGCGGCTCCAACAGCCTATCAGACCGCCTTTACTGATCCTGCTTGCCTGAAAATGATTTTGAACTGGGGAACCGCATGAAAGATGAAATTCCAAACCTGAAGGATTTCGACCAGCGCTTGCGGGACGAAGCCAATGAAGAACCCACGCTTGAGGTTCCACAAGGCCCACCCACATCCAAGACCCAGATCATCGCGATCTATGGCAAAGGCGGTATCGGCAAATCCTTCACGCTCGCAAACCTCAGCCACATGATGGCGGAAATGGGCAAGCGCGTGCTGTTGATCGGCTGCGACCCTAAATCCGACACAACAAGCCTGCTGTTTGGCGGCAAGGCCTGCCCGACAATCATCGAGACATCTGCCAAGAAGAAACTGGCGGGCGAAGAAGTGGCAATCGGCGACGTCTGCTTTAAGCGCGGCGGTGTTTTCGCAATGGAGCTTGGCGGCCCAGAAGTCGGTCGCGGCTGCGGTGGCCGTGGGATCATTCACGGATTTGAATTGCTCGAGAAATTGGGATTTCACGACTGGGACTTTGACTATGTTCTTTTGGATTTCCTTGGTGATGTAGTCTGCGGCGGCTTTGGCCTGCCCATTGCGCGCGACATGGCGCAGAAAGTTATCCTGGTTGCCTCTAATGATCTCCAATCGCTTTATGTTGCTAACAATGTCTGCTCCGCAGTCGAATACTTCCGCAAGCTTGGTGGTAATGTTGGGGTGGCGGGCCTTGTCATCAACAAGGATGACGGAACAGGTGAAGCCAAGGCCTTTGCCGAAGCGGTCAGTATTCCGGTTCTCGCCGCCATCCCCCAAGACGACGACCTGAGAAAGAAAAGTGCCAATTACCAGATCGTTGGCACACATCAGAGCCAATGGGGTCCGATGTTTGAATCTCTGGCTGACGCAGTTGGTATTGCACCACCTGTGCGTCCCAACCCGCTTGATCAAGATGGCTTGCTTGGCCTGTTCGACGCCAAAGACACCGGCGGCGACTATCAGTTGGTTCCAGCCACCGACGTCGACATGCGCGGCAAGAATGCCCAGCCAAAAGAGAGCCTGGAGGTCATTTATGATGACGCCTGATCCCCGAAAAGAAGTCTTGGACGAAGTCCGCCAGATGCTTGCAGGTGCCACACCCGAGCAAATGAGAAAACTGTTGCGTGACATCATGCAATCCGCCCCCGCCGTCAAAGAGAGCGCCAAATATGACGCATGATTCCGACACCCAAGGCTATGAAGTCGGCTATGATGAGGCTGGCAACGTCCAGATCATCGAGGGTGTAGCGCGTGAAGAAGTGTCACCGCAGCTTGATGCTGGAAAGCAGGCAACGGCCCTTGAGGGCGGTTGCACGGCAAATGCAGGAACGATGGAGGCTGCCGCGCGTGCCGCGGGCAAATCCGACATTCTTGACCAATATGCCGAGGACTATCCGAAAGGACCCCATGATCAACCGCAGAGCATGTGCCCTGCGTTCGGGTCTTTACGCGTAGGCCTACGGATGAAGCGTGTGGCCACGGTACTATCCGGTTCGGCTTGTTGTGTATACGGCCTCACGTTTGTTTCTCACTTTTATGGCGCACGCCGTTCGGTTGGCTATGTGCCGTTCAATTCAGAGACATTGGTAACGGGTAAACTGTTCGAGGACATTCGCGAGAGCGTCCACGATATGGCTGATCCAGACCGCTATGACGCGATTGTGGTGACGAACCTGTGCGTGCCAACCGCGTCGGGCGTGCCGCTGCGGTTGCTGCCCAAAGAAATTAACGGCGTTCGCATCGTTGGTATCGATGTTCCCGGTTTCGGTATCCCGACACACGCCGAAGCCAAGGATGTTTTGGCCGGTGCGATGCTGAATTACGCCCGTGAAGAGATCAAGGCAGGTCCCGTTGCCCGCCCTGTGGGCGGCAAGTCAGACCGTCCAACCGTTGCCTTGCTGGGTGAAATGTTCCCCGCTGATCCGATGATGATCGGCGCGATGCTTGGGCCGATGGGTCTGGCCGCTGGTCCGGTGGTTCCCACTCGGGAGTGGCGCGAACTTTATGCTGCACTCGACTGTGGTGTCGTGGCGGCGATCCATCCGTTCTACACGGCCTCTGTCCGCGAATTTCAGGCGGCGGGCCGCACGGTCGTTGGTTCTGCCCCTGTCGGCTATAATGGAACAGCCGCGTGGCTGATGAATATCGGCGAGGCGTACAACGTACCAAAGGCGCAGATTGCTGCCGCGCAAAACGCTTTCTTGCCAGTGATAAGCGAGGCTCTGAAGGGGGCGCGGATCAACGGGACTGTAACCCTGTCGGGTTACGAGGGTTCTGAACTTCTGGTTGCCCGTCTGTTGATCGAAAGTGGCGCGGATGTGCCTTATGTCGGCACAGCTTGCCCCAAAACGCCTTGGTCCAAGGATGATGCGGAGTGGCTGGCATCGCGTGGCGTGAAAGTTGTCTATCGCGCCTCGCTCGAGGATGATCTGGCTGCTGTTGATGCGATCAAGCCTGATTTGGCGATTGGCACGACACCCGTTGTTCAGCATGCCAAAGAACGCGGTATCCCGTCTCTCTATTACACTAATCTGATTTCTGCGCGGCCACTCATGGGGCCGGCGGGTGCTGGCTCGCTGGCCCAAGTCGTGAACGCTGCCATTGCAGGCAAAGAGAAGATGGACAAGATGCGCGCCTTCTTCGAGGGCGTGGGCCATGAAGACACTGCTGGCGTCTGGGAAGGCATGCCGAACTTGCGCCCCGATTTCCGTGCCGCCCATCAGAAGAAGCTCGATAAAATGGCACGTGCCGCCAAAGCAGAGGAGATGATCTGATGCTTGTCACTGATCATGATCGCGCAGGCGGCTATTGGGGTGCAATCTATGCATTCTGTGCCGTCAAAGGCCTGCAAGTCGTCATTGACGGCCCGGTTGGTTGCGAAAACCTCCCCGTCACCTCTGTGCTGCACTACACTGACGGCTTGCCACCACATGAATTGCCGATTGTTGTCACCGGACTGGGTGAAACCGAGATGGGCGAAGGCACCGAAACCGCGATGAAGCGGGCTTGGGAAACGCTTGATCCTGCTTTGCCTGCCGTTGTCGTAACTGGCTCGATCGCAGAAATGATCGGTGGCGGTGTGACCCCGCAAGGCACGAACATCCAACGCTTTCTGCCCCGCACCATTGATGAAGATCAGTGGGAATGTGCGGACCGCGCGATGACTTGGATCTTTACCGAATTTGGCATGACCAAAGGTCGGATGCCCCCAGAGAAGAAGCGCGAAGAGGGGGCAGCCCCCCGCGTGAATATCCTTGGGCCGATGTATGGCGCGTTCAACATGCCCTCCGATCTGGCCGAAATACGGCGGCTGGTCGAAGGCATTGGTGCCGAGGTCAACATGGTCATGCCGCTTGGTGCCCATGTCGCCGAGATGCGCAATCTGGTGAATGCCGATGTCAACGTCACGATGTATCGCGAGTTTGGTCGTGGTCTGTGTGAAGTGCTGGGCAAGCCTTATCTACAAGCCCCCTTTGGCATTGATTCAACAACGAAATTCCTGCGCAAACTGGGCGAATTGACGGGGCTGGACCCTGAACCATTCATCGAGCGCGAAAAGCATTCGACCATCAAGCCGGTTTGGGATTTGTGGCGCTCTGTGACGCAGGATTTCTTTGCGACCGCTGAATTCGCCATTGTCGCGAACGAAACTTACGCCCGTGGCGTGCGGCATTTCCTTGAGGGCGATCTGGGTTTCCCCTGCGCCTTTGCGGTGGCGCGGACGCGCGGCAAGAAGACCAACAACGACGAAGTGCGCGCGATGCTGCATAGCAAGCGCCCGCTGATCGTGATGGGGTCTATCAACGAGAAAATGTATCTGGCCGAGATGAAAGCCGGACATGGACCCTCCCCAGTGTTCATTCCCGCAAGCTTCCCCGGTGCTGCGATCCGCCGTGCAACCGGCACGCCGTTCATGGGCTACGCCGGTGCGACGTATATCTTGCAAGAGGTCTGTAACGGCCTGTTCGATGCACTGTTCCACATCCTGCCTTTGGCCACGGAGATGGACAAAACCGATGCCACGCTGACACCCTTGCGCCGCGATTTCCCTTGGGACGCGGATGCACAGGCCAAGCTGGACGAGATCGTGGCTACACACCCGATCCTGACACGAATTTCCGCAGCCAAATCGCTGCGGGATGCTGCCGAACGGGCAGCACTTGACGCCGGCAACGACAGGGTCGTGCTGGAGACCGTCGCAGCACTGCAACCATCCTCTGGAGGACGCACATGACTGACTTTACAACAGACGCCCCCGTTTCACGGGCACGGACTGCGCCACCGAAAAGAGAGTACTATGCCTACTTCACGCTGATCTTTCTGGCCACTTTGCCGCTTTGCATCCTGACTTGGGTGTTGAGTGCTGCACGCCGGATGGAGCTGCCTGAAAAAGGGCCTATCGCAAAGGCCTGGACCCAGGCCCGCATCATTACGCCACAGATCTTCAGCGCATGAAGCTGATGGCAAGACATTTGTCCGGAAACGGGCATCCGATGTTCGTCATTCCCCCCCGGGATGACGGATTGGGGCAGAGGAAGAGCTTCTGTCGTAACCCGGCCGCGGGGGGTGCGCGGCGTCAGTATTTTATTTTGGAGACAAAACATGGCTGACAAATCTGACCTTTCTTTCACAGGTCTCACTGACGAGCAGGCCCAGGAGCTGCACGCAGTTTACATGAGCGGTTTCACGATCTTCACGATCGTTGCAGTCGTTGCTCACGTACTGACGTACATCAAGCTTCCTTGGTTCAGCTGGTAGGAGAATTAACACATGGCACAGTTCTACAAGATCTGGCTGGTATTCGACCCACGCCGCGTTTTCGTGGCACAGGGCGTATTCCTGTTCTTGCTGGCAGCAATGATTCACCTCGTTCTGCTGAGCAATGAAAGCACAAACTGGTTCCAGCTCGCCTTTGGCGGAATGTAATCAGCTTTGCTGACTAAATCACGCTACGGGCGGGCCTGCTGATCCGCCCGTAGCAAACACCGACATTGACGATGACAGGGCGCACCGAATGCGGATGCAGGGCCTGTCAATGAATGGAGATTGGAAGATGGCACAGCTCAGCTTCGAGAGAAAATACCGGGTCCGTGGCGGGACATTGGTAGGCGGTGATCTGTTCGACTTTTGGGTGGGGCCATTTTACGTTGGCTTCTTCGGAGTCACGACGTTCTTTTTCGCCGTCCTAGGGACGATTTTAATTTTTTATGGGGCCAGCCAAGGCCCCACGTGGAACCCATGGTTGATTTCGATTAACCCTCCGCCACTTGAATATGGCTTGGGTTTCGCACCGCTGATGGATGGCGGCCTTTGGCAGATCATCACGATCTGTGCGATTGGCGCATTTGTTAGTTGGATGATGCGTGAGGTGGAGATCTGCCGCAAACTGGGCATCGGGTATCACGTTCCCTTTGCCTTCAGCATCGCAATTCTGGCTTATGTAACGCTTGTCGTTATTCGCCCCGTCTTGCTTGGTGCTTGGGGACATGCGTTCCCATACGGTATCTTCAGCCACCTCGATTGGGTGAATAACGTGGGCTATTCCTACGGCAACTTTCACTACAACCCTGCGCATATGATCGCGATCAGCTTCTTCTGGATCACAGCAGTGGCACTTGCGTTGCACGGTTCGCTGGTTCTGTCAGCGGTCAATCCTGGCAAAGGCAAGCCGATCACGTCGCCTGACCACGAAGACACCTATTTCCGTGATCTGATCGGCTATTCGATCGGGCCATTGGGTATTCACCGCCTGGGCCTGTTCCTTGCGCTGAGTGCAGGTTTCTGGAGCGCGGTCTGTATCGTGATTTCCGGCACTGTCTGGTTCGAAGAATGGATCGTCTGGTGGGATTGGTACTATGAACTGCCTTGGTGGGTAAACCTGTAGGAGGGTATGAAAAATGGCTGAATATCAAAATATCTTCACACAAGTTCAGGTCCAAGGACCGGCCGAGATGGGCGTTGCTGCTGATGCAGACACCATGCGCGAGCGGACCACCGGAACCCGGTTCTCGACCCTTGCTGGTCTGTTCGGCAACGCTCAGATTGGTCCGGTCCATCTTGGGTCCTATGGCATGGTTGCCGTCATCGGTTTTGCCACATGGTTCTTTATCATCGGCATGAACTTCTGGGCGCAAGTAGACTATAGCCCAGGCGTGTTCATGCGGGATCTGTTCTGGCTGGCACTTGAGCCTCCAGGTCCAGAGTACGGGCTTGGGTTTGCACCTCTCAATGAAGGTGGATGGTGGCTTATTGCCAGCTTCTTCTTCCTGATCGGGTGCTGTGCCTGGTGGATGCGGACTTATACCCGCGCCAAGGCTCTGGGCATGGGGCTGCATGTGGCTTGGGCTTTTGCTGCCCTGCTGTGGCTGATCTTCGTTCTGGGTCTGATCCGGCCTGTCCTGATGGGATCGTGGTCAGAGGCTGTACCTTACGGCATCTTCCCGCACCTCGACTGGACCAACCTGTTTTCGATCACCTACGGTAACCTGTTCTACAATCCGTTCCACGCGCTGAGCATTGCGTTCCTTTATGGTTCCGCCCTGCTGTTCGCGATGCACGGTGCAACGATCCTGGCTGTAAGCCGCTTTGGCGGTGAGCGCGAGATCGAGCAGATTGTGGACCGCGGCACCGCGACCGAACGTGCAGCATTGTTCTGGCGCTGGACCATGGGCTTTAACGCCACCATGGAAGGTATCCACCGCTGGGCGTGGTGGTTCGCAGTTCTGACCCCGCTGACAGGCGGTATCGGAATCCTGCTGACCGGTACGGTTGTTGACAACTGGTTTGTCTGGGCACAAATCCATGGCTATGCGCCAGTAAACTAAGGAGAGAGATGATGAGTGAACGCGAAAACATCCTCGAAATGAGCGAAAAGACACGGTTGTCTGCCGACATCACTTACCTGATGCTCAAAGGTGCAGGCTATGCAGCGATCTTTGTTCTGGCTGTGTGGTTCGTTATTGCGGCGATTGCCGGTATCGGACGTGCCTTGCCGGACGAAAGCCGCCAAACGCCTGATCCGATCAACCGCTCGTCGTCTCTGACGATCGAAGTGGTCGAAGATACGGCAACCGTCTAGCCAAATTGGAACAGGCGGCGCGCGACGCACCGCCTGTTTCTTCGCTGTCGGACTACCCTCCCTGGCTGGTCCGTCATTGGGGTCTTGACCCCAGTTCCCTTCCTGTTGGCTACAGGAGACTAGCGTCGCAAGCGGGTTCTCCCCCTTGCGGCGCTTTTTTATTAACACAAAGGTGCTGTCATGACTATCCGCCCTGAAACACCCTTTCTCGATAATATTTCTGGTCCGGCTGACATCCGGCGCATGAACGATACGGCGATTGCCAATCTGGCCGACGACGTGCGTGCCGAGGTGATCTCGGCGGTGTCGGAAACGGGCGGGCATCTGGGATCTTCGCTGGGTGTGGTCGAGTTGACAGTCGCCATTCACGCCGTCTTTGACACTCCGCGTGACAAACTGATCTTTGACGTCGGGCATCAGTGCTACCCCCACAAAGTCATCACTGGACGGCGCGACCGCATCCGGACGCTTCGCCAAGAGGGCGGTCTGTCAGGCTTTACCAAACGTGCCGAGAGCGAGTTTGATCCTTTTGGTGCGGCCCATTCAAGCACTTCGATTTCCGCGGCCCTTGGCTTTGCGGTCGGTCGCGATATGGGGATGCCCACAGGCGATGCGATTGCCGTGATCGGTGACGGTTCGATCAGTGCGGGCATGGCTTATGAGGCGATGAACAACGCAGGCGCCGAAGGGCGCCGCCTGTTTGTGATTCTCAACGACAACGAGATGTCGATTGCGCCCCCTGTTGGCGCAATGTCCAAATATCTCTCCGGTCTTTATGCCTCGCCCATGGGCGAGCTGCACAAGATGGCCGAAGGGTTCGAGGCCGCCTTGCCTGGTCCTTTGCGCGATCATGCCCGCCGCGCCCGCCATCTGGTGACGGGGATGCAGACCGGTGGAACCGGAACCTTGTTCGAAGAACTTGGCTTTTCCTATGTCGGCCCGATTGATGGGCATGATATGTCGCAACTGCTGCCCGTGCTGCGGGCCGCACGCACCCGCGCGACTGGTCCTGTGCTGATCCATGTCTGCACAAGGAAAGGCAAAGGCTATGCCCCCGCCGAAACCAGCGCAGACCGTGGGCATGGCGTGTCGAAATTTGATGTGGTCAGCGGTGCGCAGGCCAAATCGCGCCCGAATGCGCCAAGCTATACCAAAATCTTTGGGACCGCGCTGACGGTCGAGGCCCAGCACGATCCAAGCATTGTTGCCGTCACTGCTGCGATGCCATCGGGTACCGGCGTTGATATCATGGGTGCGCGCTTCAAGAACCGCGTGTTTGATGTGGGCATTGCCGAACAACACGGTGTGACCTTTGCCGCCGGCATGGCCGCCAGCGGGCTCAAGCCCTTTTGTGCGATCTATTCGACCTTCCTGCAACGTGGCTATGACCAAGTGGTCCATGATGTGGCCCTGCAAAACCTGCCGGTCCGCTTTGCGATTGACCGTGCGGGCCTTGTCGGTGCCGATGGCCCTACCCACGCAGGCGCATTCGATATCGGCTTTATGGCCGCCCTGCCTAATATGGTGGTGATGGCCGCAGGGGACGAACTGGAACTGATGCATATGGTCCGCACTGCTGCGGCTTATAACGAGGGCCCGATTGCTTTCCGCTATCCACGCGGCGAAGGGGTCGGGCTGGAACTGCCCGAGCGCGGCGAGATCATCGAGATCGGCAAAGGCCGGATCGTGCAAGAGGGGTCCGACATCGCAATCCTGTCCTTTGGTGCGCATCTGGCGGAATGCCAGAAAGCGGCCGAGAAGCTGGCGGCACAGGGCGTTTCAACCACCATCGCCGACGCGCGTTTCGCCAAACCGCTGGACCGCGCGCTGATCCGGCAGCTGCTGCGCAACCACAAAGCATTGATCACCGTGGAGCAAGGCGCAAAAGGCGGCTTTGGCGCGATGGTCCTGCATGATCTGGCCAATGACGGGTTGCTGGACGGGCGCTGCCAGGTGCGGACGATGACCCTACCGGACCGGTACATTGATCATGCAGCGCCGGATGCGATGTATGCGGACGCGGGTCTGACGGCAGTAGATATCGCCGCGACCGCGATGCAGGCGGCGGGGATTGAGGTCAAGCGGGTCGAGGTGGGCGTTTAGCCGCGCACCCGTTGGGCGATTTGGAGAGTCGGGGCTGGCCCCGGCTTACAGTGGGTCTGTTTGAAATAGCCACACTTTCAGCCCGCCGTGCGGGATGGGTGCGCCTTTCGGTTTGAACGGCAGGCCTGTTGCTTTGGCCAGACCTGTTTCGCTCGTCACGATCCCGACCCGCCAACCTATAAACCTGTCCCGAAGCGTTTCGCCTAGGCTGGCATAGAGACCATAGAGAAGTTTCGGGTTACCTATCCGTCCTCCATAGGGCGGGTTGCAGATGATCAGACCCGGCGGGCCTTCGGGGCGTTGGATGTCGCTGGCAGAGAGGTTTTCGAACGTGATCAGGTCGCTGACATCCGCCCGCTCAGCGTTGGCGCGGCTCATGCGGATGGCGCCTGCATCGCGGTCGCTGCCATAGAAATGGGGGATGTCGGCGCGGTGGACAGGGAACTGTTTGCGCATCGCCTCCCACTTGACCGCATCAAAGGTCGCGAGTTGTTCGAAGGCAAAGCTACGACTGCGCCCGGGGTTCAGCCCCAGCGCAATCTCGGCGGCTTCGATCAGGAAGGTGCCCGATCCGCACATCGGGTCCAGTACCGGTTCATGCCCGGTATAGCCGCATTCGCGCAGCATCAGGGCGGCGAGCGTTTCGCGCATGGGCGCTTTGCCGACAGCCTCTTTATGACCACGCTTGTGCAGGCTTTCGCCCGAGGTATCGAGGCTGATCGTCACCCGGTTGTCGTCGATCCGGACCTTGATCACGATTTGCGCGTCGGGGCTGATGGTCATGCCGTGGCTGTCTTTCAGCGCGGTTTCGATCCGTTGGGTCGCGGCGCCTGCGTGATAGATGTGGGATTTCTTGGAGGTGCTGACCTCGACCCGCACAGGCACATCGGCCCGCAGGATATCGCCCCACGGAAACTTGCGAGACCGTTTGTCCAGTTGCGCCAGATGGAAGGCCATGAAGCTGCCAACACGGGCCAGTACGCGGGTCGCCCCGCGCATCACAAGATTGGCGCGCCAGACATCTTCCCACGTGCCTTGAAAGGTGACGCCGCCTTGGGTCACGGCGGCTCCGGCAAATCCTTTCTCCAGCGCCTCTGCATACAGGGCGGCTTCGAGTCCGGGTGTTGCGGTGAGGAAGATCTCAAAGGTCTCGGTCATGCGATCTGCATAGGGGTGTTTATGGGCCAGATGCAAACGGCAATCGCAAGCATCAAAAGTTCGATTCAATCCCCATCAGAAACTGCACCGTCGAAGACGTGTTTTCCTCGGCACTTGATTCTGTACGTCGCGCCGAAAGTGTCACGCTGGGCGAGAACCCGAAGTAGGTAAATTCAACGAAGGTTGCGTTGACTTCCGCACCCACAAAGCGGTCGCGACGCCCGTCCAGTGTTGTCGTAAACTCGGGGTAGTCGCGGTAACCCACCTGCATCGAGGTCGAAAGCCGTGTGCCAGCGATAGGCTCTGCAAGGCCATAGCCAAAGCCAATCTGGTATTCATCAAAAGAGCCCTCCGGTCCGGCCTCGCGCTGTCGGTATAGAAAACTCAGCTGGAAAAGATCATTATTCGCCAGACCGCGATTGTAGCTGCCAGTCCAATCGTATGTTTTTGAATCCAGCAAGAACGGTGTCAAAGATTGCTGATCGCGGAACGAGACCCCTAGATTGATTGATGTATCAGGATCAATCGGGAACGTCTGCTGCAGATCCAGATCCTGATAATCCACCAGTCTTTCACCACCTTCCCAAAAGGTCCCGAAACTGATGCCAGCACTGACGGGGCCAAAGGGGCTGATGTTGTTTTGTCTGCGCCTGAGGCCGATCTCGGCGACAAGGGTCGCGAAATCCCGACCTTCAACATCCCTGACGGCTGTGATTGGCGACGACTCAAGCAGGTCTTTGGACTCTGACGAGAGCAGATAGGTTTCCCCTGACAGCCGCCCGGTCAAAGAAGTGATTTGGGACGCGTCTTGAGACAGGCGGTAGTCAAGGTCTGCGCCGATTGCAAAGGCGATGCCGGACAAAGCGCGCCGGTCTTCGGGTAGTTCAAAGGTCAATCCAATGCTCTCCAGACGCAAGATACCGTCATTTGAGCCGTTATTGATGTTGTCGGTGGGCGCCACGAAAGCGGTAAACTCTACCGAAAGCGGATTGGCACGCACGGTGTTGATATAGGCAAGCACAATTGACTGCGCGTCCTGTTCGGTTTGAGCGTGGTTCGCAGCCCGGCGCAGCCAGAATTCCGATCTGACGTATTGGGCGTTCTGAAAGCGTGCACTGGCGATGAGCCGTGCGGCTTGAAACCGTGCCTCCTCTGTGGCCGCGATGTCATAGGCGCGCTGCCCAGTGGCAGCAGCTTCTTCCAAGTTTCCAAGTTCCATCTGCGCCAGACCCAAGAGGTACAGCCCAACAAAACTGTCTGGGCTGGTTGCGAGGATTTCGCCCGCAATGACCACAGTTTGCGCAGGATCCCCTGCAACAAGTGCTGATTCCGCCCGCTCTTGCAGGTCCGGCAGAGCCGATGCGGGCGTTGTCCAGATACTTGCGCATAGCAAGACAGCCCGTTTGAGATTCGTCTTCTTCACCACCACGACACTTTCTACGTCAGCCGCCAGCATGAACATTCTTTCTATCTTCAACAAGCGCAGGGCGCTTCTGCGCAAGCATTTGCAAAGACTGCATAAATTATAAGCGGAATGCTGCCGTCTGTTGCCGCAACGTGTGATTTTAATTTTGTCATAACGCGGTTGGCCTTAGCAATGTCGTCGGGGCAAGGAGAATCATGATGAAGAAGTATGTGACTGTTTGTGCATTGATGGCGCTGCCCGCGTGTTTTGGCGTGGGCAACGGGGTCGATCTGACACCAACCCGTCCGGTGGAAGACGTGACCAGTCAAGCGCAAGCGTCGTTGGATGGCCTGCGCGCTGCAAATCTCGCTTCGCTCCAATTCGATTCAAGGGTCGGTCTTATCGTGCAGAATCACGCCAACGACATGTTCAACCGAAACTATCTGAGCATTTTTGAGGCCGGCTCTGACGTTGGAGGTGGTGTGGAGCGCGATCTCGGCGATGATCTCAATGATGCAGGACTGCCATGGGATGAGATTGTCCAGATGGTTGCTCAGGGTGATTTAGCGGTCAGCGAAGTTATGACAGGGTTTGCAACCACCGGCAGCGCAGCGGGAAGTCAGGGCAGCAATCAGGTTGATTTGGCAAATGCCTTGGCCAGTGAAGACTATGAGCTCTTCGGGCTTGGAAAAGCGGGAACAGGAGCTGATGTGCGTTGGGCACTCTTGCTGGTAGATCCGCAGTAGAAAAGCGGAGTGGTCTACAGGGTCTCTTTGCGGCCTGCCTGGGGATGTCCTGCTGAAACAACCAAAGCGTTCCTTTATTTGCAGGCAGATCGCCGGACTGGGTCGTTAAGTGGGAACTCTGGTCTGCATGTCATTGAGTGAGTAGTCTTTTTGTTTCTTCAAACACCGTCCGCAACAGTTGACTGAAAGGTTTAGGCAATGAAAAGAGCAGTCTGCATCCTTGCGATATCCATACTCGCGGCCTGCGGTAGTGCCGGTACCGGTACCGGTACCGATGATAGCATCGACACCAGTGCGAGCGCCACCGCACGATCGCTTGTCGCGATCAGCAATGCCCCTGACCGTTCCTTTGCCAGCATGTTGAACAGTGTCCGGTCTGTAAATGGCGCGGCACCTGTGACCTACGATTCCAGACTAGGTGTCGCCGCCCAAAGGCATGCCGATGATATGTTGGCAGGGAATTTCTTTAGCCACACCGGTAGCGATGGATCAACAGTAGGGACGCGCGTGACGGCTGCAGGCTATAACTGGCAGCGCGTAGGCGAAAACATCGGGCGGGGTCAGGACGACGAGGAAGATATCTTGCGCGCTTGGGTGAATTCTTCGGGCCATCAAGCCAACAATGTTGACCCGCGTTTTGAAGACTTCGCGCTCGCAAAAGCCGGGACTGGATCGCAGCAATATTGGGTCCTGGTCCTTGCCAGAGAATTCTAGAGAGCATTGCGATCCAGAGGGCAATCGCAATTCCCCGCCCTTGCCTTGGGAGCCGACCCCATTTGTGACCCGGTCTATCGCAAAACAAAGCAAGAGAGCTTTAGCGCGGCACATCCCTGACCATCGTCCGTGAAGGTGCGGCCTCTGGTTTTGGGTTGGGCTTTGCAATGCCTTCCAACGCTTTGAAAGGTTTGCGTACGGCCTCGGTCAGGCCTGGCCTTGTGGGGGCTGCCATCTGCTTGCTGACTTCGACGATCAACACACCACCTGCCGCGACAACAGGCATCTTGCGCCCGACCGTTTCCAGAAAACCTGCCGATTTACGCCAGACCTTCCTGGCCGACGGCGGTTGGTAGAGCGTGGACATCGTCCGCTCGGTCACGAATTGATGGCGGCGCAACTGTGCCTCGAGTTGGCCAAGCGAATAAGGCCGGCCGTAGCCAAAGGGCGTCGCATCCGACCGTGACCAAAGCCCTGCGCGGTTGGGCACGATGAACACTGCCCGCCCGCCCGGGCCCAGCACGCGCCATGCCTCGTCCAACAAGACCGAGGGCTGTTCTGTGGTTTCCAGCCCGTGAAGCATGACGAGCCGGTCCACCTTGCCGGTTTCAATCGGCCAAAGCGTGTCTTCACACAGGACGCTGACGTTCTTTCCATCCGCAGGCCAAGGCATGACCCCTTGTGGTCCGGGCATCAGCCCGATCACCCGCCGCGCGTCTTTCAGGAAAGGCCGCAGCAACGGCAGGGCAAAGCCGAACCCCACCACCATATGTCCTTTGGTATCGGGCCACATCGCGACCAGTTCATCCCGGATCACCTTTTGCGCCGCGCGCCCCAGCGCGCTGCGATAGTAGAAATTTCGGAGATCAAGAACGTCCAGATGCATTGCGGTTTGCGGCTCCTTGGGCAAAGCTGTGGGGTAAGCATAACAAGAGAAGGCAGGTATTCCATGACAAAGACATCACCCGTTGAATTAGTCGTGGTTCCCTGCAGGACGGATAACTATGCTTTTCTGGTTCATAACCATGAAACCGGGCAGACTGCCTTAGTCGATGCCCCAGAGGTTGCCCCAATACAGGCGGCACTGGCCGCGCGCGGCTGGCAGCTAAGCGATATTCTGATCACCCACCACCACGACGACCATATCGCTGGCGTGGATGCCTTGCGTGGCTCTGCCCGTGTGATCGGTGCTGCCGCTGACGCGCATCGTCTGCCCGCGCTTGATCTGGCCGTTGCAGAGGGCGATATGGTCACCGTCTGCGGGCAGATGACGCAAATCCTTGATGTGTCCGGCCATACGGTTGGCCACATCGCATTTCATATGCCTGATGCAGCTTTGGTGTTTACCGCCGATAGCCTCATGGCGCTGGGCTGCGGGCGTCTGTTTGAAGGCACGCCTGCGCAGATGTGGGACAGCATGCAAAAGCTGCGCGCCTTGCCTGACGAAACATTGATTTGTTCGGGCCACGAATACACCGCCGCGAACGCGCGTTTCGCGGCCTCCCTTGACCCGGACAATCCTGATCTTATGTCTCGTATTGAGGGGATCACAGCGGCACGTGCAGCAGGGCAGTTTACGGTCCCTTCGATCTTGTCCGTTGAAAAGCGCACAAACCCGTTTTTGCGCGCAGATGATCCGGAACTTAAGGCCGTTTTGGGCATGGCTGACATATCCGACGTGGATGTTTTTGCTGAAGTACGCTCCCGGAAAGACAAGTTTTGACCACGTTGTTGTGAAACGCTGGTGAAAAGCAGGTCAAAAGACAGGCATCACGCAGAATGTGAAGCCAAAATCGAAGAAAGTCCTTGAAGGTTGGCAAATAAAACCAAACCTTAAGGATAAGAGGCCACGGTAGATGTGTGCGACGCAGGCATCGACCCCCGATATGAAGGAGCACAGCAGGTGCCATCATTTTCGACCACACTAGAGCAGTCCATTCACGGCGCGCTTGCGCTGGCCAATGAACGTAGACATGAACTTGCCACGCTGGAGCATTTGCTGCTGGCGTTGATCGACGAACCCGACGCCGCACGCGTCATGCGCGCCTGCTCTGTGAACTTGGATGATCTGCGCAAGGATCTCGAAGACTTCATTCAAGAAGAGCTATCTTCGCTGATCACAGACGTCGAAGGGTCTGAAGCTGTGCCAACAGCCGCTTTTCAGCGCGTCATTCAGCGTGCTGCCATCCACGTGCAGTCGTCTGGTCGCAGTGAAGTGACCGGTGCGAATGTGCTTGTCGCGATCTTCGCGGAACGCGAAAGCAATGCAGCCTATTTCCTGCAAGAGCAGGACATGACCCGTTATGACGCTGTGAACTTTATCGCCCACGGCGTGGCGAAAGATCCGGCCTTTGGCGAACAGCGCTCTGTCAAAGGCGCTGCCGAAGAGACTGAAACGATTGCCCCGAACGATGGCGAAGACAAAGAAAGTGCATTGGCGAAATATTGTGTCGATCTGAATGCCAAAGCCACCAAAGGCGATGTTGATCCCTTGATCGGCCGCGCTCACGAGGTCGAGCGTTGTATTCAAGTCCTCTGCCGTCGCCGCAAGAACAACCCGCTCTTGGTGGGTGATCCGGGCGTTGGCAAAACCGCGATTGCCGAAGGTCTTGCCTTCAAGATCGTGAATGGTGAAACGCCAGAGGTCTTGTCAAAGGCGACAATCTATTCGCTGGATATGGGCGCCTTGCTGGCTGGTACACGGTATCGCGGCGATTTCGAAGAGCGGCTGAAAGCTGTGATGACCGAGATGGAAAATCACAAAGACGCAGTGCTGTTCATCGACGAGATTCATACCGTTATCGGGGCCGGTGCCACCTCTGGTGGGGCCATGGATGCATCCAACCTGCTTAAGCCTGCGTTGCAGGGCGGCAAGCTGCGCTGCATGGGATCGACGACCTATAAGGAATTCCGCCAGCACTTTGAAAAGGACCGCGCCCTTGCCCGCCGGTTCCAGAAGATTGACGTAAACGAGCCATCGGTCCCGGATGCGATCAAGATCCTGCAGGGCCTCAAGCCCTATTTCGAAGAGCATCACCACATCAAGTATACGGCCGAAGCCATCAAGTCGGCGGTCGAGCTGTCTGCGCGCTATATCAACGACCGTAAATTGCCTGACAAGGCGATTGACGTGATCGACGAGGCGGGCGCTGCCCAGCATCTGGTGGCCGAATCCAAGCGCCGCAAGACAATCGGCGCAAAAGAGATCGAAGATGTCGTGGCAAAAATAGCCCGCATCCCTCCCAAGAACGTGTCCAAGGACGATGCAGAGGTGCTCAAGGATCTTGAGAAGTCGCTCAAGCGCGTTGTATTTGGTCAGGATAAAGCGATCGAGGCGCTATCCTCCGCGATCAAACTGGCGCGTGCCGGTTTGCGTGAACCCGAAAAGCCGATTGGCAACTATCTGTTTGCAGGGCCAACAGGCGTGGGCAAAACGGAAGTTGCAAAGCAACTTGCTGACACGCTGGGTGTCGAACTGATGCGCTTTGACATGTCAGAGTACATGGAAAAGCACGCGGTTTCACGCCTGATTGGTGCGCCTCCTGGTTATGTCGGCTTTGATCAGGGCGGCATGTTGACAGACGGCGTGGATCAGAACCCGCATTGCGTTCTGCTGCTTGACGAGATGGAGAAGGCGCACCCTGACGTCTATAACATCCTGCTGCAGGTCATGGATCACGGCAAACTGACCGACCATAATGGCCGGACCACGGATTTCCGCAATGTGATCATCATCATGACCTCGAACGCCGGTGCGGCAGAGATGTCAAAGAATGCTTTGGGCTTTGGCCGCGAGGCACGGACAGGCGAAGATACGGCGGCAATTGAACGGATCTTTACGCCGGAATTCCGCAACCGTCTGGATGCGATCATCAGCTTTGGCGCATTGCCAAAGCAGGTCATCATGCAGGTGGTTGAAAAGTTCGTGCTCCAGCTCGAGGCGCAGTTGATTGATCGTAATGTCCACATCGAACTGACCAGTGCAGCAGCCGAATGGTTGGCCGACAAAGGCTATGATGAAAAGATGGGTGCGCGTCCCTTGGGTCGTGTCATCCAGGAACACATCAAAAAGCCGCTGGCCGAGGAATTGCTGTTTGGCAAGCTGGTCAAAGGCGGGATTGTCAAGGTTGGCGTGAAGAAGGGCGAATTGGAGCTTACCTTCGAGGCGCCCGCCCAAGGGCGGATCGCGAACAGCGGAAACAAACCGCCCTTGCTAACCGCAGACTAAAGCCCATCTCGCGCAATTACGAAAAGGCCGTCATCCTGACAGGTGGCGGCCTTTTTTCTTTGTGTGACAGGGTAGTTTGTAGCGCGTCCAGATTGAGCGCCTTTAAAGCGCCAGATCCTGCATCAGCATCTCTTTGCTGTAGCTCTCTTTGGGTGCGCTGCGCTTTACTCTGCCTTGCTCCATCACTGTAAACGTATCAGCAATCCGATAGGCAAAGTCGGCGTTCTGCTCGACCAGAACAATCGCCATTTCCCCCTGATCGCGCAGTAGTTCCAGTGCGTCACCGATCTGCTGGATCACGTTGGGCTGGATCCCTTCGGTGGGTTCGTCAAGCAAAAGCACCTTGGGCCGTGTGATCAGTGCGCGCGCAATAGCCAACTGCTGTTGCTGCCCGCCAGAGAGGTCGCCACCGCGCCGCGTCTGCATTTCGCGCAGCACTGGGAACAAGGCAAAAACGAAATCGGGGATTTCGTGGTCAGACTTCGGCAGGCAGGCAAACCCGGTTTCAAGATTCTCGCGCACCGTCATCATCGGGAAGACTTCGCGCCCTTGTGGGACATAGGCGATCCCTGCGCGCGCAGCGTGATAAGCCGAAGCAAGCTGGACAGCGCTGCCGTTGACCGATGCGGTTCCCGCGGCAATTGGATGACGGCCAGAGATCGCCTTTAACAAGCTGGTCTTGCCCACCCCGTTATTGCCCATCACAGCTGTGATCTTGCCCACCTCGGCCCCAAGCGAGATGTCAAAGAGGATCTGGCTTTGCCCATATTTCAGATCGACATTGCGCACATCAAGCATGGGCGCGCCCCAGATAGACATCAATCACCGTTTGATTCGAGGTCACATGGTCAAGGCTACCCTCGGCCAGTACTGCACCTTCGTGTAGCACGGTGACTTTGCAATCCAACCGCCGCACAAATTCCATATCATGTTCGACAACAACGACCGCGCGGGTTTTCGCGGCTTCCTTGAGGATATCTGTCGTCTTTTCACGCTCTTCCGGTGTCATCCCCGCTGCGGGTTCATCCACCAGCATCAGCCGCGGTTCCTGCGCCAAGAGCATACCGATTTCCAGCCATTGCTTTTGCCCGTGGCTCAGCTCTCCCGCGACACGGGTCAGGCTATCTGTCAGGCCGATCTGTTCGGCGACGGCCTCGATCCTTTCGGCATTGGTCTTGGTTTTCTTGTGCATCAGCACCGCAAAGGGCCCACGCGGGGTTTTCAGCGCCATCGCGAGGTTTTGGCGCACGGTCTGCGCCTCGAACACCGTTGGCTTTTGGAATTTCCGCCCAATCCCTTCGCGCGCAATCTGGCTTTCGGACATGCCAAGCAGCGAGATGTTCTTGTCGCCCCAGATAACGCGGCCCTCGTCCGGTTTGGTCTTGCCGGTCACGATGTCCATGAAAGTCGTCTTGCCCGCTCCATTGGGGCCGATGATGGCCCGCAATTCGGTTTTGGCGAAATTGATCGATAGGTTGTTGATGGCGCGGAACCCGTCAAAGGTGACTGTCACGCCAGAGACTTCAAGCAGCATACTCATTGTTGTTTCCTGACCAGCAGATCAAACAGCCCGCCGATCCCTTTGGGAAAGAAGAGCGTGACCGCAACAAAGGAAAACCCCAGCAGGACGAGCCACCAGTCTGTCCATTGGATAACGTAGAAACCAAGGTTGATGTTCGGCGCACCGCCCCCCGTGAACCAGCTGGACAGAAGCGAGACGAAAGCCGCCCCGATGGCTGCGCCGTAAAGCCGCCCGCGCCCGCCGATGGCGACCCAGACCGCCAGATAGATCGACGCGATCGGAGCGATTTCACCGGGGTTGATAATGCCTGCCTGCGGATAGTAGAGGGCGCCCGCAATCCCCGCGACGACCGCGGTCGTTGTGAAAATGAACAGTTTGTAGCTTTCCACATGATAGCCCAGAAACCGCACCCGCGCTTCGTTATCGCGAATGCCTTTGACGACGCTGCCCATTTTGCCCGACACGATCCAGGCAAAGAAAATATATCCTGCCGCCAACGCGATGGCCGAGGCGATAAAGAAGACAATCGAGATCACCGCCTGCGATGTATCCTCATAGCCGGGGATGTTCTGAAGCCCCGAAAGACCATTGTTGCCGCGCAGCCCGCTGTCGTTCTGGAAGAGATAAAGCGCCAATGCGAGCGTCATCGCCTGCGTCAGGATCGACAAGTAGACCCCTGTTACACGGCTTCGGAAAGCCAGCCAGCCAAAGACCAGCGCCAGCAAGCCGGGTACCAGGATCACCATCAGCAGTTGCAGGAAAAGACTGTCGGCAAAGCCCCAGATCAGCGGAAACTCCGAACTGCCGACAACCCCGAAAATCTGGTTTCCGATGGCATCCGATATCTCTTGCGGTGTGGGCGGGAGCGGCTGCCCTGCCAAGCTTTCGATCACGATACCTTCGGTGCGGGCATACATCAGCCACATGCCCACGGCATATCCGCCGATCCCGAAAAATGCGAAATGCCCCAGCGACAGGATCCCGCAATAGCCCCAGACAACATCCATCGCGATGGCTACCAGACACAGGCAGAGCGTCTTGCCCAGCGTCTTGACGAAAGAGGTTGAGATAAGACCGATACCCGTGACTTCGGAGAGGATGGTGACCACGACCGTAAAGATCGCCAGCGCCAGAATGAACCAGAGCACCGAAGGGTTTTGAGAGATAAAAGTTTTGCGCATCGCTTAGTCCGCCGCCGCCCGACCCTTGAGGGCGACGATGCCCTTGGGCCGGAATTGGATGAACAGAATGATGAAAAGGATCATATAGGTCTGCGCGGCAAGTGTATTTGACGGGTTCAACCACTCGATCCCTTTTTGCAGGAAACCGATCAGCGAGGCACCGGCCAGCGTACCCCAGACGTTGCCCACACCGCCCACAACCACGGTCATGAAGCTTTGCACGATGTAATCGGCCCCCATTTCCGAGGTGACCTTGGCATAAAGGCCAATGGCGACCCCTGCGATCCCCGCGATCCCGGACCCAAGACCAAAGGTGAGCATGTTGATCCGGTCGGGGTTGATCCCCATCGAGGCCGCCATGCCGGGGTTTTGGGTCACGGCACGCACCTCCAGCCCCAGACGGGTGCGCTTGAGCACAAAGAGGATGAGTGCCAGAAACAACAGCGCGAGCACGAAAATCGCAATGCGGATATAGCTGATCGCGATGACATCGTTGAACACCAGCGCCCCGTCCAACCACTCTGGCGATGTCAGCGGGCGGGCTTGGGTGCCAAAGATATTCTTGGCCAACTGCTGTAGCGCAATCGAGATGCCGAAAGTCGCCAGCAAGGTTTCCAGTGGGCGGTGATAGAGGTGGCGAATGACAAGTCGCTCCATCGTGACCCCTGCGCCAAAGGTGATCGCAAAGGCCAACGGCAGGGCGATGATGATCGACAGCGTGTAATCGGGCACAAACTGCTGCACGACAAAGCCGGTATAGGCCCCCATCATGATAAATTCGCCATGGGCCATATTGATCACGCCCATCACGCCAAAGGTAATGGCAAGTCCGATGGCAGCCAGAAAATAGATCGACGCGAGCGAAAGCGCGTCCAGCCCCAGATCAACGGTCTGGCTGAGGGCGACTTTGGTCTCGATCGCATCCAGTGCAAAGCGTGCCGCATCGGTGATGACCGGATCAGGTTCGGCATATTGCAGATAGAAAGTATGGGCAGCGACGGCTTCTGCCTGTTGTTCCGCTGTCACCCTTGGAGCCACGGTACCGGCAGCCGCCAGCGTGTCATAGGCTGTTGCGCGTGCCGCGTCGGTATCAAGGCTTGCAACAGGCAGACCGCCAACCATGCCGCCGTCGATATTGGCGACCAGTGCATCGCGGATAGCGTTGTTCGGGATGAGCGCGGGGGCCAGTTCCGCCGCGACAAGACGGGTGTAAGCGTCAGTCGCGCTCAGGTCTGTGCCGACGACCAGCACTTGGGCGATATTTGCGCCCTCAGGGACGCTGACGGCAACGCCGGGAGATGTTGCAAGGATCGTATTCAGGACCGCGCGCACATCAACCGAAAGATCACCGGAGAGCGCTTCAATCGCTGCGATGCGCGCCTCTTGCGTCTCGGCGAACAGCGCGCCAAGCATACCGGCCAGGCGGGTCTTGACCTCTTTCAGATCGGGGTCAGGTTCCGCCGCGATAGAGGCCGCGAGGGGGGCAAGCTGGCTGGCGTCCATACTGCGTGCAATCGCATCAACGGCTGCCTGGCGTCTTGAGATGTCAGGGTCAGACAGTTGGAACTGAACCAAAGCATCGCCAATCGCGCGGCGGACACCACCATTGGGGCGGGATTCAGTCAGCTCCGCGCTAACGGATGTGCCGACGACTTCGGCTGTATCCAAATCTGTCAACGTGATTGTGCCGCCCGCTTCGGCTGCGCGAAAGAACA
Organism: Yoonia sp.; assembly: GCF_030731595.1. Taxonomy (GTDB): domain Bacteria; phylum Pseudomonadota; class Alphaproteobacteria; order Rhodobacterales; family Rhodobacteraceae; genus Yoonia. The sequence continues at coordinate 37,290 of NZ_JANQTS010000008.1, forward strand.
GGCCATCCGTACTGCGTTGCACGATTTCGCGGTCGCGCCATGCTTCAAGAAACGGCAAAGCCTGGGGCAACCCGCTGGCAATCAGATCGTCCAGAACAACGCTGACGCTTTGACGGCCGGGGTTGAGAACCTCTTCGTTGTGGGTTTGCAGGATGTCCTGCAAAGACTGTGCCACTGCCACGGCAGGGATGGTCAGCCACAGGGTAAGGGCCAATGAAAGCAGTCGGAACATGTAAAGGGGGCCAATCTGTCAGACAGAGGAATGGCACGGGACAGAAAGCCCCGTGCCGTCAGTGTCTTAGTAGTTCGATGTCAGCTGAACACAGGTCTGCGTTTCGGTGTTATACATACCGCAACCCAGCGTTTCCCAGTCAGACATCAAAACAGCCGATTCAGGCAGATAGTCTGTCCATGCGTCGCCCGGGACTTCTGCTGTCTGGCTGACGATGTCAAACTGGCCATCTGCTGTGATTTCGCCAATCAACACTGGCTTGGCCAAGTGGTGGTTCGGCAGCATGACCGCTGTCCCGCCTGTCAGGTTCGGGAATTCCTGCCCGTACATGGCTGCGCGCACAGCATCGACATCAGTTGTGCCTGCTTCGGTGACTGCGTTCACCCACATGTTGAAGCCGATATAGTGGGCTTCCATTGGGTCGTTGGTCACACGATCTTCGCCCATTTTGGCTTTCCAAGCGGCGACCCATGCGTCGTTCAACTCGGATTCGGCAGACTGGAAGTAGTTCCAAGCGGCCAAGTGACCGACAAGGTCGGAAGTGTCGAGGCCGGAAAGCTCTTCTTCACCCACCGAGAAGGCGATGACAGGCAGATCGTCGGCGGATACGCCAGCGGCCGCAAGTTCCTTGTAGAAGCCGATGTTTGCATCGCCGTTGATGGTCGAGATCACACCAACCTGCTTGCCGTCGGCGCCAAGGGCGACAACGTCAGCAACAATTGTGGCCCAGTCGGAATGACCGAATGGGGTGTAGTTCACAAAGATATCTTCAGGCGCGATGCCCTTGGAGATCAGATAGGCCTCGAGGATGTTGTTGGTTGTCCGTGGATAGACATAGTCGGTGCCAAGCAGGGCGAACTTTTCGACGCCAAGCTCTTCAAGGAAGTAGTCCGTTGCAGGAATGGCCTGCTGGTTTGGCGCAGCACCGGTGTAGAATACGTTTCTGGAGCTTTCTTCGCCTTCGTACTGCACAGGGTAGAACATCAGGCCGTTGAGTTCTTCCAGAACAGGCAGCGCGGATTTACGGCTGACCGATGTCCAGCTGCCAAAGATCACGTCAACTTCGCTGACGGTCAGCAGTTCGCGGGCCTTTTCGGCAAAGAGCGGCCAGTCGGAAGCAGGGTCAACGACAACTGCCTCGATCTGGCAGCCCAAAAGACCGCCTGCGGCGTTCTGGTTTTCGATCAGCAGCTCGACTGTGTCCTTCAAGGTTGTTTCGGAAATCGCCATGGTGCCGGACAAAGAGTGCAGCACGCCAACCTTGATCGGGTCGGCACATTGGGCGGCAGCCATGCCAGTGGTGCCCAAGAGGGCAGTCAATGCAAGAGCAGAGGTTTTCATTTTCATAAGTCTTTGGTCCCCGTTGTCGCTGCGGGCGGTTTGGGGGACGTTTGTGCCCCTTTAAAACCGTGAGCCAACTCTCTAAGCAGGGCCCGCAACAGTGATGTTGTAGTCGCGTGGAGGGTGCAATCTTGCAGGATGGCCCTTCGCGCGGCGTTTATGCCGAAGTGCGGCAAACACAGTTGGCTTCACTGGACGAAGATGTGCCAGACCAGACCGCCTTTGGACTGGGGTGCGGCCTGAAGCGCTCAATTCAACGCCATTGATTTGGGCAGATGCCTAAAGTATTGCCGCTTCGTGAACGCCTGGCAAAGGGGCGTGGCGCATCTTGTCATAAAGGCATGGAAGAATGGAATCGCCTCAGGATGTGCGTTCCGCATTGCCTTGGGGCTGGTCACAGCTAGTTTACGTCGCATGACCAAGACCCCTGCACTCTCGCCCGAATATGTGAGTGACATCGTTCAGATGGCATTGTCGGATCATGTGAGCTTTCACGACATCCGCCGTGAATACGGGATGGCGGAAAAAGACGTGAAAGCGTTAATGCGTCAGACGCTGAAAACCGGCAGCTACCGTGCTTGGCGCAAGCGGGTCCGCGATTTTGGGGATCGCCGCGAAAACTATAAGTAAACGCGCCTGATAAAAAGCTGGCCCTGCGGCTTGGCGCGTCTATCTGTAGTCGATGAACCAGAAACACAAAGACGCCCGCGCACTTGCAGTGCCCGCCAGCCGGTTTTCCCGGTTTAGCGGGCTTGGCACGATGACGGCAGGGGTTGCCGGTAACATGGCGATCAACGGTCTTGCGCAGTTGGCGCAAGGCCAAAAGCCTGCAATGCGCGATTTGCTGGTGACACCGCGCAATATCGCGCGGATCACGGAAAAGCTTGCCCAGATGCGCGGTGCCGCAATGAAGATCGGGCAGTTGGTGTCGATGGATACGGGCGAGTTTCTGCCCCCCGAGATGGCACAGATCATGGCCCGCTTGCGCGACGATGCGCATTTCATGCCGCCTGCCCAGCTTAAGCAGGTGTTAAATGCCAACTGGCCCGAGAACTGGTTGCGCTCTTTTCAGAAATTTGATGTGCGGCCCATTGCGGCGGCCTCCATCGGGCAAGTGCACCGCGCGCAACTGAAAGACGGCACTGATCTTGCCATCAAAGTGCAGTATCCCGGGGTGGCCAAGAGCATCGACAGTGATGTTGCCAATGTGGGCGTGCTGATGCGGATGTCCGGCTTGCTGCCCAAAGGGTTTGAATTGGCCCCCTATCTGGAGGAAGCGCGCAAGCAATTGCATCAGGAAACCGACTATGCACTGGAGGGCGAGAGCCTTGCGCGATTTGGCGCGCTTTTGGCGGGTCAGTCTGATTTTGTCGTTCCAACCTATCAACCGGAATGGAGCACGGGCCAGATTCTGACGATGTCTTTTGTCGAAGGTGTCCCGATCGAAGCGGTAAACAACCAATCGCAAGCCGAGCGGCACCGGATTGCGGACGCGCTGATTGGCCTGACCCTGAAAGAGTTGTTCGACTATGGTTTGATGCAGACAGACCCGAATTTTGCCAACTACCGCTATGATCCAAATACGGGAAAGATCATCTTGCTTGATTTCGGCGCAACCCGCGCCCTTGATCCGGTCATCGTGGACCAATACCGCCGCTTGCTTGCCGCCGGCTTGGCGGATGACCAGCAAACACTGGCAAAGATCGCGATCGAGATGGGATTTGTCGGGGCAGATACAGCGCCGCGCCATCGTGACGCGATCATGCACATGATGGAGATGGCCTTTGATGCCTTGCGGCAGAACGGACCGTTTGACTTTACCGATAAGACCCTGCCGCGTGCGATGCAGGCCGCGGGCATTGCCTTGGCCGAAGACGGTTTTGTGCCGCCACCTTTACCGATTGACGTGCTGCTTCTGCAGCGCAAGTTTGGCGGGATATTTTTGCTGGCGAGCCTATTGGGCGCGCAGGTCGACCTGTCGGGGTATCTTGGGAAATATACAAATGCGGCGGCTATCCCAGCCTAAGCCTATCTGCATATGACACCCTTGGCGCGCCCGTTTTCAACAGGGTGTCGCAAAGCACATGTCGCGCTTGCTACCTTTCGGTCAGCTTCAATTCGATCCGGCGGTTCTGGGCGCGGGCCTCTGGTGTATCTGCCGGATTGAGGGGCTGGAATTCGCCAAATCCGTTTGCAGCCAGCCTTTGCGGATCAATACCGAGGTCATTCGACATGAAGCGCACAACCGAAAGTGCCCGCGCTTGGCTTAGCTCCCAGTTGTCAGCGAAACGTCCGCCGGAATTGACAGGGATATTGTCGGTATGTCCGTCAACTCGGATCACCCAATCGATGCCGTCAGGGATATCATCTGCGATACTGCGCAAGATATCCGCGATGTTTGCGATCTCGTCTTCGCCTGCGGGTGACAGGGTGGCACTCCCCGGCTGAAACAGGACCTCGGAGTTAAAGATGAACCGGTCGCCTTCGATGCGAATCCGGTCCTGACCTTCGAGGATCTGGCGCAGTTCACCAAAGAAGGTGGATTTGAACCGAGACAGGTCCTCTGCCTCTGCTGCAAGGCGTTCGGCCTCTTCTTCCAGTCGGGCGGTTTCGGCCTCGAGGCGCTGCCGTTCAGCTTCTTCCAGCAAGCGCCGCTGGCGTTCTTCCGCCACAACGCGGGCAAGGGCCGTGTTCAACTGCGCGCCGAGCGTTTCGATTTGCACCTGCGCTTCACGGTCTGCTTCTTCGGCAAGATTCAGCAGGGACTGGAGATTGCCGACCTGCATACGCAGGGCCGCAATCTGCTCGTTCAACAATGCTACTTGCCTTTGGCTTTCGGCCGAAAGTGCTTGTTCTGCGGCCAACTGTTCATTGGCGACTGCAAGCAGGGCCGCTTGCCGTTCGGCCTCGGTTTCGATGTTGCCTTGCGCGGCACGTGCAGCCGCCAGAAGCGTCAGCGTATCCTCTGCCTCTTGGCGCTGCCGTTCCAGATTGAGGGTCATTGCGGTCAGTTCAGTATCTGCGTTCGCCAAACGCTCGCGCAAGGCTTCAGCGGCGGCGGCGCTGGTCAACTGGTCCGCCTCCAGCGCTGTAATCTGCGCTGCGTTCGCGTCATTCTCGATCTCGAGATCAGCGATAAGCGCTTCCAAGGCCTCACGGCGCGCTGCCGCGAGCCGTGCCGCTTCGGCACCTGCATCAATTTCGGTTCGGGCTTGGGCGAGTGCGAGGTTCAGCGCCTCTTGCTGGGTCAAAAGCCGTTCCTGTTCGGCTTCCAAACCCGCGATGCTGGCGCGGGCTTCGCTGCGTTCGGTCAATAACCCTGCGACCTGCGCCTCGAATTGCGTAATCTCGCTTTGGGCCCTTGCAAGCGCCTGATCCTGCGCTTCGCGCTCAGCAATCAGTGCGGCGATCCGCCCTGCTTGCAGTTCAGCCTGCGCATTTGCATCTTCAAGGTCGGTCGTGAGCGCGGCAGTCCGATCCCTTTCAAGACCGAGTGTCGTTGTGAGGGCGGCTAACTGACCGCTCAGCGCGTCCAGTTCTGTTTCCTGTCCGGTGATTTGTTCGCGCAGGACAAACTGGATCACCATAAAGATCGTCAGGACAAACATCAGAACCAGCAAGAGGCCTGTCATCGCATCCACGAAGCCGGGCCAGATCGCGTTTTGGAACCTGTTCGATGATCTGCGGCTCAGCGCCATGGATCAGCCTCTATCCTTGATCGCGCTCGTCAGGTTTGCGATGTCGCCGCGCAGGTCGCCAATGCTTTCCTGCCGGCCCGCAGACATCTCTTCGAGGATACGCAGCAGTTGCACATCAATCGACCGCAGCCGCATCCGGCTTTCGGCATCGATCCCTTCCATGCCGCTGTCATCCAGCTTCTTGATCAAGGCTTCTTGGCCGATTGCCACGCGTTCAAGCATTGCGGTGCTGGCATTCGCGGTATTTGACTGGGTCATTTTTTCGATCGCGGTTGCGAGCGCGCCGAACCGGCGGTCGTTGTCTTCGCGGTCGGCGTCGGTCTGGCCCATCATCATCTGGATCGTATCCATCAATTCGCCAAGCTGGTCGACGAAGGCACCCATGACACCCATATCAGCGCCGCTGCCCTCTTCACCGTCGATACCGACCCGAGTGATCGTTGACATCCATTCTTCCAGCTCCCGGTAAAAACGGTTTTGGCCATGCCCGGCAAAGAGCTCCAGCAGGCCGACGATCAGCGATCCAGCTAGCCCCAGCAAAGAGCTTGAAAAGGCCGTTCCCATGCCGCCAAGCTGGGCCTCAAGGCCGGATTGCAGGCGCGCAAAGATATCTGCACCGGATTCGCCTTCGGCTGGATTGAGTGAGCGGATCGTCTCGACGAGTGCGGGTACTGTGGTTGCAAGGCCATAGAACGTCCCCAACAGACCAAGAAAAATGAGCACGTTGCCGATGTACCGTGTGATCTCGCGGTCTTCGTCGATCCGTTGCGCCACCGAATCAAGAATTGATCTGCCGGACGAAGATGAGATCTGCGTGCGTGCGCCGCGCGAGCGGAGCAATGTCGCCAAAGGTGCCAGCAATGATGGTGCAGTACTGTAGGAATGCCCGCCTGAGTCTTTCGCGAACCGCTCGATCCAGCGCACCGAGTTCATCAGCAAGAAGACTTGATTGAAGCAGGACAGCACCCCCAGAACGAAGACGCCCAGGATGACCCCGTTCAAATATGGGTTCGATTGGTAGATCGCGGTGATCTGCTCCAGCCCGAGGTAAAACCCAGCACCAACCAAACCGATCACGATCAACATGAACAGAAGTTGGCGGATAGGCTGTGAAAACTGTGGCGGTGCCTTGGGTTCCCGTTTGTCCGACACGGATGGGAGTCCTCATATTGTGTGACTATTATGCTCGCATAGCATCATATAGCTGCGCTGCCGCAAACCCAAATAAAATCAGCCTCGGCTTATGTTGCAGTCAAGGCACGCACGCGCTGCACAAGCCAATCCATATCCGCGTCATGGATGCCCAATTGCGTCAGGTGATCGGCGGTATTGAACAGGTACTCGGTATTTGGTCCTCGCCCGCCGACGGCAAAAGCGATGATCTGCGCCTGCTTTTCGAGGTCAAACTGGCAATATTGCACGTGGTCGCGGTTGATAATGTAGGCCAGCGCGGGAATCGTTTCCCCCTCATCGCTGATGAGGTTGACCGTATCTTCGTAGTAGGCCGAAGAGATCAGCTCGCGTTCGCGCAGCATGGTAAGAACTGCGTCCTCTTCGTCTTCGGCGACTTCAAAAGCAACACCGGTACATTGCCCGCCCTTTTGTGCATCAAGTGCCAGCACCAAGCCCGGATCTTCTTCCGAGCCACGATGATGAATCGAGAGCATGCAAAAGCTGCGATGGTAATCGTGCAGGCGCGCTCTGACCGTCTGTTTTGGTGTGAATCCGGGGTTCCACAAGAGTGACCCATATCCAAAAACCCAAAACGCCATGCTGTTGTCCCCTTTTGCCAAGTGTCCATAAACACTGGAATCGACAAAACGAAAAGGGGTCAGCCGGCGCTTATCAGATCTCCAAAGATCGTCGCGGTATGGTCTTGCAGATAAATCCGGAGCCAAGGTGTGTACTGCATCGGGTGCCGCGCCACCTCTGCTGTCAGATCATAAAAATCGACCCAGCGGGTGTTCATGACCTCGTCAGGATTTGGCGCGATCCGAAGGCCATTGGGTGCATCTGCCACAAAGACTTCGACAACCTCATGTTCGATCAGGCCACCACCCACATCCGCACGATATTCGATCTGGTCGCGATGCGTCGGATAGACACCGGAAATGCCCAGCTCTTCTTCCAAGCGCCGCACTGCGCAATCTGTAGCGTCTTCGTCCCATTCGGGGTGCGTACAGCAGGTGTTCGCCCAAAGGCCCGGTGTGTGATACTTGCCCATCGCGCGTTGTTGGATCAGCACGCGACCGCGGTTTATCACAAAGACACTGACGGCTTTGTGCTTCAGGCCGCGCTGATGCGCTTCCAGCTTTTCAACAGGTTTGAGGATGCCGTTTTCCCAGGCCGGGATCATGATCGTCATGTCCGAAGGGGAGACACCAACCGTGTCAAATGTGCAAGGTTTTTCACCCCAATCTTCAGGTGCGCCATCGGGCGGGCCGCGACCAGCTTTTTGTTCATGTAGGCCTCGAAGGTCAGTTTCTGGACATCCACATCGTGACAGAGCGACACAAACCGTTCGCGCCGTTCGTCACTGCGGTAATAGGCATTTTGCATGGCGCCGAGAACCCTGAATACCTGTTTGTGTTCTCGCATGAAGAGTTTGCGCGCCAATTGCAAATCCTTGATCCGGCCTGTCTTGAGCTTTGCAGCCACAGCGGTTGCCGCGACACGCCCACCGATCATGGCATAATAGATGCCTTCGCCTGATGATGGTGCCACAACACCCGCGGCATCGCCAGCCAGCACAACGTCGCGCCCGTTGTCCCAGCGTTCCAGCGGTTGCAGCGGGATGGGTGCGCCTTCGCGCCTGATTGTTTTGCAATCGGTCAGTCCTGCGCTGGCCCGCAGATCGGCGGTTGCCTGTTTCACGTCCACCGATTTGACAAGTGATCCCATGCCGATACTGGCCTGACCGCCGTGCGGGAAAATCCAGCCGTAGAAATCGGGGGAAATGCGACCGTCATAGATCACGTCGCATCGCGCGGGATCGTAAGATTCCGTGCGTTCGGGCGCTTCGATAATTTCATGATAGGCGATCACATAGGGGATTTTGTCACCCCCCGGCACACATTGGCGCGCTACGTTTGATCGCGCGCCGTCTGCCCCGATCACCATCTTGGTGTCCAGTTTCAGTTCATTGCCGCTGATTTTGTCGCGGTAAAGGACGTGGGTCCCTTCGGCATCGCGGGTGATCTTGGTGAACGTCCCTGTATAACGGTGCGCCCCGGCCTTGACGGCCCGATCCCGCAAGAAGGGATCAAAAGATTCACGGTCAACCATGCCGACAAAGCCGTTCTCAATCGGGATATCCACATGCCGTCCAGAGGGCGAGATCATCCGCGCCGTCGTGACTTTCGCAACGATCTGTTCGTCAGGGATAAAGAAATCTTCGATCAGCCTTGGCGGGATCGCGCCGCCGCAGGGCTTGATCCGCCCGTCGCGGTCAATGAAAGCGACCTTATGGCCGGATCTTGCAAGGTCTTCTGCGGCTGTGGCCCCGGATGGGCCTGCGCCGACGACGACGACATCATATTGCATGTGTTACTCTCCCGGTACGAGTGTGGCGGACGGCATTTTGCGATCCATGATTTTGGCGGCCATGGCTGTGGCAGCGATGAAAAGAGCGGCTTCGCCGATAAAGACTGTGCCGAAGGCTTGGGTGTCGGTCAGGCTGACGCGCAACAGATCGACCATGCCCGCGCCGATCAAACCGCCAAACCCAGCGGCGATGGCTTGGGCTGCACCCCAAAGGCCCATACGTGTGCCTTCGCGGCGCTCTTTCCCTTGGGCGGCGAGCGCCATCATGGAACCGATGGCTGCGACCGCGAACATGCCGTTGAAGAAACCCAGCAGGACGACTGCGGGTACGAGCGGTGCGCCTGGTCCCATCGGACCAAGGAAAGTGATCAGCGCCAAAGCAGCCGCCGAACCCATGCAGCCCGCCATGACCCAATTGCGCAAGGCTCCGATTTTAAGGCCGGTCGCCATGATCCCAACGGTCAGCATGCCGACAAAAACGCCGCCATTCTGCGCGCCGGACAGTGATGTGGACTGTCCGGGGGTAAAGCCAAAGACCAGCCCCGCGTAGGGTTCAAGGATAAGTTCCTGCATGAAATAGGCGGTCATCGAAAGGAACACGAAAAGAGTAAAGTTGCGCGCTTTGCGCTCTTGCCAAACCTCGCGCAGACCTTCGCGGAAAGGTGTCGGATCGGGTTCGCGCACAGCGATCAGGTTGCGCTCGACCCGCCAAACGGCAAGGCAGGTCACTGCAACCGCGATCGTCACGACGATGCCGACGATCTCGATCAAAAGCTGGGGGGAATATGGATCAATCAACTGACCGACGATGCCCGCAGTCATTGCAATCCCGAAGATCATCATCAGCCAAGTGATCGTCGCAGCAGCAGCGCGTCTATGTGGTGCCGTCGTCGTGGCCAGTAGCGCCAGCAGCGATGTGCCGGATGCCCCAACGCCAAGCCCGATCATTGTGTAGGCAATGATCGAAATTGTCAGACCAAGTGCAAAAGACTGTGGGAAGGCCAGCAATGCGCAGGTTGCGGTAAAGGCGCCAAGCCCAAGTACCACCATGCCGCCAATGATCCAGCGCGTCCGGTGTCCGCCCGCGTCTGAATAGAAACCCCAGTGCGGCCGCGTCAGCTGAATACTATAATGCAGTCCGACCAATAGGCCGGGAAGCAGGGCAGGCAGTGACAGTTCGACCACCATCAGCCGGTTCAGGGTTGATGTTGTCAGAACGACAATCGCCCCCAGCGCCATCTGCACAAAGCCAAGTCGAACGATCTGGAACCATGAAAGTGTCATGTCACCCTCCGATACTGCGTAATGCGACGGCGGCGATCATCATCCCGCTGATATAACACAGGATTCCGACGCCCTGATACCATGGTGTCTTGCCTTCGGGGTCACGCAACAGAACCCGCATCGCTGCGACCTGCACAGCCAGCAAGACAGTCACGCCCAGCGCATGAAACGGCTTGTCCCAAAAGAACAGCAATCCAATCACAACGACCTGCGGAATGGCCATGACCCAGCAGGCAACCCGCGCGGCCCGATCTGCCCCAAGCACAACTGGCAAGGACCGCAGCCCCATTTGCCGGTCGCCTTCGATAGCCTTGAAGTCATTCAACGTCATGATGCCATGCGCGCCCAGCCCGTAAAGGACCGCGATCAGGATGTTTTGCGCCGTGGGTGCGCCTGCTGCAACGACGGCAGCGCCGGTGATCCAGGGCAATGTCTCGTAAGCAAGCCCGCAAAGCCCTGGCCCCCAGATACCGGATTTTTTTGCCCGGAACGGTTCAGCCGAATAGGCCCAGGCGGCGGCAACGGCCAGAATCGTCGCCCCAAAGCCCCAAGGCCCCAGTTGATAACCGACCGCCAAGCCCAAGACTGTCATCGCAAGGGCAATATAGAGGCCCCAGCGCCCCGGAATGCGCCCTGATGGAATCGGCCTGTCAGGTTCGTTGATCGCGTCGACGTGTCTGTCGCACCAGTCATTGGCCGCCTGCGACATCCCGCAGACAATCGGCCCCGCAAGCACCACCCCAAGGATGACAAAAAACCATTGGCCAGAAGGGCTTACGCCAGAAGAGACAACACCGCACAGATAGGCCCACATGGGTGGAAACCACGTGACCGGTTTGATCAAACGCAGCATAGCGCGCGGCTCTGGCCAGCGCCGCATGTCTGCTTGGGCATGTAAGTTATCTGTTACACTCATAGTGTCAGTTTAAGATGACACATTGCCTTTGGGCAAGTGTAAACGTGTGTTGACACTGCGCCATCTTGTCACCTGTTAATGGATGACTGTGGATCAGCAGATTTCCCTTGGTTTCATTCGCCGTTCGCCAATCTACATTTCCACTATTGCCACGGTTTGTCGGATCATGCAGAGCTATTCCAAAGCGCTTTGGGAAGGGGTAGTCATGCCAATACGTGCGGTTGTATGGGGCGAAAACGTCCATGAACAGACCAACAAAGTCGTAGCCGATCTATACCCCGAGGGGATGCATGCTGCGATTGCAGAGGCGCTTTGCGCCGATGGAATTGATGCGACAACAGCAACCTTGCAAGAGCCTGAACATGGCCTGCCCGAAGCCCGCCTTGCCCAGACGGATGTGCTTTTGTGGTGGGGCCATGCCGCACATGGCGACGTCGCGGACGAGGTGGTAGAGCGCGTCGCGGATCATGTGAATGCGGGCATGGGCCTGATCCTGCTGCACTCGGCCCATTTTGCCAAGATATTCAAACGTCTGATGGGCACTCCCTGCAACCTGACGTGGCGCGAGGCGGGCGAGCGTGAACGCCTGTGGGTCACGTCCCGCAATCATCCCATCGCCGCTGGCCTGCCCGACCATTTCGAACTGGAAAACGAAGAGATGTACGGCGAACCCTTCGGTGTGCCGGAACCCTTGGAAACCGTTTTCATCAGTTGGTTTCAAGGGGGCGAAGTGTTCCGCTCTGGCCTGACCTACAAGCGCGGCGCGGGCAATGTGTTCTATTTTCGTCCGGGACACGAAACTTATCCGACCTACCACGATCCCAACGTCCAGACCGTTCTGCGCAACGCCGTGCGCTGGGCCTATAACCCCGCCCCGCGTGTGGTTGGCGTGAACGATGCACCCAATGTGCCGGTCGAGCAGGCGCTTGAGCCAATCCAGCAACGTGGTGCGCGTCTGCATGCCGATGGCGAGGAGGGCTATCGTTGATCCGCGTTCTGATCGTCGGAACCGGCGGCATGGCCAATAGCCACGCTGAAGCCTATGCCCAGATGGACGGTGTCACGCTGGTGGGGGGTGTGGACCCGAACCCGGACAATCTTGCAGCTTTCAAGGCAGCCTTTGGTGTGACCCATACTTTTACCAGCGTTGCCGATGCGCTGGCCTGGGGAGAATTTGACGCCGCGTCGAACGTCACCCCCGATTCTGTCCACTTTCGCACGACAATGCCGCTGCTCGCCGCTGGCAAACATGTGCTGTGTGAAAAACCGCTCGCCCAGAACGAGGCCGAAGCCAGTCAGATGGCCCAGGCCGCACATGCGGCGGGCGTCGTGAATATGGTCAATCTGACCTACCGGAATGTCCCTGCCCTCATGCAAGCCGCACAGATGGTCGCGGATGGTGTGATCGGCGAAGTACGCCATTTTGAAGCCTCCTATCTGCAAAGCTGGCTCACCCAAGCTGCATGGGGTGACTGGAGGACAGAGGATCAATGGCTATGGCGTTTGTCCTCTGCGCATGGGTCCACGGGTGTGCTGGGGGATGTGGGTGTACATATCGTCGATTTTGCCAGCTTTGCCGCAGGATCAGAGCCTGACCGCGTGTCGTGCCGTCTCAAGACCTTCGACAAGGCAAAGGATAACCGCATCGGAGACTATACGCTCGATGCCAACGACAGCATGGCGATGCATCTGTCGCTACGCAACGGGGCGATCGGCGTCATTCACGCCAGCCGCTTTGCCACGGGTCATGTCAACGATTTGCGCTTGCGTCTTTTCGGGACCGAAGGCGGTTTGGACGTCCGCTTTGAGAATGCAAAAAGCCACCTGTCTGTTTGCGCCGGGCCCAACAAACAAAGTGCTACTTGGGTTGATGTTGTACCAAAACCGGTTATCCCCAACTATCACCGCTTTGTCGCAGCCATTCGCGCGGGCCGGCAAGTTGCGCCCGACTTTGCCCGCGGTGCCGCGCTGCAGCGCGTCTTGGATCTTGCGATTGTTTCGGATCAACAAAGCGCGCTTGATCAGGTGATCTAGCGCAGGAACTCAGATACTATTTTCATCGAATTGTCTCGTTAAGCCTACTTTCACGTCTTCGTATTTATCACCGCCCATGGGTGAAGACACGAGGTAGTAGGATGAGCACGGGAACAAACGCACCAACAATCATCAAACGCAAAAAGATCATCGCGGGCGGCGGGCATCATGGTGGCGCATGGAAAGTGGCTATTCGTTTTGGTCCTTTGGATGTGGTGCTTTGCACCGGGTTGGTTCGGGAATTCGCAGATCTTCTGCGAGTTGAAGCGTCTTTCTGACGGAACTGGCCGATCCTTGATGTCACGGCCCGCCGTTTTGGCGTTACCCTCGTCTAAACCAATGCAGGTTGAACAATTCCTTAATTCCCTCATCGCAAATACAAAGCATTTGAGCGAAATCAGGCCTTCTTTTCCAAACCACCACGACGGTTTGCCACGTTTTCAATGCGCCCGGATTGATCGTAAACACTCAACCCATCGCGCACTTCTTGGAGTGCCGTCACACGCGCCCTTGCTGCTTGCAAGCCGTTGATTGCAGCGCGCAACAGTGCCTGGTTGGTCTCAACCTTCGTCTTGATCTCGGCCAGCGTTCCAGCCTGACCCGAAGAAATCGACAACGCTTCCAGCAATCGCTTCTTGGTGATTTCGATCGGCCCTAGAGCATCATAGTCGGCATCGAGGATCGCCGCTTTCTCGGCGTCCAAAGTCCGGTGCAAAGAGTCGATCACTTCAGCCTGCATGCAACCTGACCTTCATCGCTTCAAAAAGCGCCTCGGCCAGCCCGATACCACCAGTTTTCGCCATTTCTTCGGCCTGAGCCTCGCGCAGGAAAGACGCAAACTGGTCCTCCCCGTGACCGCCACCAAAGGAATCACGTGGCGCGCCAAGCCCCGCAGATTTGAGCATCTCTGCCAGAAAAGTCGCCTCCAGTTTCTGTGCTGCGGCGCGCAATTCACTGTCGGCATTTATATAGTCAGGGAGTTGCGCCACAGGCCGCGGCGCAGGCAAGACCGGGATAATGTTCATCGGGTTCTCCGTCGTGATTTTTTTGCAGATTGACCGATAGTCCTAAACATTCAGTAAGTTTTTCGGGTCAGAAGAAGAGGAACGCAGATGATATCGGAGCACCGATGATACCCTCGATTCTGACAGATACCGGTGGCGGGACCAGCGCCAGAAATTCAAAACCTACCCAAGAGGCTGAGGCGGAAACCACGCAGACTTTTGGTGACGTCTTTGGATCGGCTGAAACGGAAGAGGCTGAAGCCGTCCAGCCCCTTCTTGGTACGGCTGATGACAGCCCGGAATTGGCTTTTGCAATGGCAGAAGAACCGCGTGCGGTAAAACCCCCGATCAGCCCAAATGTGTCGGCCGCAGATGGGCCGCCTCTGCTGCTGCAAGACAAACAGGTCCCGGTTGTTGCTGGCCAAGATATTGAACCGGACCAACCTGCGGCTAATCGAACAGTGTTGCCGACCGATCCAGATGTCCCGGCAGGTCCAATGGAAAAGATGAGCGCGCCGCGGTCGTCTGTCGCGCAATCCGTTGTCGAAGGGCGGTTGCCGGTCGCCCCTTCTGCAGCGCAAACGTCCGAAGTGGATGTGCGCAAATCAGCACCAGATACAGCAGGCAAGGTTGAACCCGCCAAAGCTGCCATAACCATTGCGCAGCCTGCACCGGCTCAAACCGGTTTGGCGCCTGTAGCAATGGTTGAGGCCCAAGGCGCAACACCCGTGGCTGACAAGCGCGCAAAGGCGCAGCCCGCCGAGGACGTGAAAATCGAAGGCAGACAGGCAAAGGCGAGTACTGCTTTCGTGCCGCTTTTGGGAGTAGGACACAGCACCCAGCCACTCACGGCTACTGCGGTAGCGTCCTTTATGCAGGGGGGCCAAGCTGAGATTGTGACAAAATCCCTGGATGCAGAGGTGTCGATTGGTCTGGGCGGGATTGAACGCGGTCTTTCAAGCACGCAATCGGTGACTGGAACCCCTGCAACGGCGACCACAGAAACAGCGCGGCATGTCGCACAACAGATTGCTGTCTCTGTCATGAACACCCCCGGCAAAGCGACCGAGATTGCGCTGAACCCCGAAGAGCTTGGGCGCGTCCGCCTCAGTCTGACGGCAGCAGATGGTGTGATTACCCTCGCCGTACTCGCAGAAAGGCCCGAGACGCAGGATCTGTTGCGCCGTCACATGGACGTGCTTGCGCAAGAATTCCGGGCCTTGGGCTATGGCACGATCTCATTCTCGTTCGGCCATGAAGGCCAGTCCGGAGACCGGGCAGATCAAGACTTCCATCGCGAAGAAAAGATTGCCGAACCACATGAAGCAAACACGCCCGTCTTTCGCCCGCACCCGGGGCCGGTGTCCGGGTTGGATTTACGTATCTGAGGAACTGAAAATGGATATTTTGCAAACAATGACGCCGACCGTAACGGCGCCCCCACCCGCCAATGACGTCAATGCTGACACAGCGCAGGTCAACTCGGATTTCGAGATGTTCTTGAAAATGCTAACGGCACAGATGCGGTATCAGGACCCTTTGAACCCTGTTGATTCTACCGATTATGCAACGCAATTGGCCACTTTTTCGGGGGTCGAGCAGGCGGTTTTGACAAATGATTTGCTCAAGTCACTTGGCGCACAAATGAGCGTGAACGGGTTGACCGATATGGCGGCCTGGGTCGGCAAAGAGGCGCGGGTCGCAGCACCGGCGTATTTCGACGGCGAACCCATCACACTGTTCCCAAAAAACACTGTTCTGGCGGATTCAGCTGAAATCATTGTCCGCGATGCCACGGGCAGCGAAGTCCAGCGCATCGTGATTCCGCCAACCGCAGAGTCTGCCGTTTGGGCAGGTGTCGGGGCTGAAGGGGCACCTATGCCTGCGGGGCTTTATAGTTTTGAGTTGATTAGTAAATCCAATCAGCAGGTTATCGCGCAGACGCCTGTCGAGGTTTACAGCAAAGTGACCGAAGTCCGGCTGGAAGGTGCGCAAACGCTATTGATCTTGCAAGGCGGGGCATCCGTCCCCAGTGGGGAGGTGACAGCAATTCGAGGTGCCGCAACCTAAAACAGGCTGTTGATCCAGACGGCGCCACCAACAAGTACACCACCTAGAGCCATCCAAGACAGTCGTGCAATCCGCCGCTGCGGCTTGGGTGGCGGTGCAGGATTGTTCTGCCGGATCAGCGCCTCTTCTGCGATCCGCGGCAATTGTGGACCAAACCGCGCGAGGATGCGGGCGGTTTTCGCCAGATCGCGCAAGAGCGCTTTTGGCCCGATGCTTTGCTTGATGTAGTCTTCCACAACGGGCTTGGCGACCTCCCAGATGTTCATGCGTGGATCAAGCGAGCGGGCCACCCCTTCCACCACAACCATAGTGCGCTGCAACAAGATCAGCTCGGTGCGGGTTTCCATGCCAAAGCGTTCCGTCACCTCGAAAAGATAGCTCAGAAGCCGCGCCATCGAAATCCGGCTCGCATCCATCCCGAAAATCGGCTCGCCGACCGCGCGCAAGGCGCGGGCAAATTCATCAACGTCCTGATCGGCAGGCACATAGCCCGCCTCGAAATGCACCTCGGCGACCCGCTGATAATCCTTGCGGATAAAACCAAAGAGGATCTCGGCATAGACGCGGCGGGTATATTCGTCGATCCGGCCCATGATCCCGAAGTCAAAGGCAATGATATCACCATTGGCCGCGACCTTCAGATTGCCTTGGTGCATGTCACCATGAAAATAGCCATCGCGGAGCGCATGGTTGAGAAACAGCTGCAAAACCCGTGTCGCCAGCGCCTTACGATCATGACCCGCCGCATCCAGCGCATCATTCACGCCGATATTTGTGCCCTCGGCCCAATCAAGGGTCATGACGCGCCGACCGGACAGATGCCAGCGCACCTTTGGCACCTGAAAGCCGGTATCGGTCTCTGTGTTTGCGGCAAACTCGGCCGCAGCAGAGCTTTCGAGCCGCAAGTCCAACTCGCCCATCACAACGCCTTCGAAGTGGGTGATCACGTCCATCGGCCGCAGGCGCCGCGAAGAGGGTGACAGAAACTCGATCGCGCGAGCCGCAAAGTAAAAGGCGTCAATGTCCTTGCGAAAGGCTTTTTCGATCCCGGGGCGCAGGATCTTGACCGCGACCGCATCGCCATTCTCGGCCAGATGCGCCTTGTGCACCTGCGCAAGCGAGGCGGCAGCGACCGGTTCGGAGAAGGACGTAAACAGTTGATCGAACGATTGTCCCAGCTCTTTCTGGATCGCTTCTTTTGCTTCACGCATCGAAAACGGCGGCAATTTGTCCTGCAAAACGCGCAACTGTACCGCCAGTTCATCGCCCACCACATCAGGGCGCGTCGAAAGAATTTGCCCGAACTTGATGTAGGCAGGGCCCAGTGCCGTCAAAGCGCGGACCGCAGGTGGCGTGCTCACATCGCCTTTGTATCCCAGCCATTGAAAGGGCCAGACCAATGTGCGGAACGTGATCCGCAGCAATGGGCCTGCGTCGAATGCGTCCAGCACGACCTTCATCGCGCCTGTACGTTCAAAAGTGGCACCTGTGCGGATCAGGCGAATAATGTTGTGAGGGCCGCGCACCTTAGAGTTTCCACCCCGAATGCAATGCTGCCACACCCATCGTCAGGTTGCGGTACTTTGCATTGCCAAAGCCTGCATCGCGTACCATGCCCAAAAACGTGTCCTGATCAGGAAACTTGCGGATGGATTCGACCAGATACTGATAGCTGTCACGATCCCCCGCAATCAATTGCCCCATGCGCGGAATCACGTTGAAGGAATAGGCGTCATAGGCGGCCTGCATCATCGGGTTCGGCAATTGGCTGAATTCCAGAACCATCAAACGCCCACCAGGTTTCAGAACGCGGTAAGCTTCGTTCAAAGCCTCTTGCGGGCGGGTCACGTTCCGGATGCCAAAGCTGATCGTGTAGACGTCAAAGGTATTGGCCTCGAACGGCAGCGCCATCGCGTCGCCCACAACCCAATCAAGACTGTCTGACATCTGTGCAGCTTCGGCCCGTTTCCGTCCTTCGACCAGCATCGATTCGGTAATATCAAGAACTGTCGCATGGCCCCGACCGGCCCGCTTGAGGAACCGAAAGGAAATGTCGCCGGTCCCACCTGCCACATCCAACAACCGCTGGCCGGGGCGCGGGGCCAGCCAGTCCATCATCGCATCCTTCCAGATCCGGTGAATACCGACTGACATCACGTCATTCATGATATCGTATTTGCTCGCGACCGAAGAAAACACGCCTTGGACGCGGCCGGCCTTTTCGTCCTCACGGACGGTTTCGAACCCGAAGTGGGTGGTGGTGTCGGACTTGTCGGTCATGCCATGCTTTCGCCTGAATACTTTCCCAGAAGGAGTTATACCGATCTGAACCAAGTGACAAACCGTCATTCTGCCACGGAGGCGCTACATGGAGACGCTCCCTTTCGAACCAATCACACAGTCTGATATTTATCGGATCATTGTATGGGCTCTTGCGCCAACATTCGTGGCTTTTGTAATTCTGGTCGTTCTGAGATTTCGCCGCACCGTGCGTGGGCAAGTTAATCCGTCTGACCTGGTAAAGACGACAGCCACAGGCAATCTGTCAGGGGGCATCGCCCCTGAATTAAGCCTGCTTGCAGGCGCGGGTGCCGGAGGTCCGGCTCATGAAACATTGGGTGAAAAGTTCTTGCGCCCGACGTGGGGCTTGCGGCTGATCACGCTGGGTATCCCTGCTCTGGCGATTTATTTCCTGGCGCAAACAAGGACGACGGGCGACTTGGCATTCCCGGCTGTAGATCTTGCCATGAATGGCGGCATTTTGGCTGTGATGGTGCATGTCCTCGTTTACACCAACACCTATGAGTTACGTTATGACAGAGACCGTTTTGCCCATCGCAATTGGTTTTACCAGCGGCGGGAATTTCATTGGTCAGAAATTCGTTCTATTAGGGATGACAACGCATACTTCTATGAGATCCGTATGAAGAGGCGGGCCAAGGCCTATGTCCCCAAACACTTGGTGGGGATTGAAGGGTTTGTGGAAACCGTGCAAACCAGCATCGCCCGCAACGAAAGCCAATAATGCCCGAACTGCCCGAAGTTGAAACTGTCAAATCAGGCATTGCCCCAGTCATGCAAGGCCATGTCATCGCGCGCGCGGATGTAAACCGCCCCGATCTGCGCTGGCCCTTCCCGGAACGCATGGCAGAAAGGCTGACCGGCAAGCGTGTGCTGGGGCTGCGGCGGCGGTCCAAATATATTCTTGTTGATCTTGATAGTGCTGAAACCCTCTTGATCCATCTGGGCATGTCGGGCCGCATGCTCATCTCTGGGCAAATGATCGGAGAATTCCACCACCCCCATCCGGCTCCTGCCAAACATGATCACGTCGTCTTTCACATGGAGGGTGGCGCACGGATTACCTTTAATGATGCCCGCCGCTTTGGCGCGATGGACCTGATGGAAACCGCAACACAGGATGATCACTGGCTGATCCGCGATCTGGGGCCGGAACCTTTGGGCAATGCCTTCAACGAAAGCTATCTGGTGGAACGGCTCAAAGGGCGCAACACGCCGATCAAATCGGCCTTGCTGGATCAGCGGATCGTGTCTGGTCTTGGCAATATATATGTCTGCGAGGTCCTGTTCCGTGCAGGCATCAACCCCAAGCGCAAGGCCGGGCAGATCAGCGCGAAACGTGTGGCGACTCTTGTTCCTCTGATCCGGGATGTTTTGTCCGAGGCGATTGCGGCGGGCGGGTCATCCTTGCGCGACTACCGGCAGTCCGACGGTGAACTTGGGTACTTTCAGCATGTTTTTCAGGTCTATGACCGTGAGGGCGCGCCATGCGTAACCACAGGATGTGACAGGACAATCAACCGAATCGTGCAATCGGGCCGCTCATCTTTCTTTTGTCCGCAATGCCAAAGATAACTTGATCCGCCCGCCCGCTTTGCTAAGCACTAGGTTCTGACCAGCGGCAACAGGGACAGCAGCATGGCATTTGATAAGATCATTGTGGACATCAACGACTATGTCGCAACCATCACGTTGAACCGGCCGGATGCGATGAATGCGCTCAATAGCGCGTTGCTTGGCGAACTCTGCACTGCATTGGAAGAGGCAGATGCGAGCGACAAGGTGCGCTGCATCATTATCACCGGTTCGGAAAAGGCTTTTGCGGCCGGTGCAGATATCAGCGAGATGGCCGACAAGTCCTTTGTCGAGATGTACACCCAGCGCTTTTTCGAGAATGAAACCGACCGCTTCAACCGCATCCGCAAGCCGATCATCGCGGCTGTGGCGGGTTATGCGCTGGGCGGTGGCTGTGAACTGGCGATGATGTGCGACTTTATCATAGCCGCCGATAACGCAAAATTCGGCCAGCCTGAAATTAACCTTGGCGTGATTGCAGGGATTGGCGGCACCCAGCGCTTGACCCGGTTTGTGGGTAAATCCAAGGCGATGGATATGCATCTGACAGGCCGGTTTATGGATGCCGCCGAGGCCGAAAGAAGCGGGCTGGTCAGCCGCGTGGTGCCCGTGAGCAAGCTTATGGCCGAAGCCAAGGCTGCCGCCGAGAAGATCACTGAAAAATCGCAGATCGCAGCCATGGCCGCAAAAGATGCGGTGAACCGTGCCTTCGAGACGACATTGGCCGAAGGGCTGAACTACGAGCGGCGCGTGTTTCAGTCACTCTTTGCCACTGAAGACCAGAACGAAGGCATGGCAGCGTTCATGGAAAAGCGCGAGGCGCAGTTCCGCGACCGCTAGGTTTTTGGGGCTTCCCTTAAGGGCTAAACTGTCCTATCAGCCCGGTCATACATGCGCGTGAGGCCCGCTTTGGCCAGAATCACCGGTTCTTTAACCCGGGGTTGGGCTCTTGGCGCTATCATATTCATTGTGACCCAACCGAGGGTCCCATTTACGGGAACGAACACATGGCAAACTCACCACAGGCGAAAAAACGCGCCCGCCAAAACACAGCACGTTTTGCAATCAACAAAATGCGCCGCTCGCGGATCCGCACATACTTGCGTGCAGTCGAAGAAGCGATTGCATCGGGCGATCAGTCCGCGGCAGCTGCTGCGCTTAAGGCAGCACAGCCAGAGTTGATGCGCGGCGTCACCAAAGGCGTGCTTCACAAGAACACCGCATCTCGCAAGATGTCGCGTCTGGCTGCGCGGGTCAAAGCAGTTAGCTGATTCTGCGAAAATCGCGAGAGTTTAAGAAGTTCAAGCGCGTCCTTTTCGGGGCGCGCTTTTTTTATGCTGTGTTGTCGTGGCGCGCAGAAGTTGTGACATTTCAAAGGGCCGATAGATTCTTTTTGCGCAATATCTGAGTCAAGTGCGATGTTGTGTTGAAGAGGCCCCAAACCCCTTGCTAGCTTAGCGATGCGATTCACATCGTTCCGGGGGGACATGAGGGGGTTTGCATTTGATCTGGTCGTTTGGCGCGCTTTCGGGCGGTCGTGAGTTGCCTGCATCACCTGTCGAACTTCATGCAATTATGGCATGGTCATTCGTAGCACACAGCTAGGAAACCAAGCCAAATTGTATCTGCACGACTGCCAAGGGCTGCTCTTTGGCATCACAGCTGTTTATGTCCCCTATGCTGCCGCATGGCACGGGCTTGCATCAATTTTGAAGCAGGCCCTGTGTCAAGCTTTTGGTTTTGGTACAAGGCGATTTACCCAGAAGGGACATTCTGGGTGCTCTAGTCTTATGCCCGGTGCGGGGTGATGCGCGTGAGTGGGGCAAGCGTATTGGGCAAGGGAAAAGAATGACGAACGATATCTGGGCAAAGGTGTTGAAGACGTTGCAGGGGGCGTTGGGAACAAATAATTTTTCAAACTGGATCGAGCCTTTGGAATTTGCGCAACTTGCTGGCGGTGTCGCAACCTTTCACGTTCCGACAAATTTCATCGGCAACTATGTGTCCCAGAATTTTGGCGAAGAGATCATTTATCACCTCAACAAAGAGGGCGAAAGTGTCAGCCGGCTCCAGTTTCGTGTCCCGACAAATGCCCAGGTGGCTACAAAACCCAAGGCCGCGATCAAGCCGACAGGCTCCGAGGATATCTCGGGCTCTCCGCTTGACGCGCGATTTACCTTTGACACCTTTGTTGTCGGCAAACCCAACGAGCTCGCCCATGCCGCAGCCCGCCGCGTCGCCGAAGGTGGCCCTGTCACTTTCAACCCGCTGTTCCTTTACGGGGGCGTTGGTCTGGGCAAGACACACTTGATGCATGCGATCGCGCACGAGTTGAAAGAACGCTCGCCCGAATTGAATGTGCTTTATCTTTCTGCCGAACAGTTCATGTACCGCTTCATCACGGCCCTGCGCGAACGCAAGATGATGGATTTCAAACAACTCTTCCGGTCGGTCGATGTCTTGATGGTCGATGACGTGCAGTTCATCGGTGGCAAAGACAGCACACAGGAAGAGTTCTTTCACACCTTCAATGCGCTTGTTGACGGGCGCAAACAGATCATCATCTCTGCGGATCGTGCGCCGGGCGAAATCAAGGATCTCGAAGAGCGGATCAAATCCCGCCTTCAATGCGGGCTGGTCGTGGACTTACATCCGACTGACTACGAACTCCGGCTTGGCATCCTGCAATCCAAGGTCGAGGTCTATTCAGCCCAGTATCCAGACCTGCAAATCTCGCAGGGTGTACTGGAGTTTCTGGCGCACCGCATCTCGACCAATGTCCGCGTTCTTGAAGGGGCGCTGACCCGTCTGTTTGCCTTTGCATCCTTGGTGGGCCGCGAAATCACGCTGGAACTGACCCAAGATTGCCTTTCTGATGTGCTGAAAGCTTCGGATCGCAAAGTGACGGTGGAAGAAATCCAGCGTAAAGTGTCCGAGCACTATAATATCCGCCTGTCCGACATGATCGGGCCAAAGAGGGTGCGCAACTATGCCCGCCCCCGCCAGATTGCGATGTATCTGGCCAAACAGATGACCAGCCGGTCCCTGCCCGAAATCGGGCGCCGCTTTGGTGGCCGCGATCACACCACAGTCATGCATGGCGTCAAGCGCATTGAAGAGCTCAAAGCGCTCGATAGTCAGATTGCCGATGATCTGGAATTGCTGCGCCGCGCCTTGCAGGAATAGGCCCCCGGCGCTTGACGCGGGCAGGCCCATCGTCAACAGTCCAACAAAATGGTTGAGCCGGGCGTGGAATGAAGTACATTCCGCGTCCCGGCATCGTCCGGCACAAGTCATGCGGAGAGTGGGACATGAAATTCAGTATTGAACGCGCGGCACTTCTTAAGGCAGTCGCGCAGGCTCAATCCGTCGTCGAACGGCGCAACACAATCCCGATCTTGGCCAACGTGCTGATCGAAGCCGAAGGCGATACCGTCCAGTTCCGCGCCACCGATCTGGACATCGAAGTGGTTGACCGCGCCCCCGCCAAAGTCGAACGCGCAGGGGCGACAACGGTCGCCGCCGTGACCCTCAACGAGATCGTGCGCAAACTGCCCGACGGTGCTTTGGTGACGCTGAGCGAAGATGGCGCATCAGGGCGGCTGAGCATCGAGGCGGGGCGCTCGAACTTCTCTTTGGCGACACTGCCCAAAGAGGACTTTCCCGTGATGGCCTCTTCGGAATACGCCGCCAATTTCTCGGCTCCGGCCCCTGTGCTGCGCCGGCTGTTCGATAAGTCCAAATTCGCGATTTCGACCGAAGAAACCCGCTATTATCTCAACGGCGTCTATTTCCACATTGCCGAAAGTGATGGCGGTAAAGTCCTGCGCTGCGTGGCGACAGACGGTCACCGTCTCGCGCGCATCGACGCGGATATGCCCAGTGGTGCGGCTGACATGGCGGGCGTGATTGTCCCGCGCAAGACGGTCGGCGAATTGCGCAAACTGCTGGATGACGACGACATGCAAATCGCTGTGTCCGTGTCTGAAACCAAGATCCGCTTTGCGACCCCTGATATCATGCTGACCTCAAAGGTCATTGACGGTACTTTCCCCGATTACACCCGCGTCATTCCGCAAGGTAACACCCGCAAGCTTGAGGTGGACGCCAGCGAATTCGCACGCGCCGTGGACCGTGTGGCCACCGTATCGTCAGAACGGTCCCGCGCAGTGAAACTGTCCTTGGACGAGGATCGTCTGATCCTATCGGTCAACGCTCCCGACAGTGGTGCCGCCGAAGAAGAACTGGCCGTGGCCTATAGCGACGAGCGGCTGGAAATCGGGTTCAACGCAAAATACCTGCTGGAAATCGCCAGTCAGGTGGATCGCGAGAATGCGGTCTTCATGTTCAATTCGTCCGGTGATCCGACGCTCATGCGCGAAGGCAACGATATGTCGGCCGTCTATGTCGTCATGCCGATGCGCGTGTGACGGGGCCAAAAATTTTCCAAACTTTTGGGTGCAGGATTTTTGAGAATCCTGTGTACTGCCCATGACAAAGCTCGTCCTTTCCGAACTGACCCTGTCGCATTTCCGGTCACACAAACGCGCTGTGGTGCCGCTTGATCCCCGCCCTATGGCCATCTTTGGCCCCAATGGTGCGGGCAAGACCAACCTGCTCGAGGCGGTATCGCTTCTTTCCCCCGGTCGCGGTCTGCGCCGCGCCGGAGCCGATGATCTGGCGCGCAGGCCAGAGGCGCTGGGCTGGAAGGTCACTGCCCATCTGCAATCCTTGCACCAGACCCACGAATTGGAGACATGGGCCGAAGCGGGCAGTGCGCGTCAGTTGCGCATTGATGGCAAGACAGCACCGCAGGTCGCCTTGGGCCGTGTCGCCCGTATCCTGTGGCTGGTCCCGTCGATGGACAGGCTCTGGATCGAAGGGGCCGATGGCCGCCGCCGGTTTCTGGACCGTGCCACGCTCAGCTTTGAACCGACCCATGCCGAGGCCGTGCTGACCTATGAAAAGGCCATGCGCGAACGCAACAGGTTGCTCAAAGACATGGTGCGCGATGCCCATTGGTACACAGCGATCGAGGCGCAGATGGCCGAGGCCGGCGCCGCCATACAGCGCAACCGCGCCACGGCCATCGCCGAACTGACCGCAGCACAAGAGGCCGCAGCAACCGCTTTTCCTACGGCGACGCTGGCGCTGACGGCGTCAGAACCAATCCCTGATGATCTGCAAACGGCACTGGCTGACAATCGTAGCCGCGATATGGCAGCCGGACGCACACTGCTGGGGCCGCATCGTGCCGATCTGGATGCGATTTATGCCGACAAGGGCGTGCCTGCCAAGGACTGCTCGACAGGTGAGCAAAAGGCATTGCTGATCAGCCTGATCCTTGCCAATGGCCGCGCGCTCGCCCGCGACTTTGGCGCGCCGCCGATCCTGCTGCTCGACGAGGTTGCGGCTCATCTTGACGCCACCCGCCGTGCTGCGCTTTATGACGAAATCTGTAGCCTTGGCGCGCAGGCCTTCATGACCGGCACCGGCGCAGAGCTTTTTGCCGAATTGGGGGCTCGCGCACAATATGCCGAAGTGACTGATGCCGACGGGCAATCCATCGTGACCCAAAAGGATAAACCATGACCCCACAGCGCGTGACCCTGATTACCCTTGGCGTGGCCGACCTTGCGCGCTCCAAGGCGTTCTATGGTGCGATGGGCTGGGTGCCCACGGCAGACGAAGGGCAGATCGTGTTCTACCAGATCAACGGCATGGTCCTGAGCTTCTTTGGATTGGGCCCTTTGGCCAAGGACCAAGGGCGCCCGGATGCGCAACTCGGTACGGGGGCGATGACGCTGGCCCAGAATTTCGCAACCGATGCCGAGGTTGATGCAGCCTATGCCGCAGCGTTGAAAGCGGGTGCGACCCCGCTCAAGGCCCCGGAAAAGGTGTTCTGGGGCGGTTACTCTGGCTACTACGCAGACCCTGACGGGCACGTCTGGGAGGTGGCAAACAACCCCTTCTGGCCGCTGAATGAAGACGGCAGCCTCACATTGCCCACATCATGACCATCACACCCTATGACCTGCTGCTTTATGCAGGCGCGCTCTTGATCCTGTTCATGACCCCGGGTCCCGTTTGGGTGGCCTTGCTCGCTCGGTCGCTGTCGGGCGGATTTCAGGCGGCTTGGCCGCTGGCCATAGGTGTCGCTATCGGCGATATCTTCTGGCCACTGGTGGCGGTGCTGGGCGTCACGTGGCTGGTATCGGAATTCGCTGGATTCATGGATGTCCTGAAATGGGTGGCGGTGATCGTCTTTATCGTCATGGGCATCGCACTGATCCGGAACGCAGGGCACGCGCTCAGCGCCAATAGCCGCCTGACGCGTCCCGGCAAATGGGCGGGGTTCGTGGCAGGCGTGGCCGTGATCCTTGGCAACCCCAAAGCGGTCCTGTTCTACATGGGCGTTCTGCCCGGTTTCTTTGACCTCACCCAAGTGACGCGGTGGGATATTGTCGCGATTTGCACGCTGAGTTTCATTGTCCCGTTGGTCGGCAACCTTGTTCTCGCAGCTTCGGTTGACAGGGTGCGCGGGTTGCTGAAATCCCCCGCTTCGGTGCGGCGCATGAACACGATTGCGGGCTGGCTTTTGGTCGGTGTGGGCGTCGTGATCGCCTTTACCTAGCCCGCTACCCGCTTTCGGCTGAAAACCACAAAATCTTGTGCCAATTGCGTGACATTGCGTGCCAAAAAGCATATATTTGGGAGGTAATAATACAAGGTTAGCCCAATGGCCGAAACGACACCACAGCCCGAAGAATACGGCGCAGATTCCATCAAGGTTCTCAAGGGCTTAGAGGCGGTCCGCAAGCGTCCCGGCATGTATATCGGCGACACTGACGACGGGTCGGGCCTGCACCACATGGTCTATGAGGTCGTGGATAACGGCATTG
>NZ_JANQTS010000009.1 GCF_030731595.1 Yoonia sp.
CCTGCCTCTTCGATCCCGCGATACATTTCCTGATTATGCACCCCCGGAATGCCGAAAATCACATCGACCCCGCGGTCTTTGAGCATATGCGAGATTTGTGCGCCAAGGGGTCGCGTCGTCATCTTAAGGTCTCCAGAATTTGATCGTCAGGATAGTCAGGACGACCATGATCTCGAGCCGTCCGACGAACATGGCAATCGCCAAAATCCACTTGGCCGTGTCGTTGATATTGGCATAATTGCCCGCCGGTCCGATCTCGAGTCCGAGGCCCGGGCCGATATTGGCAAGGGCCGCCGCAGCACCCGAAATCGAGGTGATGAAATCAAGGCCCGTCAGACCCAGCAGAACCGTCGTGATGCCCAAGGACAGGATAAAGGCCACAAGAAAGGCGATGACCGAGTTCAGGACATCTTCGCTGATGGGCCGCCCGTCATAGCGGGGTGTAAAGACGCCATGAGGCGAATGAATCTGGCGGATCTGGCTTTTGATGGCCGCAAAGACCAACTGGTAGCGAAAGACCTTCACCGAACAGGACGTCGATCCGGCGCAGCCACCGATCAGGCCGATCAGGAAGAACATGACAACCGGAAATGTCCCCCAAGACATATAATCCGCACTGGAGTATCCCGTGCCCGAAATGATGGACGTCACGTTAAAGAGTGCTTCGCGGAAAGCGACCTCTGACATCACACCCTCACGGCCCCACACCCATGATGTAATCAAAAGGACGGTGATCGCGACGATCCAGAGGAAGGCGTGGATTTGCGTGTCACGCCACAGCGGTTGCGCTGTCCCCGCCAAAAGCTGCACATACCGCACGAAAGGCAATGCAGCCAGCAACATGAAAAATGCGCCGACATAATGCGCGCCCGCCCCATAGATGCCAAAAGAGGCATCATAGTTGGCCATGCCCCCCGTCGAGACTGTCGTCATCGCGTGGACCAAAGCGTCAAACGGCAGCATGCCAGTTACGGAATAGGCGAGCGCACAGCTGACCGTCAGTATAAGGTAAATCACTGAAATGCGGCTTGCGATCTGGCCTGCACGTGGCAGGATTTTTCCCATTGTATCAAAGGCTTCAGTGCGGAAAATCTGCATGCCCCCGACCCGCAATTCGGGCAGAAAGACCATCGCTACCACGACGATACCGACCCCGCCCAGCCATTGCAGGATGCCGCGCCACAGCTTGAGCCCGTCAGGCAGGTCCTCGATACCGGTAAAGACTGTGGCACCTGTTGTGGTCAGACCTGACATCGCTTCGAAGAATGCGTTGGTGAAACTGGCTTGCGTCGCCCCCAGGATAAAGGGGATCGCGCCGAACAGAGGCAAGGTCAGCCAGACCAGTGACGTCAGCAAAAAGGTCTGCCGCAGCGAAAGCCGTTGCGTCACACCATTGGCGCAGGCCAAAGCAATCAATCCTCCGGTCAGGACTGTGATCACGGCGCTTTCAAAGAAAACAAACCAGTGATCGTCTCCTGCCAGCAGGTCAACCAAGAGCGGGCCGATCATGGTTAACCCAAGCGACGCCACAAGCAGACCGATCACATATCCCACAGGGCGTAAATCTAGCATGTGGCAGCGTTGTCCCGCCCGCTCGCTGGTGTCAAGAACGGGCGACGTAAAACCGCGCGGGAGTCGTTAAACAATGACAAAGGCCAGACGGATTGCATGATGAAAAACATTGTCCTGATTTCTCTTCTGTTATTGCTGATTGCCAGCATGGCCCCCGCACAAACCCGTCAAGAGTTCAGCTATGGCCCTGACCCGCGCCAGCGGCTGGATGTCTATCGGCCGCAGAATGTCGTCGATGCCCCCATTCTTGTGATGCTGCATGGCGGTGGCTGGCGCGGGGGTGATAAACGGTATGCAGGCGTTTGGCGGGCCAAAGTCGCAAACTGGGTGCCGCAAGGATATGTTTTCGTCGCGGTTAATACGCGCCTTTTGCCTCAGGCGGGCCCGATTGACCAAGCCGTTGATTTTGCGGCCGCGCTTGCTTTCATCCAGCAAAACGCCGCACGCTTTGGGGCAAATTCAAATGATATGGTCGTGATGGGCCATTCAGCAGGCGCGCATGTGGCAGGCTTGGTGGCCACCCGCAACGATATCAGAATGGCGGCAGGCCTGCGCCCATGGGCTGGCACAGTATTGCTTGATACTGCTGCACTGAATGTTCCCGCGCTGATGCGCGGCAACCCACCTGCGCTTTATCAAAATGCGTTCGGCGACGATCCTGCCTATTGGCAAGCGGCCTCTCCTGACCTGCATCTCAGTGCGGATGATGGCCCGTTCTTGCTTGTCTGCTCCAGCACGCGCCGCAGCGCCTGCCCTGCCGCACAAAGCTTTGAGCGCATCGCCAGTCGCTTCGCCGTGGCTGCGACCCTGCTGCCGCAAGACCGCTCTCACCGGCAAATCAACATCGCGTTGGGCGAAGACAATGCCTACACCGCTATGGTCGAAAACTGGATGACGTCAGCCTTGCGCTGACTTGAAACAGACGCGCTGCGCATTAGCTGGCCTGCCATGTTTGAACCGTCCTACACACATGCCCTTGCGCGCCTGAATGCCTTTGTGCCCAAGGCCGGACAAACCTATGCCGCCAAGCGCAACTATGATGATATCGGCAATGTCTCTGGCCTGTCCCCCTACATCCGGCACCGGATTATCACAGAAGAAGACGTCTTGCGGGCCTGCCTTGCCCGCCACAGCCCAAGTGCGGCCGAGAAATTCATCCAAGAGGTCTATTGGCGCACCTATTGGAAAGGCTGGCTGGAACAGCGCCCCGCCGTCTGGACGGCTTATCAGGCCGAATTGCGCGGCGCGCTGAACCGCGTGCAGACCGAAAGTGGTTTGCGCCAGGCATGGGAGGCCGCCTGCAAGGGCGAGACGGGCATTGATGGCTTTGACCACTGGGCCCGCGAACTTGTGCAGACAGGCTATCTGCACAACCACGCGCGGATGTGGTTTGCCTCGATCTGGATTTTCACCCTGCGTCTACCTTGGACCTTGGGGGCCGATTTTTTCTTGCGGCATTTGCTGGATGGTGATCCTGCGTCCAATACGCTGTCATGGCGCTGGGTCGGCGGGCTGCAAACGGTGGGCAAGACCTATCTGGCGCGCGCAGACAATATCGCCAAATATACCGAAGGCCGCTTTGCGCCCAAAGGACTTGCCAGCTTTGCGGCCCCCCTTGAAGGGTTGCCACACCCTGCCCTGTCTCCTTTGCCCCGCACGGGTGTCATTGATCCCAACCAGCGCACCGGACTGCTGATCACCGAAGAGGACCTGTCGCCGGGGTGGCTGCTTGATCAGGTTTCCCCTGTCGCCACGGCTGTGGTGCAAACCACCGCCGCGCGCAGCCCTTTGGTCGTGGGTGAAAAGGTCACGGCCTTCGTGGGTGAGAGTTTGCAAAATTGCGCCACACGCTTTGCAGCGCGCCTTGGCCCTGTGACGGTTTGCGCGGCCGAAGGGCTGGAGGCATGGATGGCGGAACATGCGCTAGATCAGGTTGTCACCGCCTATCTGCCTGTCGGCCCAACCGCAGATGCCTTGGGCAAAGTTCCATTGGTGCGGGTGATCAGGCCCTATGATGCTGCGGCTTGGCCTCATGCAACGCATGGGTTTTTCCGGTTCAAGGAAAAGATCCCCGCATTGATCGGCCAGTTGAACGGTCTGCGCGTGGCGTGACGCCTGTGGCTTAGGACAGCCACGCCTTGTAGTCGCTGACCAACAGATGGGTCGGTGCCACATCCTCTTCGATCGTTGAAAACCGCCCTATCGGTTCGCGAAAGATGTTGTCAGTCTCGTCATCGTTCACGGTAGAGACTTCGCCAATCAGCACATCGCCGCCTTCGCCCCAAAAGGCGTGCCAGTCGCCGGGCATCAGCGTGACGCTTTCACCGGGGGCCAGATGCAGTTTCTGACCGGGGGCGTAGTCGACGCGGATCCCGTCGCAAAACACGGTGCCGCCCTTGTTTTCATCAAACTGCCCCTGATCGTCAGAGCCGAAAAGCTCGATCACCAAAGTCGCTCCGCCACGATTGATGATATCTTCGGCCTTGATCACATGGGTATGCATCGGCGAAAGCTGATCCTGCTTTGAAATCAACAGCTTTTCGGCATAGCACATGCCACCACCGCGTTGCAGATCGGCCAGACGGCCATTGCGCAGGGTGAAAAGAAACAGGCCCATCTGGTCATAGCGTCCGGCCCCATAGTCGGTAATGTCCCAGCCGCAGCGGGCATCGATCACGGCTTGTGCTTGTAGCGCGCGGGCCTGGAAATCTTGGGGCGTCCAATAGGCAAACGGGGGCAGCACGAACCCAAAGGAACGGATCATCGCGTCTGCTTCCGCCATGATATCGTTGATGCGGGATCGTTTCATTGCACACCTCGGTCTTTGCTTGGCGCGATCCTTTCGCAAATGAACCGCTTCGGCAAGGCAGGTTAAGCAAGCCAGTCATCCAGCGTCTTTTTCAGCGCCGCCCAATCGGTGTATTCCTTGTCGGTCTGCGGATCGACCTCTTGGTCCTTTTGCGCCGCGATCCAGCGCATCGCCCATGATTTGAAGAAATCATATTCGGAAAACCGGAATGCGCCTGCCACATGCATGACCGTGGGCGGTGTCCACCCCGTCTTGTCCGCAAAGCGGTTCACGCATTCCGTCAGACCTGTCCAGTCGTCAACATCCGTGCCAGCGGCGGCCAACGAAACAGACATGAATGCAGACCGGACATGGGCAAGTGCTGCCGATTTTTTCCTGGCGAGCCGGACCAACTCCTTTTGATATTTGCCGGCATGAACTGACCCCGCCAGCAATACTGCGTCAAATCTGGCCAGTTCGGCATCAAGCCCATCTTCGGCGCTCACCAGTTCAACGGTGTGGTTCTTGCCGTTGAGGTAGTCTGCGCAATAGCGGGCAATCTTGCGCGTTTGCCCTTCGGTCGAGGCGTAAGCGATCAGAATATTCATCGGGATTCTCCTTGCTGCTTTCGGCAGAATACCAAAGAGAACAAAGCGCCGGATTGATTCAAATCAGGCGTGGGGCCGCCTGTCAGCCCGCCTTGCGTAACCCGCGGGCAGACCACGTGCGGCAGGCTTCACCAAAGGCTTCGAACAATGGGCGCGAGACCGGATCATTGTCGGCGTTCCATTCGGGGTGCCACTGCACGGAAAGGGTAAAGCCGGGGGCATCAGCGACATAGATTGCCTCTGGCGTGCCATCAGGGGCGTGGCCGTCGATGACAATGCGGGGCCCGGGAGTTTTGATCCCCTGCCCGTGCAGCGTGTTCGTCATCACCTTGTGTGATCCGAAGACGCGGTGGAACGGCCCACCTTCGGTCAGTGTCACCTCGTGGCGCAGCGCGAATTTTTCTTCCAGCGTACCATCGGGCGGCATCCGGTGATTGTCACGCCCCGGCAAGTCGCGGATTTCGGGGTAAAGCGTGCCACCCATCGCGACATTCAATTCCTGAAATCCAAGGCAGACGCCCATGATGGGTTGGCCGCGTGCAACACAGGCGCGGATCAACGGCAGCGTTGTGCGGTCGCGGTTGCGATCGAACGTGCCGTGCGCCTCGGTCGGTTCCTCACCGTATTCTTCGGGGTGGACGTTGGGCCGCCCGCCGGGAAAGAAGAAACCGTCACAGGTGGCCATCAGTTGATCAATGCAGGTGCTATTGGGATCGACGGGAACAATCAGGGGCAGGACTTGCGACACGGTCGCCAGTGCCCAGACGTTCATCGCGCCCGCTGCGTGGACCGCGTATTGGTCATTGATCAGATGGTTGTTCGAGACGATGCCAACAACGGGCCGGGACATGATGAATCCTTTCGCAATCGCCTTTTTTCTAGCTGGAAAAATTCGAAAGTGAAAGGCAGTGCAAGCGCACAGTGATATGGGCCGTAGCGCACAGGCTCAGGGATTGGGCACGGCGGCTATGTTTTGGGCAGTTTGATCTGTTCTCAGTCAGCTTGGCGATCAGCAGATCGCAAAACGCCGCTTCGCAGGAAGCGGCGCTTGGGTCGTTTGAATAGCTCGGGTTGGCGTCAGGCTTCGCCCACCAGACCGGCGGCCTCGATCCCGGCCATGGCCGCGACGACGTCGTTGTCAGAGGTATCGCCAGTCACACCGACAGCACCGATCACCGCACCACGTTTATCGCGCACCAGGACACCACCCGGAACAGGCACAACCTGCCCGCCATAGACCCCGTTCACCGCTGCCATGAAATAGGCTTGGCTTTCGGCCCGCGCCATCTGCGCAGTCCCTGCCATCCCCAGCATCACCGACCCATAAGCCTTGCCATGCGCAATCCCGAACCGACCCGGTGCAGCACCATCTTCACGCTCGAAGGCTTTGACGTGACCGCCAGAATCGAGCACGACGACCGAAAGAGGTTTGAGCCCCATCTCGTGGCCTTTGGCCAATGCCTTGCGAATAATCGTCCGTGCCTTGCCTGCTGAAATCTCGGCCATAGTCTCAACTCCCTCTGTCTTAGTGGTTGCGCTGTGCTTTTAGCTCCAGCCGGCGCTGATGCAAGATTGGCTCGGTATATCCGGACGGCTGGATGCGGCCTTTGAAGACCAGATCACAGGCCGCCTGAAAGGCAATACCGTCAAATTCTGGCGCCATAGGCCGATAGGCCGGATCGCCCGCATTCTGTGCATCCACGACAGCGGCCATCTTGTGCATGGCGTCCATGACCATCTCTTGGCTGACAACATCATGGTGCAGCCAGTTGGCCAAAGCCTGACTCGAAATCCGGCAGGTGGCGCGGTCTTCCATCAGGCCCACATCATTGATGTCGGGCACTTTGGAACAGCCCACTCCCTGATCGATCCAGCGCACAACATAGCCAAGGATACCTTGGGCGTTGTTCTCGACCTCTTTGATCTTTTGAGCGTCTGTCCAGCGCTGGTACTGCGCCAACGGGATATCCAAAATCGAGGATACATAGGCACGGCGTCCGCCTTTGAGCAGCTTGGCCTGCACCGCCATCACGTCGACCTTGTGATAGTGCAGCGCATGCAGCGTGGCCGCCGTCGGGCTTGGCACCCAGGCACAATTGGCACCGGCCTGCGGGTGCGCGATCTTTTGTTCCAGCATCGCCGCCATCATGTCGGGCATCGCCCACATGCCTTTGCCGATCTGGGCCTTGCCGGAGAAACCGCACTCGAGCCCGATATCGACATTCTGATCTTCATAAGCGCCAATCCATTGTTTGCGCTTGATAAAGTCCTTGCGGCTGAAAGGGCCCGCCTCCATCGAGGTGTGGATTTCATCGCCGGTACGATCGAGGAAACCAGTGTTGATGAAAGCCACCCGCGATTTGGCCGCGCGGATACATTCCTTGAGGTTTACAGTTGTGCGCCGCTCTTCGTCCATGATCCCGATCTTGACGGTGTTGCGGGGCAAGCCCAGTGCATCCTCGACCATGGCAAAGATATCGCTGGTCAGGGCCACTTCTTCGGGGCCGTGCATCTTGGGTTTGACCACATAGACCGACCCGTGGGCAGAGTTGCCGCCTTCTTGCTTGAGATCATGCATCGCGATCAGCACGGTGATCATCGCGTCCATCAGGCCTTCGAAAACTTCATCGCCATTGGAATCGAGAATCGCAGGATTGGTCATCAAGTGGCCCACGTTGCGAATCCACAAGAGCGCGCGGCCTTTGAGGGTCAGCGTGCCGCCATCCGGCGCGGTGTAGGTAAGGTCTGGCGCCAGACGGCGGGTCATGGTCTTGCCGCCTTTCTGGAATTCGGCGGTCAGGTCACCTTTCATCAGGCCCAGCCAGTTTGCGTAAGCCGCGACCTTGTCCTCGGCATCCACGCAAGCCACGC
Source organism: Yoonia sp. (assembly GCF_030731595.1). Lineage (GTDB taxonomy): Bacteria > Pseudomonadota > Alphaproteobacteria > Rhodobacterales > Rhodobacteraceae > Yoonia. The sequence goes on from NZ_JANQTS010000009.1 coordinate 7,840, forward strand.
TGTCTTCGCAGTCCATGATCGCCGAGACAGCGCTTTCAAGACGCACATCGGCGAGCAAGGCCTGATCGCGGCTCCCGATGGGGTGGGCGCGGTCGAAAACCAGTTCAACATGCAGCCCGTTGTTGACCAGCAAGATCGCATCGGGTGCTTTGGGGTTGCCGCGATAGCCCGCAAATTTCGCAGGCTCGCGCAAGGGGTTGTCGTCGATCAGCAGCGCGCCATTCTGCACATGGTAACGCGATACATCCGCATGGCTGGTGCCGACAATCGGGAAAGCTTCGTCAAGGAAGACGCGGGCGCGGGCCACAACACGCGCACCGTGGCCACGATCATAGGGGCCTTTGGGTGGCTGCACACCCATCGCATCAGTCCCATAAAAAGCGTCATAGAGGCTGCCCCAACGGGCGTTTGCCGCATTCAGCGCAAAACGGGCATTCGTGATCGGCACAACAAGCTGGGGGCCGGGGACAGTCGCGATCTCGGGGTCGACATTGGCGGTGTCGATGCTGAAATCCTCGCCCTCTTCGACCAGATAGCCGATCTCGTGCAGGAAGGCTTCGTATTCGGTCCGGTCAAGTTGCTGGCCGCGCCGCTTGACGTGCCATGCATCGATAATTCCTTGCAGATCTTCACGTTTTTGCAGCATCGCGCGGTTGCGCGGGGTCATTTCAGCAACAAGTGCGGCAAAGCTTTTCCAGAAGGTTTCACTGTCGATACCTGTGCCGTCCAAGGCGCGGGCATCGATGAAATCTGCCAATTCACTGGCGACCTGCAAGCCATGCTTTTCAGTGCGATTTGTCATGACAACTCCCAATCCTGCGTGTCCGGTATGCTATGGCACACGGCGGTGCCGTTTCCACGAACTAGTCCAGAAGTTTCCGATAGGCAACAAGCCGGGACCGGTTTTTTGCGGGTGTTTACGTCTGCCGACCTGCCTTGCAGCGGTCCGAGCAATAGCGGACCTGATCCCAGACCTTGGCCCATTTCTTGCGCCAAGCAAAAGGCCGGCCACAGGTGGCGCAGGTTTTCTGGGGCAGATCGGATTTACGGCGCATTTTGGGCATGTCATTCCATCTAATCCACTGGCAAAGATTTTCAAAAACCTTGCCGCAAAATCTGTTTCGGATTTTGTCCGCCCCACCGAAAGGCGGTGGCCATCTTCGCGCCACCGACCTACCTTTGCACCAACCACAAAGGATTGTCCGATGAAAGACGCAGCCCCCCAGACTATCTATCTCTCTGACTATACTCCGCCCGCATATCTGGTGGATGCGGTACATCTGACATTCAAACTGGCCCCGACTAGCACGCGCGTGCTGTCCCGCATCACCTTCCGCCCCAATCCCGCGACGGCAAACCGCGATTTCTTTTTGCAGGGCGTTGATCTGAAACTGATCTCTGCGGCGATCAACGGCGCGCCTGTCACACCCCAGATCACCGATCAGGGTCTGCACTGCACCGTGCCTGACACGGACTTTGTCTTTGAGGCAGAGGTCGAGATCAGCCCAAGTACCAATACTGCTCTTGAAGGGCTCTATATGTCGAACGGCATGTATTGCACCCAATGCGAGGCAGAAGGATTTCGCAAGATCACCTACTATCCGGACCGGCCTGATGTCATGGCTGTCTTCACGGTGCGGATTGAAAGCGATCTGCCAGTCCTGCTCTCTAACGGCAACCCGGCGGGCGCTGGCCCAGGCTGGGCCGAATGGCACGATCCTTGGCCGAAACCTGCCTATCTTTTCGCGCTCGTCGCGGGTGATCTGGTCGGTCATGCGGATCAATTCACCACCAAGTCAGGCAAGCCTGTCGCCTTGAACATCTGGGTCCGCCCCGGCGGCGACGAAGCCAAATGCGCGTTCGGGATGGAGGCGCTCAAGACCGCGATGAAATGGGACGAGGATGTCTATGGGCGCGAATACGACCTTGATCTTTTCAACATCGTCGCCGTCGATGATTTCAACATGGGTGCGATGGAAAACAAGGGGCTGAATATCTTCAACGCCTCTGCCGTGCTGGCCTCGCCCGAAACCGCGACAGACGCTGATTTCGAACGGATCGAGGCGATCATCGCGCATGAGTATTTCCATAACTGGACAGGCAACCGGATCACGTGCCGCGACTGGTTCCAGCTTTGCCTCAAAGAGGGCCTCACCGTCTTTCGCGACCAGCAATTCACCAGCGATCTGCGCTCTAAAGCAGTCAAACGGATCGACGACGCCCTGGTACTGCGCGCTTATCAGTTCCGCGAGGATAACGGCCCTTTGGCGCACCCCGTCCGGCCAGCCAGCTTTGTCGAGATCAACAATTTCTACACAGCGACCGTCTATGAAAAAGGGGCGGAAATTATCGGGATGCTCAAGCGGATCGTCGGCGATGCCGCCTATGCGCAAGCGCTCGACCTCTATTTCATGCGCCACGACGGGGATGCGGCGACGATCGAGGATTGGTTGCAGGTCTTTGCAGACACCACCGGTCGCGACCTGAGCCAGTTCGCCAAATGGTATAGCCAAGCGGGGACGCCGCGCATTACCGTCACTGACGACTTCGAGGGGGGTACATATCGTCTTCATGTCACACAATACACGCCTGCCACGCCCGGTCAGGCGGTCAAGGACCCCCTGCTTGTTCCCATCGCCGTCGGTTTGCTGAATGACAATGGCGATGAGATCGTGCCGACCACCGTGTTGGAACTGACCCAAGAGGCGCAGACCTTCACCTTTGACGGGCTTGCATCCAAACCGATCCCTTCCATCTTGCGGGATTTCTCTGCACCGGTGATTGTTCACCAAGACCAAAGTGCAACGCGGCAAGCCTTTCTTCTTGCCCATGACACCGACCTTTTCAACAAATGGAGCGCGGGGCGCAGCCTTGCCCAAGATATCCTTGTGCGCATGGTCCGCGACGAGGCGACACCGGATCTGGCCTATCTGGACGGGCTGACGGCAGTGCTGCGCAATGATGATCTTGACCCCGCCTTTCGCGCACGCGTGCTTGGCCTGCCCAGCGAGGATGACACCGCGCAGGCGCTTGTGGACGCCGGAGAAATCCCTGATCCAAGTGTGATCTACCACGCGCATGAGGGTTTAAAGCTGCAGATTGCACAGCATTTGCAAGACCTGCTGCCGCGCCTTTACGCGCAGATGACGGTCGAGGGGCCTTATTCCCCGGATGCAGAAGCGGCTGGCAAGCGCAGCCTCGGCAATGCAGTGCTGTCGTTGGCCAGCAAGACCGACGGGGGCCGATTGGCAGCACTCCAATACGCCAAAGCCGACAATATGACCCAGCAGTTGGGGGCGCTGCGGGCGCTTTTGCAAATTGGCAAGGGTGAAGCGGAGATCGCGGGGTTTGCCGAACAGTGGCGGCATGACCGTCTGGTGATGGACAAGTGGTTCGGGTTGCAAGTGGCGCTCGCCGCTCCCGAAGCGGCTGCAAAGACAGCCGCCGCACTCGCTGCCCATCCTGCCTTTGACATCAAGAACCCCAACCGGTTCCGTGCTGTTTTCGGTGCGCTCAAGGGCAACGCTGCCGGCTTTCATGACGCATCGGGCGCGGGCTATGATCTGTTGGCGGCATGGCTGATAAAACTTGACCCGATCAACCCGCAGACCACGGCACGGATGACCACCGCGTTTGATACGTGGAAACGCTATGGTACCGACCGGCAAGCCAAAATGCGTGCCGCCCTGTCGCGGATTGCACAAACTCCGGGGCTTTCGCGCGATACAACCGAGATGGTTTTGCGGATTCTGGGCTGATCCTTGCCAATGCACAGGGCAATCCTTGCGAAATCTTGCCGTCTTAAAGCCTTTACGAATTTGTCGTGGAACCGTTACGCCGCGCTGCGCATTATGCCGACATGGAACATCGCATTGACCCGCTGATCGCTGAACGCGCGCCCTGGCTTTACAGTGATCGCCCCGGAACACGCATTGCGAGACATGGTCTGCATCGTTTGCTGGGCTACGACAAAACGGTCCAAATTGCAAAAACGCTCGAAGATGCGCAACCTGCACTGATCATGCAGACAATGGCCGAGAGGCTGTCGAAGATGGTAGATGCAAGCGGGTTGGGCCATATCCCGGCCCATGGCCCTGCCCTGATCGTTGCCAACCACCCGACAGGCATTGCGGACGGCATTATTCTGAACGGATTGATCGCGGCCACCCGCCCGGATGCTTATTTCTTTGCCAACCGCGATATTCTGCGTGTTTTCCCGCAGATGGAGACGATGATTGCTCCTGTGGAGTGGCGCAAGGAGTTGCGCAGCCATGCCAAGACCCGCGAAACGATGGGCTATGTGCGTAAAGCGACGCAAGACGGGCGTCTGGGCGTCATCTTTCCGTCAGGCCGCTTGGCCAAGCGGCGCGGTTTGCGACTATACGAGCGGCCGTGGATGGCCTCTGCGGCCATGCTGGCGCGCAAATTCGACCTGCCAGTCATTCCGGTGAACATTCAGGCGCGCAACTCTGCGCTGTTTTATCTGTTCGATTTCATCCATCCCACACTGCGCGACATCACCTTGTTTCATGAAACGCTGAACAAGGCGCGCCAGCCCTTTAAGGTCACTGTCGGAGAGCCCATCTCGGCAGCCTCGATCCCGCAAAATTCCGAAGACGGGATAGCGATGTTGCGCAAGGCCACGCTTGCGCTTGGCGGCAAAGACGCACCGACGGTCAATCTGGTATCGACCTCGCGCGCTTGGGTCCGCACCATGCAGCACCAATAAGGCCACTCTTGCCGACTTGAAGCTGGCAGCGCCTTCTTTTAAACGAGGCGGGACACAGCTCAAAGGAAGTGCCAGATGCTCGACCTCACCTACGACACCCCGACCCCGAAAGTCATCGCTGGTGCCACCGGCGACTGGGAACTTGTCATTGGTCTTGAAGTGCATGCGCAGGTCGCAACGAATGCGAAACTCTTTTCGGGCGCATCGACGCTTTTTGGTGCAGAGCCGAACAGCAATGTGGCTTTCGTCGACGCCGGCATGCCTGGCATGCTGCCCGTCATCAACGAAGGGTGCGTTGCGCAGGCCGTCAAAACAGGTCTTGGGCTGAATGCGCAGATCAACCTTGTCTCTGCCTTTGACCGCAAGAACTATTTCTATCCAGACCTGCCGCAGGGCTATCAGATTTCGCAGCTTTACCACCCGATCGTGGGCGAAGGCGAAGTGCTGGTGGAGATGGGCAACGGGCAGGCGCGGAATGTGCGGATCGAACGCATCCACCTTGAGCAGGACGCAGGCAAATCCATCCATGACATGGACCCGCATATGTCCTTTGTGGACCTGAACCGCACCGGCGTGGCGCTGATGGAAATCGTCAGTCGCCCCGATATTCGCGGGCCGGAAGAGGCTGCCGCTTACGTTTTGAAACTGCGTCAGATCCTGCGCTACCTGGGTACCTGCGACGGCAATATGCAAAACGGCAACCTGCGTGCAGACGTGAACGTGTCGGTCTGCAAGCCCGGGGATTACGAAAAATATCAGGCGACACAGGATTTCAGCCACCTTGGTACGCGCTGCGAGATCAAGAACATGAACTCGATGCGGTTCATCCAGATGGCGATTGATTATGAGGCGCGGCGCCAGATTGCCTTGATCGAGGATGGCAAAGAGGTGGTGCAGGAAACCCGTCTTTATGATCCGGACAAGAACGAGACACGCTCGATGCGGTCCAAGGAGGAAGCGCATGACTATCGCTATTTCCCGGACCCGGACCTATTGCCGCTCGAGATCGAGCAGGCTTGGGTTGATGACATCAAAGCGTCATTGCCAGAGCTGCCAGACCAGAAGAAGGCGCGCTTTATCAGTGACTTTGGCCTGTCAGACTATGACGCCTCGGTGCTGACAGCCGAAGTTGCCAACGCGGAATACTTCGAAAAAGTCGCCGAAGGACGCGACGGGAAACTGGCGGCAAACTGGGTCATCAACGAACTTTTCGGGCGGCTCAAAAAAGAAGACCACAGCATCGAGGACAGTCCCGTCGCCGCTGCGCAATTGGGCGAGCTGATTGGCTTGATCAAGTCCGGCGACATCTCGGGCAAGATCGCCAAAGACGTCTTTGAAATCTGCTACACGACGGGCCGCGACCCGGCCGAAATCGTTGCGACCGAAGGCATGACGCAGGTGACCGATACCGGTGCGATCGAAGCGGCGGTGGATGAAATCATCGCCGCAAATCCTGCGCAGGTGGAAAAGGCGCAAGCCAACCCCAAACTGGTCGGCTGGTTTGTCGGTCAGGTCATGAAGGCCACCGGCGGCAAGGCGAACCCAGCAGCCGTGAACGAGATTGTGTCACAGAAACTGGGGCTTTAACGCCACGCTTTTGCCAAAGCGCTGCAAAGGGTTGGCGCTGGTTATCAATTTTTGATACATCCGTCGGGTGGATACGGGGGTGGCGCGATGTCATACGAGTACAAAGTTGTTCCAGCGCCGGTGCGCGGGGTGAAAGCCAAAGGCGTGAAGACAGCGCAAGATCGCTTTGCCCATGCCTTGCAAACCGTGATGAATGATCTGGCCGCTGAAGGCTGGGAATATCTGCGCGCCGATACGCTCCCCGCCGAGCAGCGCGAAGGCTTGATGAGCAAAACGACAGTCTACCAGAATATGCTGGTTTTTCGTCGTGCCAAAGTGCCAGCACAGTCTGTCAAAACGCTGTCCGAACCATCGCTTGGGGCACCACGCCTGAAGACCGGTGAAGAGCGACTGGCGGAAAAGGCAGCACTTGCCCAACCCAAACCCGTCACGCCGCCAAAGCCCCCAAAGAGCGAAACGGCCAGCAAGTCCGATCCCTCGTCCGACGTGGCGGCACAATAGCTATTTGATTTCAATTGCGAGGGCGTGGATGCGCCCCATAACCGCTGATCCCAATGCGGCGTGGATCGCACGGTGCCGCGCGATGCGCGACATATCGTCCAGCGCCTGCGCCTTGATCACAATCCGCCAATGGCTTTCGCCGGACCCATCGTCGCCCGCATGCCCACTATGCAAGGCGCTTTCGTTGATAACGTCCAGATGATCTGGCGAAAGGCTGCCAAGAGCGTCGCGAATTTCGGTTTCAAGTGTCATTATTTTGTCCCTGCCCTCTTCAATCTCTCGCTGCATTGTTTAAGGTTTGTCGTCCGAGTCGGAAAGGCGAGACACGCACCATGAAAAAAGATGATCCATTCGGCTTTGACATGTCTGTGTCGGGCTCCAAGAAAAAAAACCCGCGCGGTCGTCGCGGGATGTCAGGCGCGTCTGAAACATCGACCCGTGTCTGCGACCACGAAGGATGCGAAGAATCCGGCAAGTACCGCGCGCCAAAGTCTCCGGATGTTCTGGACGATTATTTCTGGTTCTGCCAGCAGCATGTGCGCGAATACAACCTGAAATGGAATTTCTTTGACACAACCTCCGAGGCCGAACTGGCCGCGCAGATGGACCGCGACCGCGTCTGGGAGCGGCCGACAAAACCCTTCAAGCGGACTGTTGAAGAGGCCGCCTGGGCACGTCTTGGTGTCGACGATCCACATCAGGTGCTGGGTGAGAACGCGACCCTGAACCCCGGGCGCGGAGCGGCAGTTGGCCGTAAACTGCCCCCGACAGAGCGGCGTGCGGTAGAGATACTTGAAGCCAAGGACAATTGGTCAAAGCAAGAGATCCGCAAAGCCTATAAGTCGCTGATCAAAGTCCTGCACCCCGACATGAACGGCGGGGATCGCAGCCAGGAAGAACAACTGTCAGAGGTTGTCTGGGCTTGGGACCAGATCAAGGAAAGCAGAAACTTTCGAGACAAAGACTAGCGGCCCAACGCACATTGGGCCGCTGCGCATTAGTCTCTTCTATAGAGCTGCGCCCGTGTCAGAGAGCTCAACTGCGATGATGCACTGCGCTGCGCATAGCGCCCTGCGCCATCAGCAATCTCTTCTGTCAGGATAACCATCAGGTAGTGCGCGCCAAACAAGGCAGCGAACCAAGCAAAGGCAATCCATGGCTTTCCGATGAACTCGGACAGCAGCAGGAACGGACCATAGAACGTCCCGTAAACCGGCAGAATCAGTGTTCCCGCGATGATCGCACCAAGCAGCGCGACTGCGATTGCACCCACAGTTGCACGCGCAAAACCCAAAAGCCCCGTTTGCCCCATCCAGCCACGCGCTGCGAACAAGCCGATGCCACCACTCAGTGCTCCGGCAAAAATCACCCACAGGACATAAAGCGATGGCTCTTGTGGCAAGGCGCTTGGCCCTTCGACACCGGACATGACCAGCATCGTCAAGCCCGCAGAGATCGCGATAACGATGGCATACGCCGAAACGAATGCCTTCTCACCTCTTGTCAGATACATGAATTCCGTAAAACGCGTAAACATCGCGTCTATCCCCCATACTCGTCATAAACCAACAACACGCACTTAGAACAAATTTGTCTGTGCGTTACGTCACAGCAGAAAGTTTCAATAAGCGAAAAATTGCCACAATGTCGGCTAAAACTCAAGTGCAAAGGGGTATTTCAAACTTAATTGTGAACAAGCAAGGCAAATACCTGATACTTTTTCGAAATCGGAAACATGCAGCGGCACGGCACCTTTTGCTGCGATGGGCAAGTTGTCCGGGTATTCCGGCGTTGACAGAGAATCATTTCGCGATCCGCGCCACAAAGCGACATGCCAGACGCTTCACCTGCCCAAGCTCAAAGTGTCCCGATAGCCTTGTGCAAGGCCCTGACCCGACATCTGGACGCGCCAGACACACGCGACCGATCAATTCAACCGGCCCTTTCCCTTGCAGCAGTTCGGTTTATGATGCATTCCCAAGCGCAGATTGACGCAAGATAGCATAAAGGCACCTAAGATGGCGGACGGTACGATCGACATGCAAGCTAAACCAACCGAAGAAATCTCGGTTCGCGAGGTCTTTGGCATCGACAGCGAGATGAAGATCAAAGGGTTTGCCGAGCGGACAGATCGCGTGCCCGAGATCGACAGCACTTACAAATTCGATCCCGATACGACTTTGGCCATCCTCGCCGGCTTTGGCTACAATCGTCGTGTGATGATCCAAGGCTATCACGGCACAGGCAAGTCGACCCATATCGAACAAGTCGCCGCCCGCCTGAACTGGCCTGCTGTGCGCGTAAACCTTGATAGCCACATCAGCCGGATCGACCTGATCGGCAAAGACGCGATCAAACTGCGCGACGGCGTGCAGGTAACAGAGTTCCACGAAGGCATCCTCCCTTGGGCGTTGCGTAACCCTGTGGCCATCGTCTTTGACGAATACGATGCAGGCCGCGCCGACGTGATGTTCGTGATCCAGCGGGTGCTGGAAGCGGATGGTAAGCTGACGCTGATGGATCAGAACGAGATCATCACCCCGAACCCCTATTTCCGTCTCTTCGCCACTGCGAATACCGTTGGTCTGGGCGACACCACCGGCCTTTACCACGGCACGCAGCAGATCAACCAGGCGCAGATGGACCGCTGGTCGCTTGTCGCCACGCTCAACTACCTGAGCCACGATGCAGAAGCAGCCATCGTGTTGTCGAAATCGCCGCATTACAACACCGACAAAGGCCGCAGGATTATCAGCCAGATGGTGACCGTTGCGGATTTGACCCGCACGGCCTTCATGAACGGCGATCTGAGCACGGTGATGTCCCCGCGCACCGTTCTGGCTTGGGCGGAAAATGCACGAATCTTCCAAGACGTGGGCTATGCCTTCCGCCTGTCGTTCCTGAACAAATGTGACGAATTGGAGCGCCAGACGGTCGCCGAGTTCTATCAGCGGTGTTTCGACGAAGAACTGCCAGAAAGTGCGGCAAGCCTGAGCTTGGGATAATGCGAGCAAGACAGTCTTGACTGACAAAGGGCGGGGTTTTCCCCGCCTTTTTTGTGCCGGTACGTGCTGTTGCAAATTCATCAAGAACAAAATGTTTCCAAATTGCCTAATTGGCATACAGAAAATTTAACATCATGCTGCTTTTATGGGCAGTATGAAAACTCTTATTGCAGCAATCGCACTGGCATCGGCTCTCGGTGGTTCCGCGCAGGCCCTTGAAAACAACGCGCTACAGACATTTGCAACCTGCGTAGGGCGGCTATCGGCAGTCATGGAACATCAGTGGATGTTCGACGGGCCCGCATCAGAGAAAACCAACACAAGCAGGGCGCACCTTCTTGATCTTGTCGCTGCGGTGATGGAGCCCGAGCAAAGCTCCGAGGTATTGCAATGGCGCATTTCCGGCAAACATGCGCAAGCGATCTTGCTTTCGCGTGCGACCTTTAGCGATGATGCAGACGATGCGGCATGGGCCAGAGCGCAAGCCCTACAGTTTGAACAGGGCTGTACGGGGCTTTTGTTGAGTTGATAAGCCGTTTGTGCAGCCAACTGCGCGTTTAATCATAAATAAACGCAGGCTTGTCATAATGCGGTCTGTTTTCTACGCATGATGCGGGGACAACTCAAACAGACCGGAGCCTATCATGAAGATGAAAATCGGGGCGGAACTGCCAGCAGATTATGTGACCAGCCATGAAGACCTGGCTGAATCCGCAACCGCATTGATGGCACAAGTGCTGCTGCCCTTGTTTGCCGAGAATATGTCTGAAGAGATTGCAAAGGCCAATGTCGAAGGGATCATCACCGAACTGGCCTATCTCTTCGATGAAGGCGAAATCGAGATTGGTGGAAAGACCTACCGCCCCCGCCTTGCCTTTGTCGATGATAGTGGCGCTATTTTGCCCGGTGTTGCGGAATTGGGGAACCTGCACGAACTTGCCGAAGACCCGTTCGAAATCGCACCAGAGGCAGGGATCACATTTGAATTCGACCCGGTCGACGAAGACTGACCGAAATTGTGGCGCAGGGCGTCGAAACACACCACCCTGCGCCTTTCTGTGTTAGCTACGCGCCGCTTTGGTCGCATTCGCCCACCAGACGATATCATCCAGTGTCGCAGTGACAGAGGCTGAAAGGTGGTCTGCGATGGTGTCAATCTCTGCATTCGCGCCCATCGGATGCACGGCAAAGAAATCGCTGCCACCGATATGGATTGCATTGCGTGTTGGGACCATCTGCAATTCGACCGCAATATTGCGCAGATGTTCCAGCGCACGGGTGCCGCCAACGGACCCATAGGCGATGGCCGACATCGGTTTGCGATTCCACTCTTTATAGGCCTGATCCAGCGCATTCTTGAGCGCACCTGTGATCGAACGGTTGTATTCGGCGACAACGAAAATATAGCCGTCGAATTCACCGATCTTGTCTTGCCATTTCACAGCGCGCGCATCGCTGGACGGCATCCAGAGGTTGCTGGCGGGTTCATCAAAAAGCGGCAGGTCATAGTCACGCAGGTCGACAAGCTCGACCTCCATGTCGTCGCGTGCCTGCGCTTGCTTGAGCATCCATGCAGCAGGTTTGTCGGCAAAGCGCGTTTGCCGAGTTGAACCGATAATCAGGGCAATTCTTGGTTTGGTTGTCATGGTAATCTCCAGCCTCGGGTTAATTCATGTGACCTAGAGGTAGGCATCTTCGGCACCGCTGAAAACGAGCACCCGGGCGCAGCCCCTGTGCAAAAATAGCAGAGTTGCACCAGCCCCCTTGCTCCGGCTGTCGTCCAGTGCTTTATCAGGTTTATGCAAAAACCATCAGACAATCCTGCCGACCCGTTCAAGAAAGCGCTCGCCGAAGCGACGAAAGTCATGGCGGACGATCCTGAACTTGCGATCACCTATTCCGTAGACCCTGCCGGCCAGACCGCCGATACGATCCGCTTGCCGCAGGTCTCGCGCCGCATGACGCGCGAGGAAGTGCTACTGGCCCGCGGCACTGCTGACGCTTTTGCACTGCGCCACAAGTTTCACGACCCCAAGGTTGCAGCCCGCTACATGCCGCAAGGACAGATGGCCCAAGATCTCTACGAGGCGATGGAAACAGCCCGCATCGAGGCTGTAGGCGCGCAGTACATGCCGGGCACTGCGGGCAATATCGATGCCAAAATCGGCAGCGAGGCGCAACGCAAAGGCTATGACCAGATCACGCAGGCCGCCGATGCGCCGCTTGCGGTTGCCGCCGGATACCTGATCCGCCACCTTGCCACCGGTCGGGACCTGCCCAAAGGTGCCGACAATGTCATGGAACTCTGGCGCGGGTTCATCGAAGATCACTGTGGTGGTACTCTGGAGAACCTTTCCAAGACATTGAACAACCAGCAAGACTTTGCGAAATTCGCCCGTCAGCTGATCAGCGACATGGGCTATGGCGACCAGCTGGGCGATGACCCCGACAACCTTGACGACGATATGGACGACGAGGCCGAAGAAGGCCAGGACGACGACCAGAACGAACCGGACAGCACAGGCGAGGATGACAGCGAAGGCGATGAAGCCGAAGGTACGCCAGAGCAAAGTCAAGAAGACAGCCAGGATGCCAGCCAGGCACAGGTCAGCATGGACGATCAGGCCGACGCCGAAATGGGCGAAGAGGCTGAAATGCCCGAAGGCGAGGCTCCGATGGAGCCACCTGCGCCACAACCGGTGTCGGACGCCGACCCTGACTACAAAGTCTTCACGACCGAATTTGACGAGGAAATCAGCGCAGCGGATTTGGCAGAGCCGGTCGAATTGGAACGCCTGCGTGCCTACCTTGATCAGCAGCTAGAACCGCTGAAGGGCGCGGTTAGCCGATTGGCTAACAAACTTCAGCGCCGCCTGCAGGCACAACAGAACCGGTCGTGGGAGTTTGACCGCGAAGAGGGTATTCTGGATGCCGGTCGCTTGGCCCGCGTTGTCGCCTCTCCGACAACACCGCTATCGTTCAAGGTCGAGAAAGACACCGATTTCCGCGATACGGTTGTAACCTTGCTGCTGGATAATTCGGGCTCTATGCGGGGCCGCCCGATTTCCATCGCGGCGATCTGTGCCGATGTGATGGCGCGCACGCTGGAACGCTGCGATGTGAAGGTCGAGATTCTGGGCTTTACCACCAAGGCGTGGAAAGGCGGACAGTCGCGTGAAAAATGGCTGGCCGAGGGGCGCAGTGCGACGCCCGGCCGCCTGAATGATCTGCGCCATATCATCTATAAATCCGCCGATGCCCCGTGGCGCCGGACCCGCCCGAACCTTGGGCTGATGATGAAAGAGGGCCTGCTGAAGGAAAATATCGACGGTGAGGCGCTGGAATGGGCGCACCGCCGTATGGTGGGCCGCCCAGAGCAGCGTAAAGTGCTGATGGTCATCTCGGACGGAGCACCGGTGGACGATTCGACTTTGTCCGTTAACCCTGCGAATTATCTGGAAAAACACCTGCGTGACGTGATTGCGATGGTCGAAAAACGCAAAGCTGTCGAACTGGTCGCCATCGGGATCGGCCATGATGTGACCCGCTACTATCAGCGCGCGGTCACGATCACGGATGTCGAACAGCTTGCCGGCGCGATGACCGAACAACTGGCCAGTCTTTTTGATAGCGACCCACGCAAACGCGCCCGCGTCCTGGGGATGCGCAAGGTCGGATAGCGCATGGCGCGACAGTTTGCTTGGACACAAAAAGAGGCTGGGGCTTAAGTATGTTTCAAACGTTTGAGTCCCAATCCTCACCCGAACAGGGGCCACCACGACTAAGCGCCTTGCGCGCTGTCATGGCCACGCGCGGCTTTGATGCATTTCTGGTCCCCCGCGCCGATGCACATCAGGGCGAATACGTAGCCCCGCGCGATGCACGTCTGGAGTGGCTGACAGGATTCTCTGGCTCTGCGGGGTTTTGCGCGGTGCTGCATGACCGGGCCGGTGTCTTTATTGATGGCCGCTACCGTCTACAGGTCCGCGCGCAAATCGCCGATGTCTATACACCTGTCCATTGGCCGGAAACACAGCTTGATGCATGGCTGTCCGACCACCTGACACAGGGGGCGGTGATCGCCTACGATCCTTGGCTTCATACCGTCGATGAAATCGCAGGGCTGCGCAAGAAACTGAAAGACTATATGCTCGTGGCGACGGACAACCTTGTTGATGCCATCTGGGACAATCAACCGCCCCCCCCAAAAGCACCCTTCACCGCCCATGCGCTTGAGCATGCAGGAAAGTCCCACGACGAAAAACGGGCAATGCTGGCTGCAGACCTAGAGGCAGATACGGCTGTCCTGACCTTGCCGGACAGTATCGCCTGGCTGTTGAATATCCGTGGCACCGACATCGCACGCAATCCCGTGCCGCAGGCCTTTGCACTTTTGCACAAGGGTGGACAGGTTGATCTATTCGCGGGCGCAGGCAAGGCTGACGACATCCGCGATCACTTGGGTCCGCAGGTCGCGGTGCATGAGATCGACAGCTTTGTTGCGGCGCTGAAGGACCTGGAGGGCGCAGCACTCATCGACCCAAAGACCTGCCCCGATCTGGTTGCAACGACGCTCGCGGATGCCAACGTCGAGATCATCAAGGGCAAAGATCCCTGCATCCTGCCCAAGGCCTGCAAGAATGAGACAGAGATCGCAGGCGCCAAAGCCGCACAGGCCCGTGATGCGGTGGCCATGGTGCGCTTTCTGGCATGGCTCGATGCGCAAGCGCCCAAGGGCGGCTTGACAGAGATCGACGTGGTCAAGGCGCTTGAAGGGTTCCGGATGCAGACCAACGCCCTGCGCGACATCAGCTTCGAGACGATCTGCGGAGCGGGCCCGAACGGGGCGATTGTCCATTACCGTGTCAGTCAGCAAACAAACCGGCCCGTTGTGCCAGGTGAATTACTGTTGGTCGATAGCGGCGGGCAATATGTGGATGGCACCACCGACATCACGCGCACAATCGCCATCGGCACTCCGACCGATCTACACCGCACGCAGTATACCCGCGTTTTGCAAGGGATGATCGCTGTCAGCCGCATCCGCTTTCCCTATGGTGTCGGGGGTCAGCATCTGGATGCTTTGGCACGCGCACCGCTTTGGATGGCGGGGCAGGACTATGATCACGGGACAGGGCATGGCGTCGGCAGCTATCTCAGCGTCCATGAAGGCCCGCAAGGCATTTCACGCCGCTCCGAGATCGCTTTGGAAGCAGGGATGATCTTGTCCAACGAACCGGGCTACTACCGTGAAGGTGCTTTTGGCATCCGGATCGAAAATCTGATTGTCGTGATCAAGGCCCCCGCGCTCGCGGGTGGTGATGACCGCAACATGCTTTGCTTTGAAACCCTGACCCATGTGCCGTTTGACAGACGGTTGATTGACAGCAATCTGCTCTCTTTTGCAGAACGGGACTGGATTGATCGCTATCATGCCGATACATTGTCGCTTCTGGCACCCCGCATGGACAGGCAAACGCTTGAATGGCTGACGCAGGCCTGCGCGCCGCTTTGACATCATACTGTCATCTTGGGCATGGACGGTGGTTGTCCAATCACGGCAATGCGCCGCAATAAACGAGGAGGACCGCAATATGGCCGACCACATCAAAATTCGTCCTGCAACGGGCACTTGGGTTGTTCGCGCAGGTGGTGCTGTCTTGGGTGAAAGCACCAACGCGCTTGAGCTGGTGGAAGGTGACTATCCGCCCGTCATCTATTTCCCGCGCGCGGACCTCGCGATGGCCTTTTTTGAACCGACCGATCTTTTGACCACTTGCCCTTACAAGGGGAAGGCCAGCTATTACACAATCGTTGCAAAGAGCGGTCCGATCGCGAATGCCGCATGGTCCTACGAGAGCCCGAACGAAGATGTCGCCGCTCTTAAGGATCATCTCGCCTTCTATACCAACAAGGTCGCGGTAGAGCAGGTTTAGGAATGCTCTTCGGCTGCCGTCTCTGACAAGGCCCTGTTCATCGCACGCAGTGCGTCCACCTGAAACAGTGCGCCCCAAAGCTCGGGCGGCGAATCTTCGCCCCCCAAGGTTACAACAGGGATAAAGCGCGGGCCTGCCCGCTCGAAGATCGGCATGGCCTGTTCCAAAGTCGCATTCCCATCGACATAGATCCCATCGCGCACCAGATCCCAGCATTCATCCTCTGGGATTGTATCTGGCCCCTTGAGATCACGCATGATGCTTGAGACTTTGAAGGTGGCAAGCAGATAGGCTTGCGGGCCAGCCGCGAGATGCACGTTGCGCCGTTCCAACTGTGTCAGAAAGAATGACCGGTCAACCAAGCGCGATGACAGCGCAGACGAGAGCGACACCGCAACCATGACAGCAAGGCCGGTCTGCCAGTCGCCTGTCAGCTCAAACACGATCAGGGTTGTTGAAATCGGCGCTCCCAGCACCGCTGCGGCCACAGCGCCCATCCCGGCCAAGGCATAGAGCGTACCGCTGCCCGACACTGTGGGAAAGACCGCCGTGGCGATGGTGCCAAAAGCCAGCCCTGTCAAAGCACCAATCATCAAGGACGGAGAGAAAACGCCGCCGCCCATCCGTCCGCCCATGGTGATGGCGACGGCAACGACCTTGAGGATCACAAAGACGATGGCCTCATGCCACAGCAAACTGCCGGTCAATGCGGCGGATGTCGTCTCGTAACCAACACCGATGATATGCGGCCACCAGATCGCCAGCCCCCCCAGCAGCGCACCTGCAATGGCCGGACGCAAGAACCGCGGGATGCCTGTTTCCTTCTGGATATAAGACCCAAAATCATCCGCCCAGAAGATCGCCTTCATAAGGGCAACCGCCACAAGGCCGCAGACAAGGCCAAGGATCAGGAACGCGGGCAACTCGACATAAAAGCCAAGTGCGTTTTGCCCGGGAAGGCTGAATTCTGTCACATCGCCAAAAACCAGCCGGTTGATCACAGTCCCCACCGCCGAGGCAATCACGATCGGGGCGAAGGCGTGGACTGCAAAATGCCGCAGGACAACCTCCAGCGCAAAAAGCGCACCGGCAATCGGCGCATTGAAGCTTGCAGAAACAGCCGCCGCGACAGCGCAACCAAGAAGGTCCCGACCGGTGATCCCATTGGCATTGATCCACCGGCATACGACAGTCGAGATGACCGCCGCAAGATGCACCACAGGCCCTTCCCGCCCGGTGGAGCCACCGGTGGACAGCGTAATCAACGACGCCGCAGCAGAGGCCAGCCCGCGGCGGACTTCGACACGTCCCTCTGCCAGCGCAGCCCCTTCGATCACGTCTGCAACCGAACGTACCCGGCCATCATCGGTAAAACGATCTAGAATAAGACCAACAACCAAGCCGCCACATATCGGGATCAGCAAGATCTGATACCACGCCAGACCCGCCGCGAAGGAATGCAAGGTCAGCACATCATCGGTGCCATAGGCTGCTGTCTGGATGGCATAAATGCCAAGCCGAAAAAGAACCGCCACGCAACCCGCAGCAACACCGACAGCCAAAGCGATAAACCAAAACTGGATCTGGTTTGGGCCATGTCTGCGCATGACACGGGCGGCATCACGGCAAGCTTGTGTTGCATCAGCAATCCCTTGCTGTAGCAACACTTTTGCTGGCTTGCCCATAAAGTCTGCTTTCTCAAAAGCGGTGCAGCGCGGCACGGTCAGAAAATGCACCCGAAAACAAAGGCCGGGACGGTGGTGATGTAGTATTTCAACTGCATCGGGCATCCAAGAAGTTTCTGGATGTCCACGCAAAGGAACGACGCCGTTGGTCACTGTCCAACCGATTTTGATGTCGCGCAGAGCCCTGAAGAAAAGAAGCCATCAAGATGCCTAAATTTTGCCCTGATTCTCAAAATTGCGCGCCAAAATACAACCAATGCGATAGCTCTTGGAGTCAGTCTAGCATCTCGCACCCGCCGGCGACTATATGCCCACCAGACACGGCAGAGAGTGTCGGATTAAGAATATGCCTTTATTTACTGATTTTATTAAAACTTTTTCGGTATTGTATCGATCATTTTCCCATGAATACGAAAGATAGAGTTATCAACCCCTGATAGTTATGTCAGTAATAGTGACATACTTTGGTATAGGTTGTCCGTCTTCCCCCCTCTTGTTACCCATACGTCAAGGGGCGTGTTGGTGCCTCGCTGTCAGTAACCAGTGACCAAGTACCGACCTGCATTGTTGCCAGATCGTGCTTAATTTAAAGAGGGGGCAAGTCTTTTGGACCCTCTAAAAATGAACGACGTGTATCGAGGAGGTGAGTGGCCGAGATACGCAGGTATGAGTGGGCTGTGGGTAAGGGGTGCAAGTTCAGGGCGTCGCATGTTGCGGCGCCCATTGTTTTTCAGGCTTTGATCAGCGCCCGTGCTGCTGCCCGTGCCGCCTCTGTCACGGTGTCGCCAGACAGCATCCGTGCGATTTCATCAACCCGCGCCGCTGCATCAAGAGCGACGACTGTTGATCTTGTCTCATCCTTCGTCTGCTGCTTTTCAACACGCCAATGGTGCCCGCCAAGTGCAGCAACTTGAGGTGAGTGCGTAACGACCAGCACCTGACCGCCTTCCGCCAGTTCTGCCAACCGCCGCCCCACCGCATCGGCGGTGGCCCCTCCAACGCCACGGTCGATCTCGTCAAAGATCATGGTAAGACCGTCGCTGGCTTGGGTCAGGCAAACCTTCAGCGCCAAAAGAAAGCGGCTAAGTTCGCCACCTGATGCAATCTTGTTCAGCGGGCCAGCAGGCGCACCGGGATTGGTGGCGACGGTAAATGCCACCGCATCAATCCCATCAGGGCCCGGCTCTGCCACAGAGAGTGCGGTGGCAAAGACCGCGCGCTCCATCTTGAGCGGTGCCAGTTCTTGCGCCATGGCGGCGTCCAGCGCCCTGGCTGCCTTGCTGCGCTTGTCACGCAACGAGGTTGCAGCCTGATCATAGTCCGCTTTGGCACCACTCACCTTTGCTTGCAGCGCCGCCAAATCACGCGCACCGTCGTCCAGAATGGCCAATCGGCTGCGCAATTCATCTGCAAAGCCGCGCAAGTCATCTGGCAAAACGCTGTGTTTGCGCGCCAGTCCACGGATCGCGAACAAGCGCTCTTCGACGTCTTCCAAGTCCGATATGTTGAAGGATAGGGCATCCAGACAGTCGGCGACGCCCCGCTGGGCTTCATCAAGGGCCAGCATCGCGGTCTCGATCGCCTCTAGTGGCGCGTCAAGTCGCCCTTCGGCCTCTGTGGCGACGCCCTGCAGCCAGCGTGACGCATCCCCGACAAGGCCCTCTGCGCCATTCAGCCCCAAGGCTTCTGCAGCTTTACCGATATCGGCACGGATCTTCTCGGAAGCTTGCATCAACCGGCGCTGGGTATCCAGCGCAGCCTCCTCTCCGGCCTCTGGCGCTAGCGCATCCAGTTCCGCCACCGCATGGCGCAGATAGTCTTCCTCGGCCCGTGCCGCTGCAATACGGGTTTCAGCAGCGGCCAAGTCCCGCTGCGCCGAGGATAAAAGACGCCAGTGAGTCCGGACAATATCAAGGTCGCCATCAAGCATGGCAAAGGCATCCAGCATCTGCCGGTGGCCACGCGGATTAAGGAGCCCACGGTCATCATGCTGCCCGTGCAATTCAACAAGCGTATCCGAAAGGGCGCGCAGCACGTCCCCGCTCACACGCCGGTCATTGACCCAAGCGGTTTTGCGCCCGTCACGGGAATTGATCCGACGCAAGATCAGTTCGTCTTCGACAACGATCCCTGCCTCTTGCAGAACGGCACGTGCAGGATGGTCTGCCGCCAGGTCAAACCAGGCGGTGACTTCGCCTTGTTCTGCCCCCTGCCGCACCAGTTCCGCCCTGCCCCGCCAGCCCAGAACGAAACCCAGCGCATCCAGCAGAATTGATTTTCCGGCACCGGTCTCTCCGGTCAGCACATTCAGACCAGGCTGAAACAACAGTTCCAGCCGGTCGATAATGAGCATGTCCCTGATGTCTAAGCCACGCAGCATGACAAGGCCCAAGGGGCGGGGATGCCCCCGCGATGTTTACAGCCACTCGCCACGAAGGACCTGCCGATAGATCGACGCGAGCCAGTTGTCACCTGCCGCATCAGCCGAAAGACCGGCGCCAGTCAGCAGGGCAAAGCTTGACTCGTACCATTCGCTTGACTGGTAGTTATAGCCAAGGATGGCACCCGCCGTCTGTGCCTCTTCAACAAGCCCGAGCGACAGATAGCATTCGACCAGCCGGTGCAAGGCCTCTGCGGTATGCGTGGTGGTCTGGAAATCCTCGACAACAGTCCGGAAACGATTGGCCGCAGCAACGAAGTTGCCACGCTTGAGATAGTAGCGACCAATTTCCATTTCCTTGGCCGCAAGATGATCAAACGCCAGATCGAACTTGAGCACCGATGCACGGGCATATTCGCTGTCAGGATATTGTTCGATGACCCGACGCAGTGATTGCAGCGCCTGAAAGGTCAGCCCCTGATCGCGACCGACTTCGTCAATCTGATCGTAGTAGGACAGCGCCAAGAGATAGGCCGCATAAGCTGCATCTTCCTCGGCTGGGTAGAAATCGAGGTAGCGCTGCGCCGAAGCGCGACTATTGGGGTAATCCTCGTCACGGTGATAAGCAAAGGCCTGCATGATCAAGGCCCGTTGCGCGAACTCCGAATAGGGATAAAGCCGTTCAATCTCGCCAAAGGTGAAGGCAGCATCATCGGGATTGCCCTGCTCGATCTGGCGCTCGCCACGCTCAAAGATCGCCTGCGCACTCAGGTCGTCCAGTGGTTGCCCACTTTGTTCAGCGCCGCAACCCGCGAGGATTGCAAAAGAGATCGCAGCGCCGACACGGATGACCCACCGGCTCTTGTTCTCCCTGCTGGCTGACATATTCGGGCCCTCGCTTACGGCTGACTGCTCTGACCGAAGGCGTTCCTACGGCTTATCGAGGATCGGTCTAGCATAGAAAAATCGGGGGCAAAATGCCTTTTGACCTATTCAAGATCAACTGTCAGTGGGGCTTCTTCAGGCGACGGCAGCCAGATCGGCCGGGCTCACGCCCACTCCGGGCAGGCGGGCGGCAATTTGTGCATCGCAGTCCACCCAACGCCATGCTTGGGGCCTTGCAAAAAGGGCGTGCAGCAACTTGTTTGTCATCGCATGACCTGCGCGGGTGCCAGTGTAGCGCCCAAGGATTGGCGCGCCCGCAGTGTAAAGATCGCCCAATGCATCAAGCATTTTGTGACGCACGGCCTCGTCCGGATGCCGCAGCCCTCCCGGGGTCATAACCTGATCGCCATCAAAGACCACGGCATTTTCAACCGAGCCACCAAGAGCAAGCCCTTTGGCATGCATGGCGTCCACATCGGAAGACCGACAGAAGGTGCGACTGTCGCAAAGCTCGCGCACAAATGCGCCATTGGCCATGTTCAGTGTTTTTCTTTGACGCCCGATCGCTGCGTCAGAAAACTCAATCTCAAAATCAATTTGCAGTGATGCACTGGGGGATAGCGTCGCAAAGGAAAGCCCCTCGGACACCGATACCTCTTCCAGTATCTCGATGGCGCGCAAAGGTGCGGACAGATGGCACAACCCTGCGCTCACGATGGCACGCACAAAGCTTGCAGCGCTGCCGTCAAGGATTGGAACTTCGGGTCCATTAACATCCACAAGTACATTGTGCACGCCACACCCTGCCAGTGCGGCCATCAGATGCTCGATCGTAGAGACTGTGACGCCCGCCGCATTGCTGAGCCGCGTATTGAGCGGAGACACGATTACATTGCGCCAGAGCGCTGGCAGCATGGGTTGATCGGCCAAGTCAGAACGACGGAACACGATCCCTGTATCCGCCGCAGCCGGATGCAAAACAACACGCACGGCCGCACCAGAGTGCAATCCAATGCCCTCAAAAGTAACTTCGGTCTTCAGTGTTGTTTGCACGCTTATTTCGCCCTTGCAGCATTTTTGGCCATACCTTGAACTAGGTCTCAATCACGAATCTCTCAACTCACTCTTTACAACGGACTGAAACATGAGATGGCAAGATTAAGGCAAGAACAAGATCAGCCAGTTAAGGCATTGAAACAAAACAAAAAGGGCCGCATCACTGCGGCCCCTTTTCATAAATGCAACGTCGCGTCAGACTAAAAAATGTTTCAGTCTAGTTTGCTTGGCGGCGCAAGAAAGCAGGAATCTCGATCTTTTCCTGCTCCTCGGACAGCTCTGGCTCGTTGTGCAAAGCTGTCACTTGTGGCTGTGCGCGGGCAGGCTGCGGTGTGTGACCATCCGCTTGTGCGCCTGTCATACGGTTGATCAAAGAGTTGATTCCGAAACGTGGCCTTTCTGCTTCGACCGGAGCAGCAGGGGCTGGCTGTCGCGGTGTCTCTGCCTTTGGAACACGGTTCACCGCAGCCTGAAGACGCGCAAGTGCCTCTGGCGATGGTGTTCCGGGTGCTTGGGCGCGCGGCGCGACAAAGTGATCCGCCTCATTCAGCGCAGGCTCGGTGCGCGGCCGGTAAGCCGGTGGCGGCAAATCATCCGAAAGAGTCTGTGGTGCTGGCGCAACCTCACGCTGTGGCGCGTAGGTCTGAGCCTGTGGTGCTGGCGCCTCGAAGCTTTCAAAAAGTGTACGCTCCTGCGGCGCTGCTGCGGCGGCTGGCTGTGCCATGGCCGCAACGTCTGGCAGTTCTGCCTCGGGCTCTTCAACTGGCGCTGCTTCAACAATCGGCGCCAGAGGTGCGGCCATAGAGCGGCGAGCCACAGGTGCTTCGGTCCGCTTTGCAAGCGCATCAATGCCTGTCGCCACAACAGAAACGCGCATCTTGCCTTCCATGCTTGGATCGAGCGTTGAACCAACGATAATGTTTGCGTTCGGGTCGACCTTTTCACGGATTTTATTGGCCGCTTCATCCAGTTCAAACAGCGTCAGGTCGTAGCCGCCCGTGATGTTGATCAGGACGCCCTTTGCGCCTTCCAGCGAAATCTCATCCAGAAGCGGGTTCGCAATGGCCTTTTCAGCGGCTTGAATGGCGCGGTTTTCACCCTCGGCTTCGCCGGTACCCATCATCGCCTTGCCCATTTCGTCCATCACGGCGCGGACATCTGCAAAATCAAGGTTGATCAGGCCCGGACGCACCATCAGGTCTGTCACACCTTTGACGCCCTGATAAAGCACGTCATCCGCAAGCGCGAAGGCCTCGGTAAATGTTGTATTTTCATTGGCCAGACGGAACAGGTTCTGGTTGGGAATGATGATCAGCGTATCGACAACTTTCTGAAGCGCCTCAACACCTTCTTCCGCTTGCCGCATGCGCTTGGCGCCTTCGAACTGGAAAGGTTTGGTGACGACACCAACAGTCAACACGCCCAATTCGCGGGCTGCTTGTGCGATGATCGGCGCAGCACCTGTCCCGGTGCCACCACCCATGCCGGCTGTGATAAAGCACATATGCGCCCCTGCCAGATGGTCGACAATCTGTTCGATGCTTTCTTCGGCGGCAGCCGCACCGACGGTTGCGCGTGCACCGGCGCCCAGACCTTCGGTGACCTTGAGGCCCATCTGGATCTTGGCGCTGGCCCGCGACTGCTGGAGCGCCTGGGCATCTGTATTCGCAACAACGAAATCAGTGCCGTCAAGCTCTTGCTCGATCATGTTATTGACCGCGTTGCCACCCGCGCCACCAACACCAAACACGGTGATCCGGGGTTTCAGTTCGTCGTGCCCTGGAAGGGAAAGATTCAAAGTCATAACTCGATCCGCCTGTTTTTATAGCCCGTGCCCGCGGGCGTTTACTGCTTATTGATAGTCATAATAACGAAGTGGTGCTGAAAGGTCACGACAAAAACACGAAATCGCCACCAAATCTGGACAAAAACTTGCCCGTTTCCGCCGTATTTCGACAAATCAGCAAGATATTGCGCATTACCAGTTATCCTTGAACCATTTTACCGCCCGTTTGAGCGATCTGGCGGGGTATCTGTCGGCGGGAATCTCGAAATCCCACCACTCGTCTTGCGGATTGGCCGCAAAAAGTGTCAGCCCCACCGCACTCGAAAACGCGGGGCCAATTGCCGCCTGCGGCAAGCCCTGAACACGCAGCGGACGCCCCAAGCGGACTTGCTGGCCAAGAATTTTGCTTGCCAATCCGTCCAGTCCGGGAATTTGACTGCCGCCACCTGTCAAGACGATCTGCTGGCTTGGAAGATGTTCGAACCCAGCAGCATCCAGCCGCGCGCGCACTTCTTCCAGAATCTCTTCGACCCGCGGGCGCATGATCCCGATCAACTCGGCGCGGCTCACGGTCCGGCGATCATGTTCCCAGTCACCCGTATCGCCGCCGATCTCGATCATTTCGCGGTCGTCCATGCCGGTCGCGACGACGCCACCATAAAAGGTCTTGATCCGCTCTGCGGTTGGCGCGGGAATTTGCAGACCCATAGAGATGTCGGAAGTGACATGATCACCGCCCATGCGCACCGAATCCGCATAGATCATGTGTTTCTTCATAAAGACCGAAATCCCGGTAGAGCCGCCGCCAAGGTCAATACAGGCCGCACCCAGTTCTTGTTCGTCCTCGACCAAGGACGACATCCCCGAAACATAGGCAGACGACGCAAGGCCCGCGAGTTCAAGATCGCAGCGCTTGATGCAATAAAACAGGTTCTGAAGGGCCGTCGCATCGACCGTCAGCATATGCATATCCGTGGTCAGCTTGTTCCCGATCTGGCCACGCGGATCTGCCAGTCCGGACCGGTGATCCAGCGCAAAGTTCACCGGCTGCGCATGCAGAACCTCGCGGTCGGCGCCATAGTCGGGGACATCGCAGGAGGCCATGACCTGGCTGATGTCCTGCTCTGTCACGATACCGCCCGCGACATTCAGCGACCCGTCCAGACCATAAGAGCGCGGCCTTGCGCCGGACAGGCAGGCAATCACGTGATCAACGCGAACATTGGCCATCTTCTGGGCCGCCTGCACCGCCGTGCGAATGGCGCGCTCTGTCTCTTGCATGGCGTCAATCTCGCCAAAACGGACACCCCGAGACCGCGTCGTGGCCGCCCCGATCACCCGGAATTGCGATTGGCCGGCAAGAGAGCCGACACCATCGACACTCCGAAACTGCTCTGGCCCATCGAAACGCAACACAAGGCAGGCGATCTTGGACGTGCCTACATCCAAAATGGCGACGACCCCGCGCTGCATCGCTGCTTTGCGCATTTGCCGCATTGCCCGTTGGTTGTCGTACAGATCGCCCATCTAGTTGCCCGCCCCATTGTTGATTGTTGTACTTACACGGCGCAGCGCTGCTGCAGCCTCTTCATTCATCCGCAGCGTCGGTCTTTCCGCGTTGCGCATATCGACAACGGCCACGTCCCGGCTCAGCATGTCTTGCGCATCGTTCAGCGCGATCACCCGATCAAGCGCCGCAACCGGCCCTTCGGCTGGCAAAAGAATGCGCTGGTCCCGGTCCAGAACCATGTCCCACCGCCGTTCGCCCATACGGACGAGGCCACGGACACGCTCCAAAAGCGGACCGGAGGTGGCAAAAAGTGCCAAGGCCTCGCTGAGCGCCTCTTCTGCCCCATCGCCGGCGATCAAGGGCAGATCAAGCCGCTCCGCGCGGGCCGCAATCGTGCCAGAGATCACACCATCAGCGTCAATCAATTGAAGCGTTGCCCCGTCACGCCACAGTGCCACCGGCACTCGTGGTATCAACCGTACCTCAAGCACTCCGGCCTGACCGACACGGACGCTTGCCGATTTGATCGGATCGAGGGCTTCGATATCGGCGCGGATTTTTTCGAGATCAAGATCAAAGGACGAGACAGGAAACTCCGACGGCAAATGCACCGCGACTTCGGCCATCGACGCCAAATCACCCCCTGCAATGTTCATTGATTGCACCATGAACTGCGGGCGCTGCTGAAAGCTCTGTTTGGTCTCTGCGATAGTGGCCGCAAGGGCCGCGCGGTTCTCGGGCTTGGAATACCAAGAACCCGCAATGCTCGCGATCAGGATCAACGGCACCCCGATCCGGACCGCGGCACGAAACCCGGGTGTCAGCATCAAACGCTGATACCGGTACCCCAGCTTTGATGGCGCGGGATCACGCGGGCCTGTATCAGCCACGGGTCGACGGATCAGCGATCGCATGATGCGTCCTCCACCATCCAGCGACAAAGCTGTGGAAATGAGACGCCCACATGTGCTGCCTGTTCAGGCGTGAGTGATGTGGGCGTCATACCGGGCTGGGTATTGGTTTCAAGCAGGATCAAGCCGTCGATTCCGCGGGCTTCGTCCCAACGGAAATCGGTGCGCGACACGCCACGACAGCCCAAAGCCACATGGGCGCGCAGGGCATAATCCATGCAAGCGTCGAAAATCTGCGCGGGAATATCCGCAGGCAGCACATGGCGCGATCCACCGGGGGCGTATTTGGCGTGATAATCATACCAGCCGTCCGTGATGATATCGGTCACCGTCAACGCGCGGTCCCCCATCACGGTCGTCGTCAACTCGCGACCGGGGGCATAGGTTTCGACCATGACCCGGGCGGGCATATCCTTGGCCAGTTGTGGCGGGCCGTTCGCGTCTTCATTCACGATGTAGATGCCAACGCTGGAACCTTCGTTGTAAGGCTTCACCACGTAGGGCGGCGGCATGACATGGGCGGCGCGCACATCAGCAGCGCTGGCCAGTATGCTATCGACAACAGGCAGACCGGCTTTGCGGTAAACATCTTTGGTGCGTTGCTTGTCGAGCGTGAGCGCAGAGGCCAGAATACCGGAATGGGTATAGGGAATGCGCAGCCACTCAAGAACGCCCTGAATGGCACCATCCTCGCCCCAGCGCCCATGCAGCGCATTAAAGACGACGTCGGGCGCGATTTCGATCAGGCGTGCAGCGACGTCGGGGCCAGCATCGACCTCGATCACGTCACATTCTGCTTCCCGCAAAGCTGCCGCACATTCACGGCCCGAACTGAGGGAAACCTCCCGCTCAGCCGATGGGCCGCCCATCAGGACAACAACTTTCGGGTTTGTCCTGCTCGACATACCCTACCGCCTTTGACGCAGGTCTTTTGCGACCTGTCTTTTCGTGTGATCCTTGCCTTGGATCGTGGCCTTTTGGCCAATTATTTTGCGGTGTCTTCATCCAAACGATCACCGACCCGCATGATTTCCCATTGTAGCGTGATCCCTTGGGAATCGTAAACCTTTTTCCGCACCAATTCGCCCAAATCCTCTAGGTCGGCGGCACTCGCATTGCCGGCATTGGTCAGAAAGTTGGAATGCATCGTATTCATGATCGCGCCGCCAAGGGTCGCACCGCGCATACCTGCGTCATCGATCACCTTCCACGCCTTGAGATCGTGGACATCATCGGCCCGTCCGGTCGAGGAAAAACCGGCAGGATTGCGGAAGGTTGACCCTGCGGTCCGGTCTTTTGTGGGCTGGGTTGCGTCGCGCTTGGCCAGTTGGTCCGTCATGCGCTGATGCAGCGTTTCTGGCGGGGCCTTGGCCGGACGAAAGCGCGCGGCAACAATCACGGCGCCATCGGGCAAGGTGCTTTGGCGGTAGGCAAGATCCAGCGTATCGGCGCCGACTTCAGAGATTGCACCATCCCGCCCCACCACCGTCACCGATGTCAAGACATCGGCCACATAGGATCCGTAGCAGCCGGCATTCATGCGCACTGCCCCGCCAATGGTTCCCGGGATCGTACGCAGGAATGTCAGATCAAGGCCCGCATCCGCCGCCTTGCGGGCGACATGGGCATCAAGGGCGGCGGCCCCTGCAATCACGTCGTCCCCGGCAATGTCGATGGCATTGAACCCGCGTCCCATCCGAATGACGACACCGCGAATACCGCCATCCCGCACAATCAGGTTGCTGCCCACCCCCATCGGGAAAACCGGCACCGATGGATCAAGCGCCGCAAGGAAGGCTGAGAGGTCTTCGATATCCGCGGGTTGGAACAGCACATCGGCTGGTCCGCCGACACGCATCCATGTCAAATCCGCCAAGGATCGCTGCGCCGTCAGCGTGCCGCGCACCGCAGGTAATTCAAGCATCAATCGCCTTTTCATATTTCGCCCACCCGATCAGGCCACCAATCAATGCCGCCACACCCCATGGAGCACTGATGCCGATCAGGGCAAGAAGATAGCCCAAGCCATCCCAGCCGTTTGCGTTTTGCATTCCAAAAAACATGAAGACTGTAAAGGCTAACCAGACAGCGCCAACCCCAACCAATGCCGCCCCTTTTTTGTTTTTGCCTAACTGGAAGGTGACAAAAACACTCGCTACGAAAACCGCAGTCGGAACCCCGAAAAGAATAATGGTCTCGTTCATGATGATTCTCCCAAAAATGAACTATGTTCAAATTAGTAGTCCAATCGTGAACAGTGTTCAAGAAAAAAATTATGGGCGATGCTTTTCAAACCACTCGATCATCCTGCCTACGCAACAACCACCCCAGAAAGGCCCCTGCCGTGCTTCCCAGAAAGGCAGGTACACAGACCAGCAGTGCGACCGTCATCGCAAACACCGGATTGATCCCGAAGGGCCGTCCGCTGGCAAAGATGAAAATGGCAAGCGTTGCCCCGATAAGACAGAGAATTGTCACCGCGAGCCCGTTTCGCCCTGACCGGACCAGCCAAGTCAGCAAGGCAAAGGGCAGCATCGCGCAGAAGACCATGCCGCCGAAAACATAAAGTTGCGTCATCTGACTACCTCGCCACCTTGCCCCTGATCCAGCGCCAGAGAAAATAAACGGGCCATCGCAAGACGAGCCCACCGACCACGACCCCAAGCAGCCCCATGACAATCCCATATTGCCATGTGATCCAGACCAGTAGCGGCGCTCCGATCCCCATCAGCACATAGGCACGCCGCCAATGGTTGTCGTTCGAAGGAAACGCCGCCATCACGAATGCCACAAGCACCCAAAGCCCGATCAGGATCAAAGGATCCGCGAGGGTCTCGGTCAGCGCTTGCTTGGTCATTTTTCCAATCGCGCGGGCAACCTGTTCGCCCAGGTGCTAATCGTACCCGCCCCCAGACAGACAACCATATCGCCCGGTTTCGCCTGCTCGCGCACAAGCCTTTCCAGATCATCCTCGGATTCAACCGTGCGGGCGTGACGGTGCCCGTGGCGGATCAATCCCGCCACAAGATCGGTATGGCTGGCCCCTGCAATCGGGTCTTCGCCGGCGGAAAAGACCTCTGCGATGCCGACGACATCGGCGTCATTGAAGCAGGCGCAGAATTCATCGAAATGATGCGACAGCCGTGTGAAACGGTGCGGCTGGTGGACAGCGATCACGCGCCCCTCGGTCGACTGCCGTGCGGCTTTCAACACGGCTGTGATCTCGACCGGATGGTGGCCGTAGTCGTCAATGATGGTCACGCCACCCACTTCACCGACTTTGGTAAACCGGCGATTGACGCCGCGAAAGCCTTTCAACGCGGTCTTGATCTGCTCTTTCTTCATGCCCAGATGCCGCGCCACCGCGACAGCTGCCAAAGCATTCGAGACATTGTGATCCCCCGGCATCGGCAATTCGCAGCCTTCGATCACGGCACCTTCGGCCTGCAATGCGATATCAAAATGCGCGACCCCCGCCTTGTATGTCAGGTTCATGGCGCGCACATCCGCCTGCGCATTAAAGCCAAAGGTGACAACACGGCGATCCGTGATCTTGCCCACGAGTGACTGCACATCCGGATCATCGGTGCAGCAGACCGCCAGACCGTAGAACGGAATGTTCGACACAAAATCGTAAAAGCCCTTATGCAGCGCCTCGACCGTGCCCCAGTGTTCCATATGTTCGGGGTCGATATTGGTCACAATGGCGATGGTCGCGGGCAGGCGGTTGAACGTCCCGTCGCTTTCGTCGGCCTCGACCACCATCCACTCGCCCTGCCCCATACGGGCGTTCGAGCCATAGGCGTGGATGATGCCGCCATTGATCACCGTTGGATCAATCCCGCCTTCATCCAGCAAAGCTGCAACCATCGTGGTCGTTGTCGTCTTGCCATGTGTTCCGGCCACGGCCACATTCGATTTCAGGCGCATCAGTTCGGCCAGCATTTCCGCGCGGCGCACGACCGGCAGACCTTTTTTGCGGGCCTCGTCCAGCTCGGGGTTGCCCGATTTGATCGCAGAAGAGATCACGACAACCTCGGCCCCTTCCAGATTATCCGCGCGCTGGCCTTCAAAAATGATCGCACCCAGCGATTTCAGACGGTCGGTGATCTTTGACGCCTTCAGGTCAGAGCCTTGGACCCGATAGCCATGGTTCAAAAGCACCTCTGCGATGCCCGACATCCCGATGCCACCAATGCCCACAAAATGGATCGGACCCACATCAAGGGGCAGTTTCGTTGCAGCGCTCATTACAGGGTTCCCATCCATCATTTCTTGCCCGCCTCTGCCAGATTTTCAACCAATTGTACAAGACGCGCTGTCGCGTCAGGCACGCCGCACGCCAAAGCTGCTTGGGCCATTTGCAACATACCTTGCTCGTCAGACAGCAATTCCGTCAGCTTTGCCGTCAAAGGTGCGACTTCAAATTGGCCTTCGGTCATCAGCACCGCAGCGCCGGCGTCAACCAACTGCCGGGCATTGGCGGTCTGCTCGTCGCGGATCGCGCCACCATAGGGCACCCATATCGTAGGGCGCCCGATGACGCTGACATCGGCCACTGTTGACGCGCCAGAGCGCGAGATGACAAGTTGCGCATCCGCCATGCGGCGCGGCACATCATTGAAAAAGCTTTGCACATCCGCCTTGATCAACTCGGCGGCGTAATACGCCGTCACCCGCTCTAGATCTTCTGGCCGCGCCTGATGGCTGACCCGAATGTTCCGGCGGATATGTTCAGGCAAGGCGGCAATCGCTGGCGGTACGATATCGGACATGATGCGCGCGCCCTGCGATCCGCCCATGACAAGGAGTGCCATCGGATAATCACCCGGCGGTATATAGGGGGATCCCGCATGTTCCAATATCACAGAGCGGACAGGGTTGCCGGTATGAACGCCTTCAACCCCTTTGGGCAAGTCCGCAGGCCATGTCCCGCAGGCAATCTGGTTCACGCGCCTAGCGAAGACCTGGTTCACCCGCCCCAACACACCGTTTTGTTCGTGTATCATCCGCGGAATGCGCAGTACCCAAGCCGCAGTCATTGCGGGGATCGCAGGATAGCCACCAAAGCCTACGACAACCGCAGGACGGTCACGCAACATACGCCATTTGGCGGCACCAATGCCGCCCAAGATACGAAACGGAACAAGCAGTTTCTGGACGATGCCGCCACGGGCAAAGGTCGCACTGCCGACAACGCTGACCTCAACCGCCTCGGGAAAGCCGCCTGCATAGCGCGCGCCGCGGGCATCCGTAGAAAGGCGCACCCGCCAACCCTTTGCCAGCATCGCCTCGGCCAAGGCTTGGGCCGGAAACATATGCCCGCCCGTGCCACCTGCGGCGATAATGAGTAGCGGCGCTGTCATCGGTTCGCCCGTCGCAACAGGATATCGCCCATCTCGCCTTGCGGACGGGTGCGGGTGAAGGCCAGCAACATGCCCATCGCAATGCCGCCAGCAATCAACGACGACCCGCCATAAGACACGAAAGGCAGCGTCATCCCCTTGGCAGGCAAAAGGCGCACTGCCACGCCCATGTTGATCATGGCTTGGACGCCGAAGGCACAAACGAGGCCGGTCCCGGCAAGGCGAATAAACACATCGCGCTCTTTCATCAGGCGCAGGAGCGAACGCACCACGATCACGGCATAAAGGGCGATGATAACCAGCACGCAGATCAGGCCATACTCTTCAGCTGCCACCGCGATTATGAAATCTGTATGGGCATCCGGCAGCGACCACTTCACCTGCCCCTCACCGACGCCCACACCAAAGAAACCGCCTTCGCGAATGGCATTGGTCGCATAGCCAAGCTGTGTGTTTGGATCGAGGTCAGGAGACAGAAACCCGTCAATCCGGCGGGCGAAGTGTTCCGAATTGGAATAGGCGACAGCGCCGCCGAACATCACAAGTCCCGCCAAGACGATCAGCACAGTCATCGGCGCGCCTGCCACGAAATACATCACCCCCCAAGCGAAGAGGACCAAAGCGGCTTGGCCAAAGTCAGGCTGCATCGCCAGCATAAGGACAATGACCATCGTCAACACAAACGAATAGCTTTTGCCCGGCGGACCGCCCAACTGCTGTGCTGCCGCCAAGAGCCACGCCGTCATGACCACAAAACCGGGCTTGAGAAATTCAGAAGGCTGCACAGAGGCAAAGCCCAGCGAATACCACCGGGTGGCGCCTTTGCCGAAATCCGTGCCGAAGACAGGCAGGAATGCAAGTGCCGCAAAGGCACAAAGAAAACCCAAAACGGCCAAGCGACGGACCAGTGTCGGTGACATCATCGACACGATAAACATCGCAATCATGGCCGCTCCGCCAAAAATGGCCTGACGGGTCACATAATGGAAAGGCTCCAGCCCGTTCTTGGCTGCCAGGGGCGGCGACGAGGCAAGACCCAAAAGCAACCCGATCCCGAACAACAACAGGATGCAGGACATCGTCCACTTGTCAATTGTCCGCCACCATCGGGGAAGAACCGGGTCACCGGATTGTACCGGGACCGTCCCATAGACCATTTCCGTCATGGATCACCGCCATACTGCCTCAACCGCCCGTTTTCCGGGTCTGGGGGCAGCATAACCCGCAATTCCCAGCGATTCCACCGAAATTCGGCCCCTTTTGTGTTTCTTTCTTCAGGCCGTCTGCCGCCAATGGCCAAGATCATCCGTAAGAATTTGATCTCCCCCTGCCCTTGCGCCATATGCAGCGCCATGAAGATAGAAACGCTGATCATCGGGGCCGGAGCCGCAGGCATGATGTGCGCCGCCCATGCGGGGCGCGGCGTGCTTGTCGTGGACCACGCCAAAGCGCCGGGCGAAAAGATCCGTATTTCTGGCGGCGGGCGGTGCAACTTTACCAATCTGCACACAAGTCCCGCGAATTTCATCAGTCAGAACAAGCACTTCAGCAAGTCGGCTCTGGGCCGCTATACACAATGGGATTTTATCGCATTGGTCGATCAGCACCGCATCGCATGGCATGAAAAAACGCTGGGGCAGCTTTTCTGCGATGACAGCGCCAAGGACATCATCGCGATGCTGCGGGCCGAGATGGACAAGGCTGGCGCCCAGCTTTGGCTGCACACCGAAGTGGGCGAAATCGGCCATGACGGGACCCATTTTCAGGTGACCCTGATCCGCGACGGTCGGCACATACAGGTTGAGACAAAGAACCTAGTTGTCGCCTGCGGCGGCAAGTCCATTCCCAAAATGGGGGCGACAGGTCTGGGATATCAGATCGCCGCACAATTCGGCGTGCCGGTCGTGACACCTCGGCCGGGGCTCGTGCCGCTGACATTCTCGGACGAGAGGTTCAAACCGCTTGCGGGTGTTGCAACGCCTGCGCGGGTCAGCACACAGGGTGTCAGTTTTGACGAAGCGGTCCTGTTTACTCACCGTGGCCTGTCCGGCCCCGCTGTCTTGCAAGTCTCATCCTATTGGCACGAAAGCGTGCCGATCCAGATCAACCTTAACCCCATGGGCGATCTTTTCGGCGCACTGCAATCGCACCGCCAAAGCGACGGGCGCAAGGCGCTCACCACGGTGCTGGGGCTGCATCTTCCGGCGCGATTGGTGGATTTTCTACGCGCAGACCTGCCGTTGGAGGGCAATATCGCCGACCAAAGCGACAGCAAGCTCAAAGCTTTGTGTGACGCGCTTTCCGCGTGGTCGCTGATGCCTGCAGGGTCAGAGGGCTATCGCACGGCAGAGGTGACACTGGGCGGGGTTGATACCGATGCACTGTCATCCAAAACGATGGAAACAAAGGCTGTGGCTGGCCTTTATTTCATCGGGGAATGTGTGGATGTGACCGGATGGCTGGGCGGGTATAACTTCCAGTGGGCGTGGTCATCGGGCTGGGCTGCGGGACAGGCGATCAGGGCTGCGTGAGGTCAGGTGGATGATGATCCACTTTACCCCCCTGTCACACACCGGATAAAATCTTCGCCCCGTTTCTCGAAATTATCATATTGATCAAAGGAGGCCGCAGCTGGCGCCAAAAGCACCACATCGCCCGGCATTGCATCCGCCGTGGCACGCGCCACAGCCACATCCATGGTCCCGCAAACCTCTGCCTCGGCACCCGTCAACTGGCGGGCAAAATCTTCGGCTTCACGCCCGATCACATAGGCTTTGGCCACGTGATCAAGGTAGGGCAACAGCCCGTCCAGGCCGCCCTCCTTTTGCAAACCACCGCAAATCCACCGGATTTTCGCAAAAGCCTGCAAGGCTTTGGCCGCACTGTCCACATTGGTGGCTTTGCTGTCGTTCACAAAGATCACACCGTCCTTTTCGGCCACGACCTGACTGCGATGGGGCAGACCGGGATAGGTCTGCATCGCAGCCTCGATCCCTTTGGGACCCAAGCCCAAGGTCCGACAGGCGGCATAGGCTGCGCAAGCGTTCTGGTGATTATGTGCGCCCGGCAGCCCGCGTATGCCGCGCAGATCAATCGAACCCACCTGCCGCCCTTTGCGGTATTCGGACAAGAACCCTTTGCGTGCAAACACGCTCCAGCCCTGCCCTACCAGCTTTTGTCCCGAAGACACGCGGATCACCCGGTCATCGCCCGGCCCTTCGGAAAGTTGGTTTGCGATGTAACGCCCTTCGGTTTCATCCACACCGATCACCGCTCTGTCCGGCCCGCCTTCGGCAAAGAGCCTGCGCTTGGCCGCAAAATAGCCGCCAAATCCGCCATGACGGTCCAGATGATCCGGGCTCAGGTTGGTCCAGACCGCGACATCAGGGGTAAGGCTGCGTGCCAGATCGGTTTGATAGGAGGAAAGCTCCAGCACCACCACTTCGCCATCATGCGCCGGTTCGATATCCAGCACGCCGCGGCCGATATTTCCGGCCAGTTGCGACGGGCGGCCATTCTCGACAAGGATGTGATGGATAAGCGCCGCAGTCGTGGATTTCCCGTTTGAGCCAGTAACGGCGATCACGCGGGGGGCGGTGTCAAACTCTTCCCATTCGGTCGTTGCAAAAGAGCGAAAGAACAACCCGATATCGTTGTCGACAGGCACATCCGCATCCCATGCAGCTGCGATCACTGGATGAGGCGCAGGGAAAAGATGCGGGATGCCGGGGCTCACGATCAGGGCAGCGACCCCCTCGAAAGCTGCGGGTTTGGTCAGGTTGCGCACCTCGAAACCCTCGGCCTCTGCGGCTTCGCGCGCTGTCAGACTATCATCCCAGACAACGGGGTGCGCATCACCCGCCGCCAGTGCTGCCGCGGCCGCGCGCCCCGTGCGCCCAAGGCCCAGAACAGCAACCGTCAGCCCTGCATATCCTTGGACGGGGATCATTACCGCACCTTCAAGGTTGCAAGACCGATCATCGCCAGAATAAGCGAGATGATCCAGAAACGGATGACGATCTGCGGCTCGGCCCAGCCCTTTTTCTCGTAGTGGTGGTGGATCGGGGCCATCAGGAACACCCGCTTGCCGGTGCGTTTGAAATAGAGCACCTGAATGATCACCGACAGCGCCTCGACCACGAACAGCCCACCCACGATCGCCAAAACGATCTCGTGCTTGGTGGCCACCGCGATCGCGCCCAAAGCACCGCCCAGCGCCAGTGAACCTGTGTCGCCCATAAAGACCGCCGCAGGTGGCGCGTTATACCACAAAAAGCCCAAGCCCCCCCCGATCAGACCCATCGAGAAAATCAAGAGCTCACCGGTTTGCGGCACATAATGCACGTCCAGATATTCGGTAAAGTCGGTCCGCCCGACAGCATAGGCGATCACTCCGAAGGTCCCCGCCGCAATCATCACCGGCATGATCGCCAGCCCGTCAAGCCCGTCTGTCAGGTTAACCGCATTGGCAGCACCGACGATGACGATGATGGCAAAAGGAATGAAAAGGATGCCAAGGTTGATCAGCGTATCCTTGAAAATCGGCAATGCCAGTTGATTGGTCAGGTCATCGGGATGATAGGCCGCGGCCCAATAACCCGCGATCCCGGCGATCAGAATACCCAGCAAGATACGCACTTTGCCCGACACGCCCCTGGTGTTCTGCTTGGAGACTTTCGCGTAATCATCCGCAAAGCCGATGGCGGCAAAGGACAGCGTGACAAAAAGCACCATCCAGACAAACGGGTTGTCCAGACGCGCCCAAAGCAGCGTCGAAAAGGTCAAGGCGCCCACAATCAGCAACCCGCCCATCGTGGGTGTTCCTGCTTTTGCAAAATGCCCCTCTGGCCCGTCACCGCGAATTGGCTGGCCTTTGCCCTGCTTGCGCCGCAGCACGTTGATCAATGGAGGCCCAAAGATGAAGCCAAACACCAGTGCCGTGATAAAGGCCCCGCCTGCCCGGAACGTGATATAGCGGAAGAGGTTGAAAAAATCGCCACCGTCCGAGAGCGCTGTGAGCCAATAGAGCATCTGATATCCCTTATTCTTCTTGAGGGCGGCGATGCCCCAGTTTGCGGATGGCGTCAACGACGATACTGATTTTGCTGCCCTTGGACCCTTTGACCAGAACCACATCTCCCGCATCAACCAGCCGCGAGACTTTGGGGACCAGTTCGGCTGCCGTTTCGGCCCATTGCCCGCGTTGTGCTTCGGGTAAAGCGAGCCAGAGGTGATGCATCAGCGGTCCTGCACAATGGATCACATCTAGGCTTTGCAGATGGGTGTTCGCGGCCATATCCCGATGCATCTGCACCTCGGCCTGTCCCAGTTCCAGCATATCGCCAAGGATGGCAATCCGCCGTCCCTTGATATGACGCCCGACATTGT
This sequence comes from Yoonia sp., assembly GCF_030731595.1. Classification (GTDB taxonomy): domain Bacteria; phylum Pseudomonadota; class Alphaproteobacteria; order Rhodobacterales; family Rhodobacteraceae; genus Yoonia. The sequence continues at coordinate 44,565 of NZ_JANQTS010000009.1, forward strand.
CGGTTGGTTTGGATGCCGCCAGAACTTCGAGCGATGCCGCCAGCGAGGTTGGATTGGCGTTAAAGGCATCATCCAGCAAGGCAAGGCTTTCGCCGTCGTTTGCCATGTCCGTCACAATAATCTCGCGCGTCCCGCGCCCCGCAGGTGGAACCCAGTTGGCAATATCCAGCGATGCGGCAACCGGATCAGCACCCAAGGCTTCGGCAACAGCCAAGACGCCAACCGCATTGTTTGCAAAATGGCGACCGGGCACCGAGAGCTTAAAGAGATAATCCGTGCCTTGGGATGTTGCCTTTATCACGGTCGCCTCGCCGCAAAGCCTGACATGATTGATGGTCCAGTCCGGGCCCTTTTCCCCGAACAGTACCTGTTGGGCGCCAAGCGCGCGGGCGTGATCCTGCAAAATATGACTGGTCTCGATATCCCCATTGAGCACCGCAATGCCGCCCGGCTCCAGCCCGTCCATGATGCTGGCCTTTTCAACGGCAATCCCTGCGAGGTTCTCGAAAGACGCCAGATGCGCCGCCGCGACGGTTGTGACCATGGCCACATGCGGGCGCGCCATTTGTGACAATGGCGTGATTTCGCCGGGATTGCTCATCCCGATCTCGATCACGGCATAATCGGTATCGGCTGGCATCCGCGCCAAGGTCAGCGGCACACCCCAATGATTGTTGTAGGAGGCTTCAGCCGCATGGCATCTGCCCTGCATCGACAAGACCGCGCGCAGCATTTCCTTGGTCGAGGTTTTTCCGACGGACCCCGTGATGGCCGCAATGCGCGCCTGGGTGCGCGCGCGGGCCGCAACACCCAAGCCTTCCAAAGCGGTCAGCACATCGGACACGATCAGCAAAGGCGCGTCCTCTCCCACACCCTCTGGGCGATGCGTCACTAATGCCGCAGCCGCCCCTTTTTCCAGCGCTTGTGCGACAAAATCATGACCGTCGCGGATATCCTTCAGGGCGACAAAAAGGTCACCGGGTTGGATCGTGCGCGTATCAATCGATACGCCGCTGGCTTCCCAAGTCGTTGTGGTCTGTCCACCTGTTGCAGCGGCGGCCTCATCCGAGGTCCAAAGCGCGGTCATATCCGGCCCTCCAAAGCAGCGACGGCCACGCTGGCCTGCTCCACATCATCAAAAGGCAGAACAGTATCGCCCACGATCTGCCCCGGTTCATGGCCTTTGCCCGCAATCAGCAAGGCATCGCCCGCGCCCAACATATCCACCCCGCGCAAGATCGCCTCGGCCCTGTCGCCAACTTCAGTGATACTGTCCGACCCGCCCGCTGCCAGCGCGCCAGCCATCACCGCTGCGCGAATGGCGCTTGGCTCTTCAGAGCGTGGGTTGTCGTCTGTCACAATGACTGTGTCGGCGTTTTGCGCCGCAGCGGCCCCCATCAAAGGGCGCTTGGCTGTGTCACGATCCCCACCCGCACCGACAATCACGACGATCCGGCCCATCACATGCGGGCGCATGGCCTTGAGCGCAGTTTCAACTGCATCCGGCGTATGGGCGTAATCGACGAAAACAGCCGCACCATTGTCACGGGTTGCGGCAAGTTCCATACGGCCGCGCACCGTGGTCAGATGCGGCAGCGTATCGAAGACATCCGCAGGATCAGCACCGGCGGCAATCACCAGCCCTGCGGCAAGCAAGACATTTTCGGCCTGAAAACCGCCAATCAGTGCAAGGCGGGCCTGCCGCGCGCGCCCTTGCCATTCAAACAGGACTTCCTGCCCCGTTGCATCAAACCGCTGCCCCGTCAGGCGCAAGCGTGCATTCGGATGACGGCCAACGCCGATCACCTCTTGCCCGCGCGCCGCACATATGGCCACGACCTCGGCGCTTTTGGGATCATCAAGGTTGATGACTGCCACGCCATCGTCAGAAAGCACCCGATTGAACAGGCCCATCTTGGCGGCAAAATAGGCTTCGAACGTATGATGATAGTCCAGATGATCCTGAGAAAAATTCGAAAAACCTGCGGCAGCCAGCAGAACACCATCCAAACGGCGCTGATCGAGCCCATGCGATGAGGCCTCCATCGCTACATGGGTCACGCCGTTCTTGGCGGCCTCTGCCATGACACGATGCAGGGTGATCGGCTCTGGCGTCGTATGTTTCAAAGGGTGGCTCCAAGCCCCTTCCACGCCTGTGGTGCCCAGATTGACGCCGGCTATGCCCAGTTCTTCCCAAATCTGGCGGCAAAAGGTCGAGACCGAGGTTTTGCCATTTGTGCCAGTGACCGCAACGACGGTGGCCGGATGCGCACCAAACCAGAGCGATGCAGTTTGCGCCAGCGCCTGCCGCGGATCTTGGGCCACGATCAGCGCAGCATCGCTCGCGGCCAGTTCGGCGGCCGCAATCCGCGCGCCTTCCGCATCTGTCAGGATCGCGCCAGCCTTCATGCGCAGGGCATATTGGATGAATTCACCGCCATGCACTTTTGCACCCGGCAATGCAGCAAACAGGAACCCCGGCTTTACCTCGCGGCTATCAACAGCCAAGCCGGTGATCTGCGCCTCGCGCCCGCCTTGTGCCCTCAGCCCCAGTTCCGCCAGAGATTTCATCGCCTGCCCTCGATCAGTTTGAGGTGAGTGTTACACCGACGGGTTGAGAACTGTCCACTTGTGGCCTGAGCCCCAGCAAAGGGGCAACGCGGCGGATCATTTCAGCGGCCACTGGCACGGCAGTCCAACCCGCTGTCCGACGCGGCTCGACGCCCGTATTCTCGGACGGTTCGTCGAAGGTGACGATCAAGACATATTGCGGATCATTCGCCGGAAAAATGGAGGCAAAGGTGGAAATGACCTTGTCGTCATAGTAACCGCCGCCCGCAGCACGCGGTTTGTCCGCAGTCCCTGTTTTGCCACCCACCGCATAGCCCGGAACATTGGCAAAAGAAGCCGTGCCGCGTGACACGACCTGCCGCAGCATGTCGCGTGACCGCGCGCTGACCGCTTCGCTGACAATGCGCGGGCCAACCTCGACCGTATCGCGGCGCAACAAGGTCGGTTGCACGCGCGTTCCGCCATTCACCAAAGATGCATAGCCAGCGGCCAAATGCACCGGCGAAGATGACAACCCGTGACCGTAAGAGATTGTCATTGTTGAAATTTCAGACCAATTCGTAGGCAACAGCGGTCTTCCGGTCGGTGCTTCGATCATCTCGAGCGGGGTCGGTTCCAGAAAGCCCAGCGCGCCGAGAAATTCCCGTTGGCGCTCTGCACCGATCAGCATCGCAATGCGCGCAGTCCCGATGTTGGAGCTTTCCACAATCACATCTGTCGTGCTCAACTCTGGCCCGTAGTCGTGAAAGTCGCGGATGCGAAAGCGGCCCCAGGTCAGCGGACCTGTGGTGTCGATCATGGTATTGGCGTTCACCAACCCAAGCTCCATCGCTTGCGCCGCTGTAAATATCTTGAAGACCGAGCCCAGTTCATAAACGCCCTGTACCGCACGATTGAACAACGGGCTGTCAGACTGATCGCCCGTTGTCAGCACACGGGGGCGGTTGTTGGGGTCGAAATCGGGGAGCGAGACCATAGAGATAATCTCGCCGGTGTGCACATCCATCAAAACAGAAGCCGCACCCTTGGCGTTCATGATCGACATGCCACCGGCCAGAACCTGCTCTGCCGCCGCCTGCACCGTCAGGTCTAGCGACAGTTGCAAGGGCGCACCTTCATTCGCAGGGTCACGCAGGAAGCTGTCAAACTGCCGTTCAACCCCGGCCACGCCAATGACCTCGGCCGATGCCACGCCTTCACGGCCATAGCTGGCCCCGCCAAGGATATGGGCCGCAATCGGGCCATTGGGATAAAGCCGCATCTCGCGCGGGCCGAACAGCAGACCAGGCGAGCCGATATCATGCACGGCCTGCATCTGTTCGGGACTGATCTGGCGTCTGATCCACAAGAAACGGCGGTCGCCGGTAAAATCCTTGAGCAGTTCCGCCTCGTCCAGTTCGGGGAAAATCTGTGCCAGACCTTTGGCCGCATTGGCAGGGTCAATCATGTCACGCGGATGGGCATACAGCGAATGGGTGGCCAGATTGGTCGCCAGAATCCGGCCGTTTCTATCAACGATATCAGAGCGTTGTCCGATAATGGGATTGCCCGCGACCGACGCGCGCGGCTCTTCGGGAACAGACGAGGCCAATGCGCCCATGCGCATCCCGATCAGACCAAAGGCACAAAAGAATGCAAGACCCAGCACCAGCAAACGCCCCTCGGCGCGTTGCCGCTGCTTGTCGGCCATGGCCTCGTGGCGTTTCGCACGGTTCTCTGCCTCGATTGCATCGGGGTTTTCGCCCTGTTCGCGGGCCTTGAGAACGCGCGCAAGCGGGCGCAGGGGCTCGCGGATCATAGCGGATCCTCGACGTTGGTAAACGCATCAGACGACAGTTCGACCGGGTCGGTGATCGGCAGGATCGGCGGGATCGGATAGATGATCTGATCAACCGCACCAAAGGCATCCGGCATCAAAGGCAACAGGCCCAGTCGGTCAAAGTTCAGGTCCGCAAGATCGGCAAGGCGGTCTGGCCGGTTCAGATAGGCCCATTCCGCACGCAGCATGCCCAACCGCTCGTGGGCTGCACCAATCTGCCCATGCAGGTCACGCACATCGCCAATGGCCGCTTGGGTCTTGTAGTTTTCCTGATAGGCCCAGAACGCGAGCCCCATCACGGCGAAAGCGGCCAAAACATAAAACAAGCCACGCATCTACCTGCCCCCCTTCTTTTGCTTTTTCATCGGCATGCCCAACTCTGCCGGATCAATATCTTTCGCGGGCGCAGCCGTGCGGATCGCCACACGCAACTTGGCCGAACGCGAACGCGGGTTTTCTGATAACTCCTGATCGTCCGGCCCGAGTGCCTTGCGCTTTTCAATCCGCCAAGCCGGGGTGACCTGTGAGGTCTCGGGCGCGTAGCGGTTCGCATTTGCGGTGTTGCCAGAGCGGGCTTGCAGGAACCGTTTGACCATCCGGTCCTCGACCGAGTGGAACGTCACGACAGCCAACTGCCCACCCGGTTTCAGCGCACGCTCTGCCGCCATGAGACCTGCTGCCAGCTCGCCATATTCGTTATTCACCGCGATCCGCAGCGCCTGAAAAGTGCGCGTTGCGGGATGTGATTGGCCGGGTTTGGCGCGCGGCAGGCAACTTTCCACGATTTTGGCCAGTTGCAGCGTCGTCGTCAGAGGGCGGGCCGCGACAATCGCCTTGGCGATGCGCCGCGATGCGCGTTCTTCCCCGTAAAGGTAGATGATATCGGCAAGTTCCGCTTCGTCCGCGTTATTGCACAGATCGGCCGCCGAAGGCCCCTCTTGCGACATCCGCATGTCCAGTGGCCCATCACGCATAAAGGAGAACCCGCGTTCGGCCAGATCAAGCTGCATGGAACTCACGCCCAGATCCAAGACAACGCCATCCAGATCAGAGGCATAGTCGTCCAACTTTGAAAATACGCCCGCGACCGTTTCAATCCGGTCACCATAAGTGCCGATCCAATCCGCAGCCATTTCAAACGCCAGCGGATCACGGTCCACGCCGATCACTTTGTCAGCGCCAGCGGCCAGCAAAGCGCGAGTATATCCGCCATTGCCAAAGGTTCCGTCCAACCAGACCCCTGAAACAGGCGAGACCGCTGCGATGAGCGGTCTAATCAGAACAGGAATATGGGGTGAGGTTTCAGCGGCAGCGGACATAAGTGTTACCCGTCCAAGAGGATCAGCGGATCAAAGCCATCCCCCTGCTCGCTTAGCCAGGCGGCCATTTCGTCGGCGACTTCATTGGTGTAGGTCTCGGCCTTCCATATCTCGAAATGGTCGCCCATGCCGGTAAAGGTCAACTCTCCCTCAGCAATCCCCAGCTTCTGACGCTGACTGATCGGCATGACCGTGCGCCCATCTCTGTCGACATCCAGCAGGATGGATTGGCCAATGATCAGGCGAGAGAGTTTTTTCTTCTTGTCCGACCCACGCGGCAAGGCATTGATCTGGTCGATGACCGCGCGAAACTCGTCAACGGTATAGCCGTGCAACTGATTGCTCAGATGCTCACCATACAAAAGATACATGCGGGGAAAGAGGCCGGGCGTCCAATCGGGGTCTCCGGTTTCAAGCACACGACGGAAATCGGCAGGGATCGACATGCGTCCCTTCCCGTCCACCTTTTGGGTGTGTGTACCTGTAAAACTCAGAACCACTGTCCCTCGGCCCTCAAATCCCCCTAAAAATGCTTTGGATGTGAAAACGGCGGATTGATCTGCTGCCACTGATCAATCCGCCGCCCTCGTCCCATTTCTGGGATAGTCCGACTGCGCGTGCCACCTGGGGGGATGTCTGCTCGCTCACGCGCCGGATCTTCATTGCGGTAATGGCGAAGCCTGTATGAAACCTGCTTTTGCCGGTAGGGGTTCTTAATTTGCCCCTTTGAAATTGTGTCCGTCATTACCGTGAGACAGTTGTGGCATCAGTTTCATCACCGATCAACACTTTTTTGGGATTTCATGGTACTACATGGTGTTCCGGAACGGCATCGCGAACAAGATGTTGGTCCAATCAGAGGGAATTCGCAATATATGCAGCGAAATTCGGCAATCTATCTACAAAATGTAGTGCAAGTCGGACAAAAAGCGATCTGTTCCATAAAATCCCAAAAACTTGGAAAAAGATCAGACAAAAACACTATTTTTCAAATTTGCGCTGCTCAGGACCAAAAATCAATCGGAATTTGATTCGAATTCTGGATCGATTCCATGAATTCCCGACGCTGTGGCAGAATCATCGATGATCCGTGCTATCGCGTCTCATCGCGCAGTGCTTTGTGCATCACAAAGGCATCGACATAGCCCTGTGTCGGGTGCGCGAAGGCCAGAGGGATTGTTCCCACCGTCGTGAACCCCAACCGATGCCAGAGCCGGACAGCCCCCGCATTGGAGGCCAGAACAAAGTTGAACTGCATCGCGAGGTAACCCAAGGCCTGCGCTTCGGCCTGACTATGCGCGCACATTTGTGCCGCGATCCCCCGCCCGCGCGCATCGGGATCAACAATATAGCCGCAGTTGCAGATATGCGCCCCGCCGCCGGGTTGATTGGTCTTGATATAATAGGTCCCGACGATGCGACCCGCGGCCTCGGCTATATAGGTCGCCTTGGCCTGTCCCATCCAATAATCCCTTGCCTGCGCTGCGGTGATGTCGGGATCAACAGCATAAGTCTCGCCCGCCCGAAACACATCGCGCAGCATGGGCCAGATAAGATCGAAATCTTCTGGCACAGCAGCGCGGATGGTGATCAAGCGATGCCACCGTCAATCAGGCGGCGCGCCAAGGCGCGGTAGGCATCGGCCATCGGCCCGTCACCTGCCGCAATCGGTGTACCTGCATCCCCCGCAAGTCGCGTAGCCAGATCAATCGGCAATGACCCAAGGAACGGCACCCCGATCTTTTCAGCTTCGGCCGCAACGCCGCCATGACCAAATATATGCGATTCGGTCCCGCAAGTCGGGCAGACGAAGGTTGACATGTTCTCGATCATCCCAAGCACAGGGGTCCGCAGCGAATTGAACATATCCAGCGCCTTGCGCGCATCAATCAAGGCCACGTCCTGCGGGGTACTGACCACAATCGCGCCCGTCAGTTCGGTTTTCTGGCACAGGGTCAACTGCACATCACCAGTGCCGGGGGGCAGATCGACGATCAAAACATCAAGTTCGCCCCATTGCACCTGCCCCAACATCTGTTGCAACGCCCCCATCAGCATCGGGCCGCGCCAGACAACGGCCTTGCCCTCTTCCATCATCAGACCGATCGACATCATCGTGACACCGTGCGCCTGCAACGGGATGATGGTTTTGCCATCCGGACTGCCCGGGCGCTTGTTCACACCCATCATGCGGGGCTGCGAGGGGCCATAGATATCTGCGTCCAAAAGACCAACGCGGCGACCTTCCCGTGCCAAAGCCACAGCAAGGTTGGATGAAACAGTCGATTTGCCAACGCCGCCTTTGCCCGACCCAATCGCCAGAATACGGTCAACGCCAGAGACCTTGGCAGGTCCGGCCTGCGGTGTCGGATGGCGGCCAATCTTGAGCGAGGGTGGCTCTGCAGGCTTGGGTGCTGGGCCGTGGGCTGTCAAAACAACCGAAACCTTTTCAACTCCGGCCAATCCCTGCACCATTTGTTCCGCGGCGCGGCGGACACCCTCCATTTTGGAAGCTTCCTCTGGATTGGCTGCCTCGATAACGAAACGGACGGCCGCGCCTTCGATAGAAAGCGCGCGGATCATGTCACGCGACACCAGATCATCCCCACCCGGCAAAGTGAGTCGCGCCAAAGCGCTTAGAATTTCATCGCGGGTGACGGACATGCTGAGACCTCGAGTTTTCTTTATGGCTAAATTTTCCCCCAACTTCTGGCACGTTTGGGCCAAATCGCAAGGGTTTCACACCGGATGCCCAAAATTGCGTCAGATTGATGACAGTAGGTCAGAAGTGCTTATGCAATTTCTGCATAGCAGCATTGTCTAAACGGCCATTGTGCAACTGCAGCATAATCATACATCTTTGGCACAACGGAGCAACAAACAGCGCTCCTCTTAATTGGAATTGAGACAAGCAGATGACTTATAACACAGCAACAGGCTTTGCCGGTTTCTCACTTGGACAGCGGTTTGCCGCGCTCCGGGCTGATATGGCGGAGTACGCCGCGAAACGCAAAGTCTATAACACAACACTGGCCGAACTGGCCTCACTGACAGACCGTGATCTCGACGATCTGGGCATTGCGCGCGCTTCGATCAGCGCCATCGCCCGTGAAGCCGCTTACGGCAAGTAATTGAAGAATTCGGATCTGCCGCCTCCTCCCTTAAGGCAGATCTGGACACAACCCAAGGCTTCACCTCCTCCCGAGGCTTTGGGTCAACATTAAGGTGGCGGCATCCACCTCCTCCCGGATGCCGCCGCTTTAAGACACAAGTTTCGGAACCGCCCACCTCCTCCCGGGTGGAACCGATGATACCGCAGGCCGCGCTCACCTCCTCCCGAGCAACGTCAGCGAGGACGCGCCTTGCTTCTTCTCCTCCCGAGACGCAAGGAGGCGCTGATAAATAAAGACGGTCATGCCCACCTCCTCCCGGGCATGGCCGTTTTTTTATGGGCGATAGCGGGCCTTGGGCTAGGCGCGGCGTTCCTGGACCGTCAGGTAGATCACCAAAAGATCAATCGCTGTCAGCACGATCAGCATCGCGCCGCCCACAGAGAACCACTCGAATATCTGGTAGACGACAAAAGCGCTCAACACGATGATCGCCGCATGATGCGCCCATCGTGCTCCGCCCAGCAATGCGGCCACGACCACAAGATGCAAAGTCCCGTGTGCCGCGAAGTAGACAGTATAAAAGCTCGTATCCGACGCAGGCAGCATCTGGGCCCATGTGAGGATATGCGAGGCTAGAAAATCACTCGGGTCTTCTGTGAGTTCATTTTGCACCAGCCATTGGGCGAACTGCGGCAGGTCTTGCGTGACGCCCAAAGAAAGCGCTGCCGCAATCATGACTTGCAACAGCCCCAGCAGCCCCTTTGCCGTAAGGGTTACAACAAAGAACTGGTGCTGGTTCAGCAAGATCGGACCGTTGGCGCTCATCTTGTGCCTCTCCTTGTCATCTCGCTCCATGTGCCATGAATGCGCGGAACTGTAAGCCTCAAAGTGACACCTGATCCGGTGGCCCTACGCACGGACATCCTTGGACGATCCCATCACCATATAGCTGGTGATCGCGCGCACATGCGGCACAGTCCCCAATTTGTCGGTATGAAACGCCTTGTAGGCCGGCAAATCCGCCACCTCGACCCGCAGCATATACTCGAAAGCGCCTGCGACATTGTGGCATTCGGCGACCTCATCAGCGCGCTGCATCGCCTGTTCAAACGCCATTTGCGCCGCTTTGGTATGTTCGGCCAGCCCCACAGCCACATAAACCACAAAGGCCCGCCCCGTCTGCGCGGGATCAAGCCGCGCGCGGTAGCCTTTGATGACGCCTGCTTTTTCCAGCTCTTGCACACGGCGCAGGCAGGCAGAGGGCGACAAGCCGACGCGATCTGCCAATTCGATATTGCTGATACGCCCATCACGCGACAACGCGCGCAATATCTTTTCGTTTATGGGGTCCTGTTTCATCATTTATTGCAACTTTAAGCACTAATTTGGCGATGCAGCAATTTTATTGCGCTCTGTTCGGCATATTATTGCGCCATGACTTATGAAATTCTGATCGCCCTCATCGGCTTTGCCTTTGCAAGCTCTATCACGCCCGGGCCGAATAACCTGATGCTGATGGCATCGGGTGCCAACTATGGTTTGCGCCGCACCGTCCCGCATATGCTGGGCATCTCGCTTGGCCATGCCTTCATGGTGCTGATGGTGGGTATCGTTCTGTTACAGATCTTCGAGACTTATCCGATCCTCAATGTCGTCCTTAAGGTCGTCAGCGCCAGTTACATGATCTGGTTGGCCTGGAAAATCGCCAACGCGGTCCCACCCGAGGCAAAGGAGGTGAAAGGCAATCCTTTCACCTTCCTTCAAGCGGCGGCGTTTCAATGGGTCAATCCCAAAGCATGGTTCATGGCAATCACCGCAATCAGCGCCTATGCCCCACAGGATCAAAGCATCTGGATAGGATCACTGATGGTCGCGGGCGTGTTTGCCGCAACCAATTTTCCGTCAGTCACGGTTTGGGCCTGGATGGGGGTGCAGGTCCGGCGCTGGCTTGGTACCGCGCGGCGGTTGCGGGCTTTCAACGTCTCAATGGCAGTTTTGCTCGTCGTCTCTCTGTATCCGATGTTGACGCATTAGGAGCGAACAATTTTCGCCGAAAATTGTTCACGACCCTAGATTTTTCGACGAAAAATCTTTGCGCTCTCAAAACGGCACATCATCGGCCTGATCTGCCGCAACAACAAACCGCGCGACCACATGCTTTGATCCCGCTTTGTCGAATGCGATGACCAGCTTGTCGCCTTCGATCCCTGTCACTGCGCCATAACCGAATTTCTGATGGAACACACGGTCGCCTTCGGTAAAGGCGCTGACCGCGTCGAGGTCGATCGTGATGTGGCGCGCTTCAGATGGCATCGCCATGCCCCGCTGCTGGCTGCGCGACTGCAACCGCCGCCAGCCCGGGGAATTATAGACATCCGCACTCTGGGCCTTTTCATGCAGGTCCGATCCCACCATCCCCGCCATGGCAGGCGAGGCGCTCGCGGCCATGCCCGCAGCACCATATCCGCCCCCATAAAGGCCCGGTGGGGTCAGGACCTCCACATGATCTGCGGGCAATTCGTCGATAAAGCGCGACGGCATCTGTGACTGCCATTGGCCATAGACCCGCCTGTTGGCGGCAAAGGAAATCGTGCAAATCTCCTCGGCCCGCGTGATGCCCACATAGGCCAAGCGCCGCTCTTCCTCGAGACCTTTCAATCCGCTTTCATCCATCGAACGCTGCGAGGGAAACAGACCATCCTCCCAACCGGGCAGAAAGACGGCCGGAAACTCCAGCCCCTTGGCGGCGTGGAGCGTCATGATGCTGACCTTCTCGCCCTGCTCTTCGGTCTCGTTCTCCATGATCAGGCTCACATGTTCGAGAAAGCCTTGCAGGTTCTCGAAATTCTCGAGCGCCTTGACCAGTTCCTTGAGGTTTTCCAGCCGCCCCGGCGCCTCTGGCGTTTTGTCGTTTTGCCAGAACCCCGTATAGCCGCTTTCATCAAGGATCATCTCGGCGAGTTCGACATGGGTATCCGCCTCGGCGCGGACCTGCGCCGCCCAGCGATCCAACCCGGCAACCAAGATCGCAAGCTCTTTGAGCCCCTTGCCGCCCAGCAATTTCCCCTGACAGACAAGGCGTGCGCCCTCAACCAGCGATACCCCATTGCTGCGCGCTGTGCGCTGGATGGTCTGGATCGCCTTGTCACCAAGCCCGCGTTTGGGCGTGTTCACGATCCGCTCGAAGGCCAGATCATCCTCGGGGGACACGGCAAGCCGGAAATAGGCCATGGCATCTCGGATCTCCATCCGCTCGTAAAAGCGCGGGCCGCCGATGACGCGATACGGCAGACCGATGGTCAGGAACCGGTCCTCGAACGCGCGCATCTGGTGTGAGGCGCGGACGAGAATGGCCATGGAATCCAGCCCCAAAGGATCACGCCCCCGCGTACCGCGCTGCATCGCCTCAACCTCTTCACCGATCCAGCGGGCCTCTTCCTCGCCGTCCCAATGGCCGATCAGGCGAACCTTTTCGCCATCCTGTTGCGCGGTAAACAAAGTCTTGCCCAAGCGCCCCTTATTGGCCGCGATGACGCCTGAGGCCGCAGCGAGAATATGCGGGGTAGAGCGATAGTTCTCCTCCAGCCGCACCACATGCGCGCCCGGGAAATCCTTTTCAAACCGCAGGATATTGCCCACCTCGGCCCCGCGCCAGCCATAGATCGACTGGTCGTCATCGCCCACACAGCAAATGTTCTTGTGCCCAGCCGCCAGCAGGCGCAGCCACATATATTGGGCCACGTTGGTGTCTTGGTATTCGTCCACAAGGATGTAGCGGAACCAGCGCTGGTATTGCTGCAAGATATCGTCGTGGGTCTGAAAGATCGTGACCATATGCAACAGAATATCGCCAAAATCGACTGCGTTGAGTTCCCGCAAACGGCGCTGATAGGCGGCGTAAAGCTCTATGCCCTTGTGATCAAAGGCACCGCTATCCGCAACAGGCACCTTGTCAGGCGTATAGGCCTTGTTCTTCCAGCCGTCGATAATGCCCGAGAGCATCCGCGCGGGCCAACGCTTATCGTCAATGCCAGCCGCCGCGATCAATTGCTTCATCAGCCGGATTTGGTCGTCAGTATCGAGAATCGTAAAGTTCGACTTCAGCCCGACCAATTCCGCATGGCGGCGCAACTGTTTGGCGCAGACAGAATGGAAGGTCCCCAGCCACGGCATCCCTTCGACCGCTTCACCCATCAGACCGCCGATCCGCGACTTCATCTCGCGGGCGGCCTTGTTGGTAAAGGTGACCGCCAAAATCTCGTGCGGTCGGGCGCTGCCCGTGGCAAGCAAATGTGCGATCCGGCTGGTGAGGGCCTTCGTTTTGCCAGTGCCAGCGCCTGCCAGCATCAAGACCGGACCATCAAGCCGCTCGACGGCCTCGCGTTGCGCGGGGTTCAGCCCGTCCAGATGGGTCATCGCAGGCCGTGCCATCGCCCGCTGGCTCAACGGCAGGGCTGCGGCTTCGAACGCATCATCTTCGGAAAAACTGCTCATCCTCCAGACATAGCGCCAACTGCCCGCCAAGAAAAGCCTTGTTCTACTTCCGTTCTCCCCGCCTTCTTCCGAGCAAAAATATCCCCGCCGGAGGCATCCCGACATTGCCAATCGCGCAAGTTCCGCCATAGCTTGCAAACATGAGTCTACATAGCCAGTACCCCGCAATATCCGACCTGAAAACGCGCGCACGCGCCCGCATTCCGCATTTCGTCTGGGAATATCTGGACAGTGCGACCGGTGTCGAAGCCACCCAGAAACGCAACCGGCAAAAGCTGGATCAGGTCTTGCTCAACCCCTCCATCCTGCATGGGGAGTTCGATCCCGATCTCTCTACGACATTGCTGGGCCAGACCCATCCGTTGCCTATCGGCATTGCCCCTGTCGGCATGTCCGGCCTGATCTGGCCGGGGGCCGAGCAGATGCTGGCCCGCACTGCCGCCCGCGAGAATATTCCCTACACCCTGTCCACCGTGGCCAGTCAATTGCCCGAGGATGTGGGCCCGCACGCAGGCGATCACGCATGGTTCCAGCTGTATCCCCCGCGTGATCCCGGTATTCGCGACGATATCCTGTCGCGCGCCAGGAACGCGGGCTTTCATACGATTGTCTTGACCGTTGATGTGCCGGTCGCGTCACGCCGTGAGCGGCAAACGCGGGGCGGGTTGACCCAGCCGCCGAAACTGACCCCAAGGCTTGCAATGCAGGCCGCGCAATGTCCGGCCTGGCTGAATGGCGTGCGCAAGACGGGCATGCCGCGCCTGCGCCTGATGGAAAGCTATTCGGACGTCAAAGGCACCCTGCCCTCGAACCAGCATGTGGGCTATCTGCTGCGGACCTCGCCGGATTGGGACTATTTCAAATCGCTGCGCGATGTCTGGGATGGGCCGTTGATCGTCAAAGGCATCGGCAACCCTGATGACGCCGCCCGCCTGACGGATGAAGGCGCTGATGCGATCTGGGTCAGCAACCACGCTGGGCGTCAGTTTGATGGCGGGCCTGCGACAATCGAAACGCTCCCTTTGGTGCGCGCCGCCACACCGCTGCCCATCATTTTTGACAGCGGAATCGAAGGTGGTCTGGACGTGCTGCGTGCGCTTGCCCTTGGGGCAGATTTCGTGATGCTGGGCCGCGCGTTCCACTACGGGCTGGCGGCATTGGGTGAACAGGGGGCGTCCCATGTGCTGGATATTTTGCGACAGGATATGATCAGCAATATGGGGCAGATCGGGACCAGAAGCCTCAAGGAATTGCCCGGTCGGTTGCGCGTAAACAGTTAATCACAGTGGACGCCCCGTGATTTGCCGCTTACCAATGCTGCAACTGCGAAAGGATCCGCCATGACCGACTTTAAGAAAATCCTGATTGCCAACCGAGGCGAGATTGCGATCCGCATCATGCGTGCCGCCAATGAGATGGGCAAGAAGACGGTCGCGATCTTTGCCGAAGAGGATAAATTGGGCCTGCACCGCTTCAAGGCGGATGAAGCCTACCGGATCGGCGAAAACCTCGGGCCTGTTGCGGCCTATCTTTCGATTGATGAAATCATCCGCGTCGCCAAAATGTCGGGCGCCGATGCGATCCACCCCGGTTATGGGCTGCTGTCAGAGAACCCTGACTTTGTCGATGCCTGTACCGCCAACGGGATCACATTCATCGGGCCCAAGGCCGAAACCATGCGCCAGTTGGGCGACAAGGCCAGCGCCCGCCGCGTGGCGATGGAGGCCGGCGTACCCGTCATTCCCGCCACGGAAGTGCTTGGCGATGATATGGCCGCAATCAAGAAAGAAGCGGCCGCTGTCGGCTATCCGCTGATGCTCAAGGCCTCTTGGGGCGGCGGCGGGCGCGGCATGCGCCCGATCATGAACGAAAGCGAGCTAGAGGAAAAAGTCCTGGAAGGCCGCCGCGAGGCCGAAGCCGCCTTTGGCAATGGCGAAGGCTATCTGGAAAAGATGATCATGCGCGCGCGCCACGTGGAAGTGCAGATCCTCGGTGACAGCCACGGCCAGATTTACCACCTGTGGGAACGCGACTGTTCCGTCCAGCGCCGCAACCAAAAGGTGGTTGAGCGCGCCCCTGCCCCCTACCTCAGCGAAACCCAGCGCGAACAGATCTGCAATCTGGGCAAAAAGCTATGCCAGCACGTAAACTACGAATGCGCGGGCACGGTCGAATTCCTGATGGATATGGACAGCGGCGAGTTCTATTTTATCGAAGTGAACCCCCGTGTGCAGGTCGAACATACCGTGACGGAAGAGGTCACTGGCATCGACATTGTCCGCGCACAGATCCTGATCGCCGAGGGCAAATCACTGGTCGAGGCCACAGGCTGCGCCAGCCAGTATGACGTGAAACTGGACGGCCATGCCCTGCAATGTCGGGTGACGACCGAAGACCCGCAGAACAACTTTATCCCTGACTATGGCCGCATCCAGATGTATCGCTCGGCCACAGGACCCGGTATTCGTCTGGACGGTGGCACCGCCTATTCGGGCGCTGTGATCACGCGCTATTATGACAGCTTGCTGACCAAAGTGACCGCCCGCGCGCCGACGCCGGAAATGGCCATCGCACGGATGGACCGCGCCTTGCGCGAATTCCGAATTCGCGGTGTGTCGACCAATATCGCCTTTGTGGAAAACCTGCTCAAGCACCCGACATTCCTGAACAACGAATACCACACCAAATTCATCGACGAGACGCCGGAGCTTTTCAAATTCTCCAAGCGGCGCGACAGGGCCACGAAAATCCTGACCTATATCGCCGATATCACCGTGAACGGGCATCCAGAGACCGTGGGCCGTCCGCGCCCTGCTGCCGATGTGAAAAAACCGCGTCCGCCGGTGAAACCGACAATTGAGGTGACACCGGGTACCCGCAACATCCTGGACCAATTCGGGCCAGAGGCCGTGGCCGATTGGATGCGCGACCAAAAGCAGCTTCTGATCACCGACACCACGATGCGCGACGGGCACCAGTCCCTGCTGGCCACGCGGATGCGCTCGATCGACATGATCAACGCGGCTCCTGCCTATGCCACCAAGATGCACCAGCTTTTCAGCGTCGAGTGCTGGGGCGGGGCAACTTTCGATGTGGCCTACCGCTTTTTGCAGGAATGCCCGTGGCAGCGCCTGCGCGACATCCGCGCGGCGATGCCCAATATCATGACCCAAATGCTGCTGCGTGCCTCCAACGGTGTGGGCTACACCAATTACCCCGATAACGTGGTGCAAAGCTTTGTGGCGCAGGCCGCAACATCCGGCGTCGATGTCTTCCGTGTGTTCGACAGCCTGAACTGGGTGGAAAACATGCGCGTGGCGATGGATGCCGTGATCAAGGCCGAAAAAGTCTGCGAAGGCACGATCTGCTATACCGGCGATCTGCTTGATCCCAACCGGTCAAAATACGACCTCAAATATTACGTCGGCATGGCCAAGGAACTGGAAGCCGCAGGCGCGCATGTGCTGGGCCTCAAGGATATGGCGGGCCTGATGAAACCGGCAGCGGCCACGGCTTTGGTCAAGGCGCTGAAGGACGAAATCAACCTGCCGATCCATTTCCACACGCATGACACTTCGGGGGCGGCCATCGCCACGATCCTTGCCGCCTCTGCCGCCGGTGTTGACTGTGTTGATGCGGCGATGGATGCGCTGTCGGGCAACACGTCCCAGCCCACCCTCGGGTCGATCGTAGAGGCCCTGCGCGGCGATGCCCGCGACACCGGCCTTGATATCAAGGCGATCCGCGAGATCAGCAACTACTTTGAACAGGTCCGCGCGCATTACGCGGCCTTTGAAAGCGGGCTACAGGCCCCCGCCTCCGAGGTCTATTTGCACGAAATGCCCGGTGGGCAGTTCACCAACCTCAAAGCACAGGCGCGCTCGCTGGGGCTGGAAGAACGCTGGCACGAAGTCGCCCAGACCTATGCGGATGTGAACCAGATGTTCGGCGATATCGTCAAGGTCACGCCGTCATCAAAGGTGGTGGGCGACATGGCCCTGATGATGGTCAGCCAAGGGCTGACCCGCGCGCAGGTCGAAGACCCTGCTGTCGAAGTTGTCTTCCCTGACAGCGTTGTGGAGATGATGCACGGCAATCTGGGCCAACCTCCCGGTGGCTGGCCGAAAGCGATCCAGAAGAAGATCCTGAAAGGCGAAAAGCCGATCACGGAACGCCCGGGCAAGCATTTGCCGCCCGTCGATCTGGACGCCGCCCGTGCCGATCTGATCAAGCAGCTTGAGGGCAAGACGATTGATGACGAAGACCTCAACGGCTATCTGATGTACCCCAAGGTTTTCCTTGATTATATGGGCCGCCATAGGATCTACGGCCCCGTGCGGACATTACCCACGCGCACTTTCTTTTACGGGATGGAACCGGGCGAAGAGATCACCGCCGAAATCGACCCCGGCAAAACGCTTGAAATACGGATGCAGGCCGTGGCGGATGCGAATGAAGACGGCGAGGTCAAAGTCTTTTTCGAACTTAACGGCCAGCCGCGCACGATCCGCGTGATGAACCGCTTGGCCGCCGCCGACAAGGTCCAGCGACCCAAAGCCGATATCAGCAATCACAACCATATCGGTGCGCCGATGCCGGGAGTTGTGGCAACCGTGGCCGCCACTGCGGGCAAAGAGGTCAAAGCGGGCGATCTGCTGCTGACCATCGAGGCTATGAAGATGGAAACCGGCATTCATGCCGAGCGGGACGCGGTCATCAAGGCCGTGCATGTCCAAGCGGGTAGCCAGATTGACGCCAAGGACCTGTTGGTGGAGTTGGAGTGAGCCAGCACCTTGCCCTCTTGTCGATCCTCGTGCCGGACTATGACGCAGGGCTCGCATTCTTCGTAGGGCAAATGGGGTTTGACCTTCTGGAAGACACCGACCTTGGGGCCGGCAAACGCTGGGTGCGGGTGGCGCCCAAGGGCGCACAAACCGGATTTCTGCTGGCCCGCGCTGTTGGCGACGCTCAGGTGGCCGCGATTGGCGCACAAGGCGGCGGACGTGTCTGGCTGTTCTTGCAGACCGACGATTTTTCGGGCGATTACAAACGGATGCGCGAAAACGCTGTGGTCTTCGAGGAAGCGCCCCGCACAGAGCCTTACGGGCAAGTCGCGGTGTTTGCTGATCCGTTCGGAAACCGTTGGGATTTGATCCAGTTCAAGGATTAGGCGACATGCAAAAAATCCTGTTCCTCAGCGATCTGCACATCTGTGCGCCGGGCGCGACGATCATCGGGCTTGATCCGGCGGCGCGGCTGCAAAAGGCGCTGGATGCGGCACTGACCGCTCATGGGGATGCGGCAGCGCTGATCGTGCTGGGCGATCTGACCCACCACGGACTGCCCGAAGAATACGCCGTTCTGCGTGGCATCCTTGAGGCCGTCCCGATCCCGATCATCCCGATGCTGGGGAACCACGACCGGCGCGAGGCGTTCCTTGCCGCGTTCCCCAAGGCCCCGCAGACGGAATCGGGCCATATCCAGCATGTCTTTGACCTTGAAAACCACCGGATCATCACACTCGATTCGCTTGATGGCCCGCCCTATCCCGAGGGGCATCATGCAGGCCGCCTTTGCCACGCGCGTTTGGCATTTCTAGAGGATGCGCTGGTGTCGCGGGAGGGTCGGCAAGCGATCGTCTGCATCCATCACCCGCCTTTTGCGACGGGCATCGTCGGCATGGATTTGATCAGGCTTGCTCAGGGTGACTCCTTTCTGGACCTGCTGGCACGTCATGGCGCTGTCCACCTGATCTGCGGGCATGTGCATCGCACCATGTCCGGCAGCATACGGGGCGTGCCATGGAGCATGTTCAAAAGTCCCTGTCATCAGGGGGTGATTGATCTTGAGACGCCCAATTCGCATCTGTCATCAAACGAACCCGGCGCATACGGGCTGGCCCTGCTCTCTGACGACGGCGTGATCGTACATAGCGAAGATGTCGGAATCAAAGACCGCCGTGTCTATGGCGGCTACAGCACCGACGATTGACTGACAGAATGACCATCAGGAAATTCTGGGCCGATATGTGATTTTGGTCTTGCAGAACGCAAAGCTTCTTTATAGATCAGCCCTCACGAAACGGATGCGGGCGTAGCTCAGGGGTAGAGCATAACCTTGCCAAGGTTAGGGTCG
>NZ_JANQTS010000010.1 GCF_030731595.1 Yoonia sp.
CCCATTGTTGTCATGCCGAAGGCTGCGTCGCCTGTGTGGACAAGTGCCATGTTCTGCATTGGACCGCCTGTGACTTCGCCGCCGCCGGTGATGCCCAGTTCTTCGGACACAAGGTTTGCCCAGCCAGAGCCGTAAGCAAAAAATGTGCCGCCTTGCGATGCAGTGCCGACGGTAAAGCTTGTTGGCCAGTCGGACCGGTCGATATGCGCGTCAGCGTAAGCAGACGTGGCTGTGAGTGCAGTTGTAGCGATAAGCGCTGCGATTTTCATTGTGTGGCTCCTCCACTGATATTTTTTCCGACCCCTCCCGGGCCCGTTCGTGACCTAATCACCGTCAGGCAGTTAGATCGCATGGGAGGCACTTCCACCATCTGCGCCGCCTAAAACAAGGGCGCTTTATGTATGTTTGCGTTAACACATCTGCAATAATCGAAATTTTGGGTCGCATTGGGGACAAAGCGCCGTTGCCGTGGGTCGAAAAGGGGACAAAACGCGCCTAGCTGTCCGCGTCGGCCTTGGATATCCCGTGCTTCTGCATCTTCTCGTAAAGCGCTTTGCGCGACAGGCCCAAGGCTTCGTAGGTCTGTTTCAGGCTGCCCCCATGTGCTGTGAGAGCCGCAAGAATCAGGGATTTTTCGTGCGCGGCCATCCGGTCTGACAGCGTGTCTTGGGTGCTATTCGCGTTGGTAGAAGTAGCCGGATCCAACCCGAGCACAAACCGATCCGCCGCATTGCGCAATTCGCGTACATTGCCCGGCCAGTCCTTTGTCGCCATTTGCGCCAAAACCTCGGCGGGCACATCCGGCATCTGTTTTGAATAGCGCGCGGCCGCTTGGGCCGCGAGGTTGAGAAAGAGTGACGGGATGTCATCGCGCCTGTCGCTGAGCGGTGGCACATGGATCGTGACCACATTCAGCCGGTAAAGCAGATCGGCGCGGAAGGTGCCTTGGGCCACGGCATCTGCAAGGTCTGTCTTGGCGGCGGCAATGATCCTGATGTCCAAACTCACAGGATCATTCGCGCCCAACCGCGTGATCCGCCGCGCTTGAATAGCATGCAGCAACTTGGCTTGTACGGTGACAGGCAGGCTGTCGATCTCGTCCAGAAAAACGGTGCCTTGACGGGCAAATTCAAACTTGCCGAAACGGGCGCGCATGGCGCCGGGAAAAGCGCCGGCCTCATGGCCAAAGAGTTCGGATTCGACCAGATCGACGGGCAGGGCGGCACAGTTGATATGCACAAACGGGTGCGGACCCCGCGCCGACAGATCATGCAGCGCGTGGGCGGTCACGTCCTTGCCAACCCCTGTGGCTCCGGTGATCAGCACATCTGCATCTGTTGCGGCAATGGCCCGCACTTCCTTGCGCAGCGCGACCATGGCGTCAGAGCGGCCGATCAGCCGTGCCTCGATCTTGTCGCGTCCGCCAACCTCGCGTTTGAGCGACCGGTTCTCGAGCGTCAGCCGCCGTTTGTCCAAGGCGCGCTGGATCGTGCTGACAAGGCGGGAAGGGGCAAAGGGCTTTTCGATGAAATCATAGGCCCCTTCGCGTATGGATGCGACCGCAAGGTTTACATCGCCATGGCCCGTTACAAGGATCACCGGAAACTCCGGATCAATCTCGAGCACTTTGCGCATCAGCCAAAGCCCGTCGTGATCGGGCATGCGAATGTCCGTCACCAGCACCCCATCGAAGCCCCGACTGATCTGGGCCAATGCCAGTTCGGCCTTGTCCAGGATCATTGCAGGCAGATCAGCCAGCATCAGGGTCTGGCTGGTGGCATTGCGCAGTTCTTCTTCGTCATCCACGAACAGGACGGTCTGGGTCATTGTGCGGCAACCTCGACCGGGCGGGCAGGTTGCAGAACCACGGAAAACACAGCCCCTCCGCCCGGGTCGTTGTCTGCCGTGATCGTGCCGCCAAAGTCGGTGACAATATTGAAAGAGATCGACAGCCCAAGACCAAGGCCCTTGCCGGGCGCTTTGGTTGTAAAGAACGGGTCAAAGATATTTGGAAGTGTGGCGGGATCAATGCCTGATCCAGTGTCGCGCACCCGCAGGGTGGTGCCATCGACCCAGATCTGGACCACGCGGTCTTTCTGATCCGCCATCGCATCCAGTGCGTTATTGAGCAGATTGACGATCACCTGCTGCAAGCGCACATGCCCGCCCGTGACCCAAACATCATGATCTGGCGGCGTATAGTCGATCTGGCCACCCTCCGAAGCGATCCGCATTTCGACAACCGCAATCGCATCGAGCACCACGGCGTTCAACAACAGCGGTCCGGTCGCTTGCTGCGGGCGGCGGGCAAAGTTGCGCAGATGGGCGGAAATCGTGGCCATCCGGTCGGCCATCTTGGAGATGCGGTTGATATTCTCGCGCGCCTCTGGAATGCGGTCGCGGTCAAGAAAGGCGCCTGCATTGTCGGCATAGGATTTGACCGCCGCGAGCGGTTGATTGAATTCATGCGACAGGGCGGCGGACATCTGGCCAAGGGCCGATAGCTTGCCTGCCTGAATAAGGTCGGTCTGCGTTTGCTTCAGATCGGCCAGCGCTGTCTGAAGGTCGGCAGTCCGAGCGACAACGGCAGCCTCAAGCAGGCGTTTTGCCTTTTGCTCTTGGGCGAAAGCCTCTGCCTGACGGGCCTGTTTGAGCATATAGGCCAAAAGGCCACCCAGAAGAAGCAAGGCCGTCAGGCCGGCGATCAGCAGCGTCGTCAAAGCATTCAAGGTCGCGGGACGGTTTGGCGACAGCGACGACATGGTCCAATTCAGGTCGGTAAGCTGTTGTGAAGTCAGCACAAATCCTTCGCGCTCGGGCCCTTCGATGACCACATAGTCAGAGTCCGCGTCAAGCGGCGTTTGGGTGATGGGCAGCAGTTCGATCCGGTCGATGGGATATTGCAGGTTTTGCGCAATAACGCGCAAGGTCGCATCACTCAGCGGTCTGATCGCGCGAAAGTGCCAGTCGGGACGCGATGACATAAAGACAAAATCGTTCCGGTCCGTGACCATGAATTCGCTGGTGGCACCGCGCCAGATGCTTTCGAATGCCGCGATATTGAACTTTACCGCCAGAACACCGACAATTCTTTCTCCAACTTCGACAGGGGCTGCGTAGAAATAGCCGCGCTCGCCCGTTGTCGTGCCGTAGACGGAAAAGCTGGACAGATCGCCGTTCAGGGCCTGGCTAAAGTAGGATTGATAGCTGAAGTTCCGGCCCAGATAGGTTCCGGCCTCGCGATAAGAGGCGGCAGCCAAAGTAAGCCCTGAGATATCCATGAGATAGACGTCCGACGCACGCACCGTCGCCGCAGTCTGCCGCAGGTCTTCGTTCACTGCGTCGCGCAATGCGCTATTGTCTGGATCAGCAAGCAAGGCCGTCAGCGACGGCCGCTCGGCAATCAGCGCGGGCAGGGGTGCATAGCGGTCAATAGCGGCCCGCAAGCCTTCGACAGCCAGTTGAAGTGGCACGGCATTCTGTGCTGCTTGCTGGCGCATGTAATGTCGCTCTAGCGCGGGAAATGACAAACTGCCCGCCACAGCCAAAGCCAGAGCCAAGCCGGTCAATAACCCAAAGATACGGCGTCGAGACACATTCATCTGCCAATTATGCGGCATAGGTCAAAGAATTCACAGAGTGAAAATCGCACCGGTTGCAGCATGATGACAGCAGGGCGGAAATGAAGACTGCAAAGCAGTGAGTTCAAGAGAGCTTCGCAATGTATTGATTTTTCGAAACAAAACCATCTTGATTTAAGATGTCCAATAATCGCATAATCAGTATTATGTAATATTAAGTGGCGTAAAGAACCCACAAGGCCGGACTGATCGGCGCGCGTGGACATGCACCCCTATGCTGTGTGCCAATCGTTTTCGAGTATCCAGTCGCGGCGCGCGCGATACTCGGACCTTTCAATTAGCTGTTTGGCCCTCGCCAAATGAATGTTGCACGCGCGTTCATGCAGATCCCGCAAACTTGTGTCCGACAACAGTTTGCCCAGCTCGGCGCGAAAGTCCGGCTGCTGTCGTGCGAATGTCGATGTGTTTTCTTCGTTGCGGTTCCTCAGGCGCCAGTAGCGTTGTGAAACGCGGTTTCCTTTCACAACCACATCGCCCCGGAACATCTTGATCAGGTAGCTTTCAAGCGAGCGCAGCGGAAAATGATCGAGCGCAACGAGATCGTAGCTTCCTCTGACGTCGATGCCATTCAAGGCTGGATCAGCCGGCAGAGTCTCGACCGGTCGACCTGATCCGTCCAGCCAGACCGGTTCCGCCTGATCTGCGTGAAAATCCGGTCGATGATTGCGTGGCTTGGCAAGTTTTTCCGAAATGCGCGTTATGGTCTTTACGCCGCGCTGCGATTTGCGAAAACCCGGTGTTTCGCTTTGATGTCTTGGAAATTGCTCGGTCACCAAGCCTGGGATAAAGGTCAGCTGTTCGTTCGCGCCATGAATCAGTTCTGACATGGAAAGTGCATCGAAAAAGCCCGTGGCGGCCAGAAGGTCCGACATTTTGCCGTCCCCTACCCTGACATTGATGAATTCATCCACGTCCATCGATATGTAGAAATCTGCCTTGCGCCATTGCGGCAGATGCGGCGTGTAGGACAGCGCAGCAGGTTGAAAGAACGTGCTGCCTGTTGCAATCGCGGGATTTGGCAGGTGGCGCAAATAGCCCATCGCCTCGAGCCTGTCGAGGATGAGGTCCGTGCCGTCCGAACAATCGTTCGAGAACACGACAAAGTCTTGCACGCCGATCGACTTATGCCATGCAATCCATTCCAGAATGAAAGGCCCTTCATCTTTCATGCAGGTTGTAACAAGGAAACGCGGGTCACGTGGCGGCCAGTTTTGTTCGGCAAGGGATGGCTGGCGACGCAGGAAACGACGGACAGTGGTCGGTTTGTCGACCGGTACAACTGCAAGCCCGTTTTTTGCAAAGAGCCGCGAGATGGCGTCCACGTTCTTTTGACCATAAACCTTGGCGTGAAATTCGATGATAATCGCCCTGACGCCGGACAAGTCGACATCATCAAACAACCCCAATTCTCCGCCTTCGATGTCACAGACGATAACTGTTGGCCGGTGTTCTGCGACAAGCTGCGAAATGTTGCATCCGGGAACTTTCACCGCCCGCTCGTAGGGTCTGCTGTCAGGTTCCATCGAGGACGCCCAAAAGTCTTTTCGAAGATAGAAGTTTGCCGCTTTGGTCTTGCCCGTCATGGCAATTGCATTCACCAGCGTCACGTTTCGGGCGCCGTTCAAGCGGTGCGTCTCTTTGATCAAAGGGATGATTTCGGGGTTTGCCTCGACGGTGATGACTTTTTTGACGCCTTCAGACAGGGCCGCAACGGTCGAAAGTAATCCAACCCCCGCACCAAGCTCGAGAACCGTGTCACCAGCTTGAAGAAGGTCGGACAAGGCCTTGCATTCGCCTGTCTCGTAGCGCCCGTTGCGCATCGGACGTTCGATCACCGGGGTGATGATCTCGGGGACAAATGGCACCTTGATGCCATTTGTGACGATAATGTCGTCATACACCAGCTTCTGCGTCATTTCCTTGCATGTGCCTTCATAGATTCAGACGGTGTGGCATCGCGCAGACTGGCTGAGATTTCATCATAGATATTGCGATAATAGTCATCCTGCATCAGATCGTCAAAGACCGCGCGGGTGGCTTTGACCCCCTCTTCTGTCAGGATCGAAAGCCGCCCTCGCGTCTTGTCATCCATGCGTTTCATCTCTGCCTTTGTCTCGGACGCCTGCGAAAGCGCTGCGGTGTCGGCGACATCGTTGATATCGAAGGCCCGCCAATAGTCTGTGTCGACGCGCCGCTGATGGTTGGCAGTCCGACCGCGGCCGGATTTTACGATGAACCGCTCAAGGTCGCGCAAGGCGTAATGGTTGACTTGGGCCAATGACCGTCCGCCGGGATCTTTCGATCGCCAACCGGTGCCGACGTCAGGGTCCAGCAGCAGACCTGAAGCATTGCAGAAGACCGACGCGGTCTCTGGGAACGCGTCTTTCGGTTTATGGATGCCGATCCGCCGATATCCCGATGGCTTGAAGATGGATTTGAAACCCATCTGGCGTTCGATGATGCGGTCGGGATGCTCGGCCAGCGTAAATTGCTCTGTGACCAGCCCTTTGGGAGAGGTGATGTGATGCGAGCTTCCGAATGCTTTCCAATGCACTGTACAGGCGTTTGCGGACGGGGGCAGCGCATCGACCAGATCGCTCACACGTCGGCCCCCTACCCTGACCACCAGAAATTCGTCACAGTCAAGCGACATGGCCCATTCCGCCGACTTGAACGCCTCAAGGCGCGATGCGCGGCGGTAGGCCTTGTTCTGCCAGCCCTTGTTGCTGCTGGGGTTGCGAAAATACTGGACAAAGCCTGCCTTTTCCATCGTCCGCAGGATTTTCTGCGTCCCATCTTCGCTATCATTTTGATAGATTGCGATATCGGTAAAGCCGATCGCGCGATGATACGCGACCCATTCCCACAGGTTTGGCGCCTCGTTTTTCACAGTCAGCGCAAGAAAAAACCTTCGGTCTGGCCCTTGATTGTCTGGGTGTGGTGTCACGGCTCTTTGCGTCCCGCTTTGGGCAAGACGGCCACATAGTCGGCCGGAAGACTGGCCGCAACAGCGCCGCGTTTCACCAGTTCATCCAGACAGAAAAGCGCCAGATCATAGCTTTCGAAAACAGCCGTCGCTGCAATCGCCAAGTGTTTCAACTGGTCGTCCGAATAAAGATCAACCTGGCCAAGATCGCGGACATAGACACCGTCCCCGTCGATCACCTGATTGCGGTGTTCTGTCCGCCTTAATTGATCGATCTGCGAGTTCGGTATGACTTTTTGCTTTTCGAACATGAACTTATGCAGTTGAAAGCCTTGCCGCCTCAATTCGATATCGACGCCCCCCAACATCGGTTCATCTTCGTAGAGCTGGTAGAACCTGATCTCGGGAATAACGACCACCGCCTGCGCAAGTTTTTCGCGCGCACCTTGGAAAACCTTCAGTTCGGCCCCTTGCACATCAATCTTGAGCACATCGAAATCGGTCACATCTTCCAGATCATCCAGACGCTTTGTTTGCAGCGGGACTTCTTCGATCAGTTCAATGTTGCGCTTCGACCGCCCCAGAAACCGCAAAGCGCCCTGATAGGGTTTGAAGATCGAGGTCAGACCGCTTTCGCGATAGATATGCAGGATTTCGTCCGACCCATCGCCAATGGCATAGGGGAAATAGGTCTCGCGCGCGGTTTTCGTCTTTTGAAGCTCTGCAAAAGCTTCGGGGTGCGGTTCGAAGCCCCAAACCTCGCAACCGCCTTGTTTAAGAAGCTGGTCATAGGGCGGCGGTGACAGCGGATTGGCACCCACATCGACGATGCGTGTCAGCCTCTTGGTGTCGAGCCGTGCCAAAAGCAGGCTTGTTGGATCATTGAAACGACGGGAGCTGGATGCGTCTGACATTGTGACATTCTTCTTGCGTGGGATAGGCGCAGCAGAGGGATCAATCCCATGTTTTTCGATAAGCTGATCCATAAAGCTGCCCGATTTCGGGCGGTTATTCTCTTTTTCCTCCAGACGCGGTTTCATCCGCCGCGCCCAGAAATGAATGCCTTTGGTCTGATCAGAGATTTGCGCCGCGATATCATACCGCTTTTGGATCATCTTGTTCCGATCCTTGAAGGAAACAGGATAGAAGACGGCCTCTGGCTCGGCATATTTGCTTTCTTTGGTTTCTTCCAAGTACCAGGTCACGGATGCCGGACCGGTAAAGCCCCAGTCTTGCGCGGTCATATGTACCGGCCGTCCGGCTTCTTTTGCCTCTGACAACGCCCGTTGCTGCCAAGGCTTGAGCCAGGGCGCTATCGCGTATTCGTCTTCAAAAAACGCCAACAACGCCTTTAAAGCGGGCGAGGTTTTCGGGAGCCCCAGCACGGCGTTGCAGATCAGGCCCGGCTTTTCCCAGCCAAAGACCGACTGGCGCTCGAATGCAAACGGACGGTAGCAGTACATGTCCGCGTCAACCCAGATCTTGTTGGTCTTTTTCAGCAAATGTAGCCGCCAGATGTCGGCATGAATTGCGGGGCTTCCGGTGCGTTCATGGCGCAAAATGCGCCCGGACCCATAGATATCCGCGGCATCCCCCGCATGCACCCCGTCAGGCAAGTTTGAAATTGGCGCGTAACTGTACAAAGTCGTGTGATGCCCTGCGTCCGCGAAAGACTTCAGGCATAGCTGCTCGAGCCATGACAGTTCCGGACCAATCCAAAGGGACGCAATTTCTGGTAGCTGCAACATGCTATCTTTTCGAACAGTTGGATTGGAGACGCAACCACATTGCCCGGCAAAACCCGCGCAACGCCGCTTGCCAATAGAGCCTTATCGGTGCGGCTTTGCAACAGGATGTGCGAAACCCCGCTTCCTGCGTGGTTTGGCTTTGCGTGCCAGCCGATGGGCAGATGGTGAAGGCCGGCGCCTTTCGCAAGAATCGGGCGCATTGGCGACGTGCCGCTGAAAGCGCTCTCATGGCGGATCGCTTGACCCTTGCGGTGATCCATGAGACCAAGCTTGTGCGACATGTGAACCATCATTTCAGGCAAAGAGAACGCTATCTGACGGGCTGAAATGACTGATGTAGAGAAATGCAATCTCGTGACCAGTTTCATAGGGCGTCTTCGCTTTCCCACCACAGGCCATCCGTTGACATGACAGGACAGGTCATCCAACGCGAACTGATCGGCCAGCGGATCGGTGAAACAAGGCTGCGCGATGTGGTGGAACACAGCGAGGGCACACACAGATATGTGACGCTTTTCTTCGCATTCGCCGTACCGCCCGCACAGATCGCTTGTCCTGACGGTGCGGTGTTGATGTCTGTCAACAAGGTCGCTGGCGCATCCATTCTGACCTATCAGATGCCGCCGGGCGCGGACTGCCGCTTTGCGATTGCAGGTGAAAGCGCGACCCTCCGGCCTGCCAAGGCCGAGTTGGAGCTCTTTGATGGCGCGAATGCGCTTGTCTCTGTCCGCAATGGAGAGTCGCCACAGATTGTTCTTGATTGGCTTGCCTATCATAGTGAACTGCACGGGCTGACCGCTGCGGTCATCCTTGATCGCGCCAAACCACAAGACGACACAGGATTTGCCGACGCTTTATCCGCCGGGCTGACCAAACGGGGACTGACTTGCTCTGTCTTGGTTGTGAGATCGGATATGCCCATGGGGGTGGCCGACATGCCCCACGAGGCGCACCCGTTTTGCGTGGACGGTGCTGCGGGCAAAGATCGCATGAAAGTGCCCGATCCCGATCCTTGGGGAGCCCCGCTTGGGGCGATTTCGTGGTACGAGATTGCCCGACGGCGGTTCCTCGACCGTGCGCGCGCCGTGGCGAACCTTGATGTTCATGATCTGGCCGTTCCCGGTGATGAAACCCTTTTTGACGCCGCCGATCGGTCGCAAAGTGGTGTGGTCAGTCTGGTTGGTCAGCAGTGCTATCCTTGGCGATTGCGGCAAGGCAGCAAAGCCCAATTCGGCGATCATATCTGCACGCAATTCGATGCAGGCGGGGGGCCGAAAAGATGGTGCATTGCGCCAAGAAAATTGCCCACCGATGTGATTTGGCGTCAGCTTCGTATTGTCAACGCCTTGCCTGACCAGACCCAATCCCGGCACTTTTACCGGCACATGGCCCTGCGTCATCCAACAAACAAGATTTCCAGAATCGTCCCCAAGACCTCTTTGGTCGAACATCCCCCCCTTTTGGCGCAGGCGGTGGACTATTTTGGCCATGATCCGGTGCGGGTGCCGGACCGCGCACCCTCTCCGGCCACTGACGCGCGCGGGCGCTGTGCGATCGTGACCACGATGAAAAACGAAGGGCCCTTTATCCTTGAATGGCTGGCGTTTCATCGGGCGATCGGTTTTGACGATTTCCTGATTTACACGAATGATTGCACGGATGGCACCGATCTCATGCTTGCCATGCTGATGCAAAAGGGGCTGGTGCAGCATCGGGAAAACAGGTTTCGCGACATGAATTTGCGGCCCCAGCATGCCGCCCTGCAAATGGCCGAGCTTGAACCTGTTGTGAAGACCGCAAAATGGGTCGCCTGCATTGATGTCGATGAATATGTGAACATCAAGACAGGGGATGGAACTCTCGATGCACTGTTTGCAGCGGTCCCTGATGCCAATCTGATCGCGATGACGTGGCGTCTTTTTGGCAATGCCGACATACATGCTTTTGCCGATGCGCCGATCATCGCGCAATTTACGCGCTGTGCGCCGGAGTATATCCGCAAACCGCATCAGGCGTGGGGGTTCAAAACACTTTTTCAGAACATCGGACTGTTCAAGAAACTGGGGGTGCATCGGCCCAAAGGCCTGAACCCGCAGCTTTGGGAGGACATCAACTGGGTCAATGGGTCGGGCGCGCCGTTGCCGCGCAAGATCTATCGCAACGGGTGGCGCTCGAGCGCAAGCACCTATGGCTACGATCTTGTGCAACTCAATCACTATGCGGTGCGGTCCACCCAAAGCTTTCTGGTCAAACGCGACCGCGGCAGGGTCAATCACGTGGATCGGGATCAAGGGCTAAGTTATTGGTTTCGCATGAACAACAACGCTACAGAGGATATCTCTATTCAACGTCTTTTGCCGCTGATGCAAAAGGAATTGTCCAAACTGATGGCAGATCCCGACATTGCGCAAATGCATGATTTTTGCGTCACCAAACACCGCGAAAAGATCAGCGAACTGCGGGCGCGGGATGACTATGCGCAGTTCTACGACAGCTTGACCGGCGCGCGCCTGTCAAAGCTTTCACGCTTGCACGGGCATTTTGGCGCGAATGTCTTTCTGGCAGGCCCTGACGTGATCCCAGATGACATCGTCGATCAAGACCCCGAAGGCGACTGGTTCTTTACGGTCGCATTGCCCGAGCAAACCAATCACTGATCTTTCTTGGCTGCCTCACGCTTGCGCTTCATCTCGTCTTGGCGGACGGTCATCAACCCGCGGAAAAGACTCTTTTGCAGATCATCCGGCAGGACTTTTGTCGCGGGCATCTGCCGCAGACGCGCCATCATGTAAAAACTGTCGGATTCCCGAAGCAGCGCTGCAATGCGCGCCTTGCGCCATGCAACGCCTGCGTCATGCAGCTGCGCAATCTCTGGGTCGCGGCGCAAGGTCTTGACCCCTGCCGCGACCGCATCCTGATGCCTGAGAATACGCCGGTCTTCGACGTCGTTGAAATTGCGATCGGACCAATATGCCAGATCAATCGGTGCGCTGGTGTGGTTGGGCCTGCCCCGCGCGACCTTCACCAGAAAACTCTCGATAGAGCCAAGCGCATAGTGATTGATCTGTGCCAGCCCGTACCGCGGGTTGAGGTTGGGAACGACGGTGCCGGGCACCGCAGCAAGCGTCTGCCCGTTGCCATCGACCCAATGATCCTTTGTGCTGTCCTTCTGTCGGCGCGGGCGATGCACGCCAAGGCGCTCATAGCCCCCATCATTGCGAAACAGCGATTTGAACTGCACTGCGCGCCACGGCCAAAGCAATGCGTCAGGGGCCGCCTTGGTGAATTGTTGCAGAACCGGCTTATCCTCGAATACGGCAATGTCGTTGTTGCCGAACATCCGCCAGGGAATGGCAAAGCCGTCCGCCTCTGGGCAGTGCTGCAAAAGATCCTTGATCGTGCCGTCGCCAATATGGATGCAAAGAAATTCATCGACATCTGTGACATAAATCCAATCGGCCTGTTTTGTCAGTGGATGCTGTCGGGCTTTGTTCAGTGCCCGCCATTGAACCGTTTTCTTGCCACGGCTGTGATTGCGGACATGGCTGACACAGCCCATGGCATCAAGCCGGTCCAGCAGCAGATCGGTGCCATCCTCGCAGTCATTGCTGAAAATCAGGAAATCAGTAACGCCGATATGCTGGTGGTATGCGATCCATTCCAGAATGAATGGTGCTTCATTCCGCATGGTCGTGATTGCAAGGACTCGCATGGGTCTGTGATCCAGTAAAGGGCGGCTGCAATCAATGATCGCGTTGCCGGCAAGTTTGCGTCAATCGGTACATGATCACAAGACGCCCCTGCCCTTTGCGCTTGTGATGCCGCTTCACCGGTCTGAAAAAAGGAACCTACCCGGCATAGAAATCCGTTTTGACCAAATGGTTAATAGTGCTACAGACACCGCATGACCCGCTCAATCCTGATCCTGAATGGCCCGAACCTCAATTTGCTTGGCACCCGCCAGCCCGAAGTCTATGGGCCTACAACCCTTGCTGATATCGAGGCGCTTTGCCAAGCGAAGGCTGCCGCATTGGGTATTCATGTCGACTTTCGCCAAAGCAACCATGAAGGCGTGCTGGTCGATACCCTGCACGATGCGCGTGGTAAATTTTCGGGGATCATTCTGAATGCGGGCGCTTATACACATACCTCTGTTGCGTTGATGGATGCGATTTCCAGCATCATGGTCCCTGTTGTCGAGTTGCATTTGTCCAATATTCACGCGCGCGAGGAGTTTCGAAAGAAATCCTATATCGCGCCGGTTGCTGTTGGGCAGATTTGTGGGTTTGGGGCCGCCGGGTATCCGCTCGCGATAGAGGCAATCATGGCCTATATCGGAGAAGGGTGATGACGACTTTTGTAGCCCAGCTTGATAAACTTACAAATGCCCGTTCGGTCGAGCAACTGTGGAAAGAACATACCGCGCTGATGTCGGCCTATGGCTTTGATCGCGTGATGTATGGTTTTACCCGCTACCGCACATCCAGCGGCCTTGGTGATCCGCAGGACTGGGTCCTTCTTTCCACCCAAAGCCCTGAATATATGAAGGTTTTCTTTGACGAGGGCCTTTACTATCATGCGCCCATGCTGCGGTGGGCGCTGGCAAATGACGGGGCATGCAGCTGGCGCTGGATGATGGATATGAACCGCGTCGAAAACCTGACGCCAAGCGAGCGACGGGTCATGGAATTCAATAAATCCATGGGTGTGACTGCCGGCTATACCATCAGCTTTCGCTCTATTTCCGAGCGGACAAAGGGTGCCATTGCACTCACGGCCCCTGCCGGCGTGTCCCAGGATACGGTCGAGCAGACATGGGCCAAACACGGTGACGAGATCATCGTGATGAACAATGTCATGCACCTCAAACTGCTGACGCTGCCCTATTCGGGTGATCGTCACCTGACCAAACGCCAGCGCGAGGTTTTGCAGTGGGTGGGCGACGGCAAAACCACGCAAGATATCGCGGTGCTGCTGGAGCTGACACCGGCCACAGTTGAAAAGCACCTGCGGCTGGCACGCGAGGCATTGGATGTGGAAACGACCGCCCAAGCGGTCCTGAAAGCGGCATTCTACAACCAGATGTTTGTGATCGACGCGGACCTCTGACGCAAGATTCTTGCCTGTGACGCAACGGCCAAAATCAGATAGCTGCGTGATGGTCAGGATAACCTTACTTTCGTGACGCGGCGTAAACTGCAAAGCTGATCATGTTCCGTGAGTGGTGGCTTTAGCCTGGGAACGGCGGATACATAACCTTGCGATTTCAAGGCCCTGTGTGTTCGCATGCTGTCAAAAGAGGGTTTGCCCAATTCTGTCAGCGCTTCGATGAGCGTCGGGCTTCGTCCCGAATTGGTCCGGCGCAAAAATCGTAGCGGTGCCGTGCATTCTTCCTCGCACGGCACCGCGTCTTTTCTCCCCGGAAAAGAAAAACGGCCCGCGTGTGCGTGCGGGCCGTTTTGCTTTCTTTGATGTGCCGAGACCGCCTTAGGCGTTCAGCTTGGCCACTTCGGCGGCAAAGTCTTCTTCGACTTTCTCGATGCCTTCGCCGACTTCGAGGCGGACGAAACCGGTGATTTCAACGCCGGCTTCTGCTGCTGCTGCACCGACTGTCAGATCCGGGTTCACCACGAACTGCTGGCTCAGCAATGTGACTTCGGCCATGTATTTCTGCATCCGGCCCACGATCATCTTTTCGATCACCGCTTCTGGCTTGCCGCTTTCGCGCGCGATGTCCATCTGGACCTGCTTTTCTTTTTCGACAACCGCCGGATCAAGATCGGCTTCGGCCAAGGCGGCAGGGTTTGCAGCTGCGATATGCATGGCGACCTGACGGCCAAAGGCTTCGTTGTCGCCGGTCATCGCGACCAGAACACCGATGCTGCCCATGCCGGGGGCTGCGGCGTTGTGGACATAGTTGACCACAGTGCCACCTTCCAGTGCAGCCATACGGCGCACGGACATGTTTTCGCCAATGACAGCCACAGCATCAATCACAGTCTGTTCCACTGTCTTGCCACCAAGATCGGCCGCTTTCAGGCTGTCGATGTCAGATGCGCCCAATGCCGTCGTCGCGATCCCGGCGACCATTTTCTGGAAATCAGCGTTTTTCGCAACAAAGTCGGTCTCGGAGTTGACTTCAACCGCAACACCTTTGCCGTCCTTGACCGCAACAGCCACAAGGCCCTCGGCGGCAGTACGACCGGATTTCTTGGCCGCTTTCGCAAGACCTTTGGTGCGCAGCCAATCGACTGCCGCTTCCATGTCGCCATCAGTTTCTGTCAGCGCCTTCTTGGCGTCCATCATGCCTGCGCCTGTGCTGTCGCGCAGGTCTTTCACCATTGCAGCGGTGATTGCCATGTTTCTTCTCCTCAAGAGGTAAAATGTATTGCAGGCGGGACATAACGCCCCTGCCCGACTGTTATGTGACGCGTGTTATGCGTTGGCTTCTGCTTCAGCGGCTGCTTCTTCAGCAACAACTTCTTCCGCCAGTTCTTCCATCGCACCCATGTCGACGCCTGCAGCACCCAGTTGCGCTGTCATGCCGTCAAGGGCCGCACGTGCTGCCAGATCGGTATAAAGCGCGATTGCGCGGGCCGCGTCGTCGTTGCCGGGGATGACATAGTCGATGCCAAGAGGCGAGCAGTTGGTGTCAACGATCGCCACAACAGGGATACCCAGCTTGTTGGCTTCAGCGATGGCCAGGTCTTCTTTGTTCACGTCGATGACGAACAGAAGGTCAGGCACGCCGCCCATTTCGCGGATACCGCCCAAAGAGGCTTGCAGTTTGCCCTGCTCGCGTTCCATGCCAAGACGCTCTTTCTTGGTCAGACCGGCAAAGCCGTTTGCAGAGGCCTCGTCGATGGCCTTCAGACGGTTGATCGACTGCGAAACTGTCTGCCAGTTGGTGAGTGTGCCACCCAGCCAGCGGTGGTTCATGTAGAACTGTGCGGATTTCTCGGCGGCGTCCATGATCGGCTTTGCAGCCTGACGCTTTGTGCCGACGAACAGGATGCGGCCGCCTTTGGCGACGGTGTCACGAATGACTTGCAGTGCCTGGTCCAGCATTGGAACCGTCTGTGTCAGGTCCATGATGTGGATGCCGTTGCGCGAACCATAGATGTATTGATCCATCTTGGGGTTCCAGCGCGCGGTCTGGTGACCAAAGTGTACGCCTGCTTCAAGCAGCTGACGCATGGTGAACTCGGGTAGAGCCATGTCTTTTCCTTTTCCGGTTTCTAGCCTCAGCGGGGGATCAGCGTTTCGCCAACCGGTGGATGCCTTGGGATTTCTCCCCAACACACCCGCCCCCGCCTGCGGGATTAAGTGCGCGCCGTATAGACGCGGAAATTGCGGGTGGCAAGTGGCTGCGGGCCACATGGTCCTTTATTTTCATAGGGCCGATCAGTGCGGCCTAGAGAAAGACGCGCTCGACGAACCAGTAGGCCCCCACAAAGGCGATGGCGAGCGAGGCAGGAATAGCGACAATCCGGTGGAACGCCGCCTGATGATCGCGGAAATGGATAGAGGCCATGCAAAAGACAAAGATCGCCGCGAGCGGTGCCGCAAAAAGCCAGACAGGATTTTCCAGCGCGGTTGCAAGGCCAGCCGGGTTCAGCAGGGCCAGCGCGACCGCGATGATCAGAAGAACGGAATAGACCGCAAACCCCTGCCCGACTTCATTCATGCCACGGTCAATCCGCACCGCCTGCCAGATACACAAGAACATCAGCGAGATTACCGCCAGTTGGCCGATCTCGACGCCCACGTTAAATCCGATGAGGGCCGCCACAAAGGTGTTCTCGGGCAGACCGAATTCGCCCAGCACAGAGGCAAAGCCCAACCCGTGCAGCAAGCCGAAACCAAAAATGACAAAGGGGCGCCACCTGCTGATACCTCTGGCCCAGATGTTTTCGACCGCGACAAATACGATAGAGGCGGCAATCAGCGGCTCGACGATACTGCCGGGAACGCTGACATAGCCCAAACCCGCAAGCGCCAGCGTGATCGTATGCGCCAGGGTGAAAAGCGAGACTTGCAACAGCAAGGGCCGCAGGCGGGTGGAGAGGAAAAACAGGCCCAGAACGAAGAGGATATGGTCCAGCCCCTTGGGCACGATGTGGTCAAAGCCTACGGGAATATAGCCGATGAAGGATTCAAGCCACGTCGCCTGCCCGCCGCCATAAAGCGGGATATCGTCGGACAGGCTACCGGCTTCGAGATACCCGTCATAGGGGGCGGGCACATCCATCTGGCGCAGGACCAGCACCCCAAACTCCGGCCCCCAGCCCATTTGCAAGGTTTGTGCGTCGTCAGGCAGTTCTGCACTGAATGTGAAAATCGAAGGGCGCACGACCTCGACATCCCCGACAGGATCAATGCGCACATCCGTCAAAACCGGTGTCAGCGGGACACCGTCCGCTGTGATCGTGATGCGGGCCGCCATGTCGGGCCAGAACGCAACGAACTTTTCGGCAAGCGCCTCGGGTGCAAGGGCGCGCAATTCGTCGTAAGTCGATGCCTGTGCGGTTTCATTGGTATTCTCGGTCTCAGTCAGATTGATACCTGCAATGAAACTTTCCAGATTGGCGCGGATTTCAAAGGTGACTTGGCCATCACCCTCGCGCATGTCGCCGATGGACGGCAAAACCTCATGGGCGTATGCTGCTGACAGGGTCGTGATCCAGATCAGGGCTGCGCTTGACAATGCGCGCAGAAAGGCCACCCTTGCCCCAGCCAAAAAGGAAGTTGTTATGCGCATTCTTGCCCTCGTTTTCAGCCTTATCGCCGCACCCGTCGCGGCCCATGAATTCTGGATCGAACCGCTGGCCTATCAGGTAGAACAGGACGGTAGACTTGAGGCTCATATCGTCAATGGGCAAGAGTTTACAGGTGCAAAATTACCGTACCTTCCGCAACGATTTGTCAATTTCGCCCTTTTCTCGGGCAATAGCTCGGCGCGTGTCACGGGTCGCCCCGGCGATATGCCCGCATTGCAGCAAGATCCCATTGCAGAGGGCCTGAACATCGCGGCCTATCAGGCCAATAACGCCACTGTCGATTATGAAAACTGGGAAAAATTCCAGAATTTTGTGAATCACAAGGACTTTGGCGATGTCCTGAGCCGTCACGAGGCGCGCGGTATTTCGGTCGATGGCTTCAAAGAAGTTTATTCGCGGCATGTCAAAACGCTTTTCGGTGTCGGCAATAGCGAAGGTGCTGACCGCCGCGTGGGGCTCGAGACCGAGATCGTTGCGCTCAACAACCCCTATACCGATGATCTTGTGACCGGCTTTCGGGTGCAGGTCTATTATCGCAATGATGTGCGCCCCGATACGCAGGTCGAGGTCTTTGAAAAGGCCCCGAACGGCACCGTCGCCATCTCGCTTTATCGGACAAATGCCGAAGGTATCGCGGTCTTCCCCGTGCGTCCGGGTTACAGCTACATGGTCGATGCGGTTGTACTGCGCGAACCAAGCGCGCAGCTGATGGCCAGCACCGGTGCTGTCTGGGAAACGCTCTGGGCCAATCTGACCTTTGCGGTGCCCGGGTAAGGCTTGCCCTTGCGCAGGCTCTCGGTCACAAGGCGGCTATGAACAAGAGCCCTGATATTCTCTGCATCGGGTCCGTCCTTTGGGATGTGATCGGGCGATCTGCCAGCCATATGCGGGTTGGGTCGGACGTGCCGGGGCGCATTACGCGGCTGCCCGGTGGTGTGGCCATGAATATCGCCATGACGTTGCGGCGGTTTCGCATGACCCCTGCCCTGTTGACCGCGATTGGCCGTGATCCAGAGGGTGAAGAACTGGTTGCCGAGGCGCTGCGCATGGGGATGGTCTGCGATCATATCTATCGGTCTGATGATCTGCCCACGGATGTCTATATGGCGATTGAAGGCGCCAACGGATTGGTCGCGGCCGTGGCCGATGCCCATTCGCTCGAGGCTGCGGGCGACAAGATCTTGCGCCCTTTGGCCAGTGGCGCACTTGGCACCGCAGAGGCCCCTTTTGCCGGACCTGTGGCGCTGGATGGCAACCTGACCGAAGAGTTGCTGCAAACCATCGCAACCTCGCCGCTTTTTGCAGCGGCTGATCTGCGTGTGGCCCCTGCCTCGCCCGGTAAGGCGGAACGGTTGCTGGCCTTGCTGGGCCATCCCTCTGCGACGCTCTATGTCAACCTCGAAGAAGCGGGGTTGCTGTGCCAGACCACATTCGCCGATTCAGCCAGTGGTGCGGCGGGGCTGATCGCGCGCGGCGCGCATCGGGTGCTGGTAACGGACGGCGGCAAATCGGCATCAGAAGGCACGGCGGGCGATATCATGACCCAGACGCCGCCCGCTGTCATGGTCACACGGGTGACCGGCGCGGGTGACACCTTTATGGCCGCCCATATCGCATCAGAGGCACAGGGGATGGACCGCGCCGCCGCCCTGACCCGCGCCTTGAATGCGGCTGCAACCTATGTCTCTGGAGACACGCCTTTATGATCCCGATCCAATACAGCCGCGAAGTGGCCGCGGCACGTCAGTCCGGCGCGGCACTTGTCGCACTGGAAAGCACGATCATCACCCATGGCATGCCTTTCCCGCAGAACGTGGAAACCGCCCGTCTGGTCGAGGATGATGTCCGCGCGGCGGGCGCCGTCCCTGCCACGATTGCGGTGCTCGATGGCCTGCTGCATGTGGGGCTAGAGGATGCGCAACTGGATCAACTGGGCCAAGCGCAAAACGTGGCCAAGCTGTCGCGCGCGGACATGGCGGCCTGTATCGCGACAGGTGGCACCGGGGCCACGACGGTCGCGGCGACAATGATCGCGGCGCATCTGGCGGGGATACATGTCTTTGCCACCGGCGGGATCGGTGGCGTGCATCGGGGCGCTGAACTCAGCTTTGATATCTCGGCCGATCTGCACGAATTGGCGCAAACTCCCGTCACGGTTGTCTGTGCCGGTGCAAAGGCGATTCTGGACTTGCCCAAGACCTTTGAAGTGCTTGAAACCTTGGGGGTGCCGGTCATTGCCTTTGGTCAGGACGTCCTTCCCGCCTTTTGGTCCGCGCAATCGGACATGCCTGCCCCGCTGCGCATGGACAGTGCCGCACTGATCGCACAGGCGCAGATCACCCGCACCAGCATGGGGCTGCGCGGCGGGCAATTGGTGGCCAACCCGATCCCGCTGGATGCCGAAATCCCCGCAGAAACGCTGCGCCCCGTCATTACACAGGCCTTGGACGAAGCCGCAGCACAGGGGATCAGCGCCAAAGCAGTGACGCCTTTCCTGCTGGGGCGCATCTTCGAGCTGACACAAGGGCGGTCTTTGACGGCCAATATTGCCCTTGTGCGCAATAATGCGCGGCTTGCTGCACAAATAGCCATCGCCATGGGTAAATCGCCGACCGGATGACGTGCCAGTGCTTGCTGAGAGCAGCCACACACCCTAAATGTCCAAAGCAACCTTAAATGGATCGCTGCAATGACCGACCCTATCAACGAGGACTTAAAACGGCGGCCGCGGCCGGGCATTATCGCCCGTTTGCGGAGCAATTTCCTTGCCGGATTGATTATCGTCGCCCCAATCGCCATGACCCTGTGGTTGATCTGGACGGTTGTGGGCTTGGTCGATAGCTGGGTTTGGCCGTTTGTCCCACAGGCCTATCAGCCCGATGCAATCCTGAACTACCTGCTGGGGCGCGAACCCGGCAACGAGATCGAAGTGAATGTGCGCGGTGTCGGCGTTTTCGTCTTCCTGATCTTCACGGTTCTGGTGGGCTGGATCGGCAAGGGACTGATCGGGCGGTCTTTTCTTAATCTGGGCGAGCGCATGGTTGATCGCATGCCCGTGGTCCGGTCGATCTATAACGCGGTCAAACAGATCGCCGAGACTGTCTTTTCACAGCGTGAAACCTCGTTCGACAAAGCCTGTCTGGTCGAATATCCGCGCAAGGGGATTTGGGCGATTGCCTTTATCTCGACCAACGCCAAGGGCGAGATACACAGCAAACTGAATGATGGCGAACCCATGGTCACGGTCTTTCTGCCGACAACGCCCAACCCCACATCGGGTTTTTTGCTGTTTCTGCCACAACGCGATGTCCAGCCTCTTGATATGACGGTCGAAGATGCGGCGAAACTGGTGATTTCAGCCGGGCTTGTCTATCCCAACGGGAAAGTTGCCTCCGAGATGCCAGAAGTTGCTGAATAACCTATGATAACCCCCGCAATTACGGGATTTGCCACGGCCTTTGCGCTGATCCTTGCGATTGGCGCACAGAATGCTTTTGTGCTGCGCCAAGGGCTGGTCGGGCAGCATGTTTTCTGGCTTTGCATGCTCTGTGCGGCCTCCGACGCCTTGTTGATCACAGCCGGAGTTCTGGGGTTTGGTGCGATTGTCCAACTGTACCCCCTGTTGCCGCAAATCATGGCATGGGGTGGTGCGGCGTTCCTGCTGGTCTATGGCGCTTTGCGCTTGCTGGCTGCATGGAAAGGGCAATACGCCATGCATTTGTCAGGAAAGTCGGCAGGGCTTTGGGCCACCTTGGCCACAGGCGCTGCTTTCACCTGGCTGAACCCGCATGTCTATCTTGATACGCTCGGGCTGGTGGGTGCTGTCTCGACCCAATTCATTGATCCGGCCGAGAAAGCAGCCTTTGGCATAGGGGCTGTCACATCCTCTTTCGTTTTCTTCTTCAGTCTGGGCTATGGCGCACGCTTGCTGGCCCCTGTCATGCAATCGGCGCGTGCTTGGCGCATTCTGGATGTGCTGATCGGGCTCGTGATGTGGGCCTTGGCGATCAAGCTGCTTAGCTGAACATCGCAGCCAGATCGACCGTACTGCGCTTGCCCAAGTCCTTCTTGTGCGTCTTGAGGAACCGATCTGCCGCAGCCTCTCCCGCTTCTTTCAGCCGCGCCAGAATCACCGGCGTGGGAATGGATTTTGTGGCCACATTCAACGCATTCATCAGGTCGTCATCCGCAATCATATGCACCAAGACGTCCTTCATCGTGCCTTTCTTGATCGCCCCTTCGGCCAGCAACCGCTTGACGAAAGCTATCGCGCGCAATTCACGCAAGAGCGAGCTGTTAAAGCTGATCTCGTTGATACGGTTCTCGATGGACTGGCTGTCGATCGGCAGGTCCTCGCGGTACAGCGGGTTGATATTCACAACAATAAGATCATCTGGCAAGGTATTGGAAAATAATGGATATAGTGCAGGGTTGCCTGTATATCCCCCATCCCAGAACGCCTCGACCTTGCCGGTCTGGGGGTCTTCAAATTCCACGGCTTGAAACAGGCTGGGCAGACAGGCCGAGGCCATGATGACCTTGGGCATGATCTCGTCCCCCGTAAAGACGCGGATCTTGCCAGAGCGCACGTTGGTGGCACAGATGTGCAAGGCTGGCCCGCCTTTGGCGCAGACCGCATCATAGTGGAACTGGCTGACGATCCTTTCCAGCGGGTTCTGCATCGCGGGGCCGTAGACATAGGGCGAAAACATCCGCGTTGTCATGTCAAAGGCCGAATAGACTGGTGAATACTTCATGGCTTTGGCCCAAGCCTCGGCGGTGGACCCTATCGCACCGATCCAGGGCGTGAACATCGGGTCGGTGACCGCGCCGATCTGTTCCCACAGCCAGTCAAGGTTTTCGATGGCGCCTTCGCGTCCACCCGCAACCCAGCCGGATTTGAGCGCGGCCGCATTCAAAGCCCCCGCAGACGTGCCGGAAATAGCTGCGATTTCAATATCTTCTTCGTGCAGCAACCGGCACAGCACACCCCAAGTGAACGCGCCATGCGCGCCCCCGCCTTGCAGGGCAAGGTTGATCCGTTTCACAACGCCGTCCAGCCACCATCAACGCTGATCGTGGTGCCGGTGATTTGCGCTGCGGCATCCGAACAGAGGAACACCGCCGTGCCGCCCAACTGCTCGACTGTCGCGAATTCCTTTGAAGGCTGGCGTTGGAGCATCACGTTCTCGATCACCTCTTCGCGGGACATGCCGTATTCTTTCATCGTGTCGGGGATTTGCGCTTCGACCAAGGGCGTCAGCACATAGCCGGGGCAGATGGCATTGCAGGTGATCGGATCACGCGCGGTTTCAAGGCCGATGGTCTTGGTAAAGCCGACGATGCCGTGCTTGGCAGCCACATAGGCCGATTTATAGGGCGAGGCTGTCAGCCCGTGGGCCGAGGCGATGTTGATGATCCGCCCATAGCCGCGCTCGCGCATACCGGTGACGGCGGCGGCCGTGGTATGGAAGGCAGAGGTGAGATTGATGGCGATGATGGCATCCCATTTCGCGGTCGGGAAATCCTGCACGGGGGCCACATGCTGGATGCCTGCGTTGTTCACCAGAATATCGCAGCCTCCGGCCGCCACGATCAACCGGCGGCAATCCTCGCCCTTGGACATATCCGCCTGCACATATTTCGCCTGCACGCCGGTCACATCTGCGATCTCGGCGGCCAGTGCATGGTCTTCGGGGGTGTCGGTGAAAGAATTCAGCACGACATTGGCGCCCGCTTTGGCCAATTCACGGGCGATACCGAGGCCGATCCCCGAGTTTGATCCCGTGATGACGGCGGTTTTTCCTGCAAGTGACATATCTTGGCTCCGATTCTTTGCGTTGCGACTCAGTCTATATGCTGCAACTGCAAAAGCCACGTCACGCTTCCGATAGCCCTAAAAAAAACGCCCGCACAAGGCGGGCGTAAAGTTATTGAGGCAGGTTTCATACAGGCAAGAAACCTATCGAGCAGTGCCCTCTTTATAAGCAATCCATCGCCCGCCTCCAAGCTAAAAGTTTGAAAAGGTTGGTAACCCTCATTACGATCCGTCATGAACAGGCAAACCAACAGCAGGGGGCACGACAAAATGACTGTCAGTTTCACACAAAGGGTTCGTGCCGTCGCGGCAGCACTCGCTTTCGGCGTCGTCGCACAAGCTGCAACCGCCGAACCCCAACATGGCATAGCTATGTATGGCGACCCTGCCATGCCACCTGATTTTGTGTCCCTGCCCTATGTAAACCCGCAGGCCCCCACAGGCGGCCGGATCGTCACGGCAGAGGTCGGCAGTTTCGACAGTCTCAACCCGTTCATCCGCAAAGGGTCTGTGCCGTGGCAGTTGCGATTTTTTCTGGGCGAGAGCTTTATGGGCCGCTCTTTGGACGAACCTTTCACACTTTACGGCGTTTTGGCCGAATCGGTCGAGACTGGGCCGAATCGAGAGTGGGTCGAATTCACGCTGCGCGAGGGTGCCGCCTTCTCTGATGGCAGCCCTGTGACCATCGAAGACGTGATGTGGTCTTACGAGACACTCGGCACGGTGGGCCACCCCCGGTATCTTGGTTTTTGGGAAAAGGTCGCAAGCATGGAACAGACAGGTGAGCGTTCTGTCCGTTTCACCTTCAATGTGGAGGACCGTGAACTCGCACTCTTGGCGGGCCTGCGCCCGATCCTGAAAAAGGCCCAGTGGGAAGGTGTCGATTTCGCCGAAAGCACAACCGAGATCGTGCCGATCACCTCCGCTCCCTACATTCTGGATGATTTCGAACCGGGGCGCTTTGTCTCGCTGCGCCGCAACCCCGATTACTGGGGCAAGGATGTCCCGTTCCGTGTGGGCACCAACAACATCGACGAAGTGCGGCTGGAATTCTTCGGCGATGAAACCGCCGCTTTCGAGGCTTTCAAGGTGGGAGAAGTGAATTCGAACCGCGAATTCAACGTGGCCCGTTGGGAAAGCCAGTATAATTTCCCTGCTGTCGAAGCGGGCGACGTTGTGCTGTCCGTCCTGCCCCACGAACGCCCCTCTGGTATGACGGGATTCGTCATGAACACGCGCCGCGACCAGTTTGCGGACTGGCGCGTGCGCGATGCGATGATCCAGATTTTCAACTTCGAGTTCGTGAACGAAGCAATGACAGGATCGGCGCAGCCGCGCATCACCTCTTACTGGTCCAACTCCCCCTTGGGCATGTCGAACGGGCCGGCAGAGGGGCGCGTGCAGGAATTCCTCGCACCTTTCGCCGCTGATCTGATCCCGGGCGCTCTGGAAGGCTATAGCCTGCCCGTCAGCGATGGCACCGAGCGCAACCGCGCGGGCACCGCAGCGGCCCTTGCCCAGATGGAGGCCGCAGGCTGGACGGTGCAGGACGGCGTGATGAAGAACAGCGCAGGAGAGGCTTTCACCTTTGACATCTTGCTGCCGCAAGGGTCATCCGAAAACCAATCCATCATTGATATGTATGTGGAATCACTGGCCCGTATCGGGGTCTCGCCAACGGTCAGCGTGGCCGACAGCGCCCAGTTCAAAGAACGCACCGACGCCTATGACTTTGACATGACCTATTACCGGTTGGGTGTCTCGCTCTCGCCGGGTAACGAGCAATACAACTACTATGGCAGTGAAAGCGCGGACCGCCCTGGCGGGCGCAATCTGATGGGGGTCAAATCCCCTGCGATCGACGCGATGATCGGGCGTTTGCTGACCTCGGAAAGCCAGGATGATTTTGTGGCTGCGGTGAAAGCGCTGGACCGTATCCTGACCTCTGGCCGCTATGTGATCCCGATCTATCAGTGGAACATCAGCCGCCTTGCCCATGCCAAAGAGCTGAAATACCCCGACTATATGCCGATCTTTGGCGACTGGCCGGGCTGGCAGCCCGACGTGTGGTGGTATGAAGAGTAACGGCGGACCTGTCACAAATCCTTTACATAACGACAGTAGGCGGGGGCGTTGAAGCCCCGCCAATAGCCAAGGCCCATACATGCAAAAACTACTCGCCGAAGGTTTGGGCACCGCATTCCTGCTGATTGGTGTTGTGGGGTCGGGGATTATGGGCGCAGCCCTCGCTGACGGGAATACGGCCATCGCACTGCTGGCGAATGCGATTGCCACGGGCTGTATCCTTTATGCCTTGATCACGACCTTGGGGCCGGTCTCTGGCGCGCATTTCAACCCTGCCGTGACCCTGGCCTTCTTTCTCCGTGGCGAGATTGCA
Organism: Yoonia sp.; assembly: GCF_030731595.1. GTDB lineage: Bacteria > Pseudomonadota > Alphaproteobacteria > Rhodobacterales > Rhodobacteraceae > Yoonia. Next base: position 25,312 of record NZ_JANQTS010000010.1, read on the forward strand.
GCCAAGGACGCGCTTTTCTATTCCATCGTGCAGATCCTCGGCGCGATCCTGGGCGTTTGGGCCGCGCATCTGATGTTCGAACTGTCCATATTGCAGATTTCCACAACAGACCGCACCGGCGTTTCACAATGGTTTTCCGAAATCATTGCCACATTCGGTCTGTTGTTGGTGATCTTCGGCGGGCTTCACCATCGCGGAGATGCGGTCCCTACCTTGGTCGCGGTCTATATCACCGGGGCCTATTGGTTCACCTCTTC
>NZ_JANQTS010000011.1 GCF_030731595.1 Yoonia sp.
GCCTCTTCGATGGCCTGCTGCGAGGTCACGCCGACCTGCTTGAGGAACTTGCGCATCGACATATTGAAATCATCGCTCATGGGGTCTCTCCGGTATCAAGGGGATTGCGCCTTAGCGGGCAACCGTTTTCAGAAAATCGATTAGTGCCTGGCGGTCAGCAGCACTTGGCACCCGTTGTTCAGGCATGCGGCTCCCCGGGGTATAGGCGTCCGGGCCAAATTCGAACAGCTCCGATATCGTTTGTTCTGTCCAGACAATATCAAGGTCTTTGAGCGCTTCCGAATACTGAAACCCCTCGGCAGTGGCGATGCGGCGACCAAATATCTGATGCAACGTCGGCCCTGCCCGCGCGCCATCATCGGGCGTGAGCGTATGACACACGGCGCAGGCCCGAAAGATCTGTGCGCCGCGCGGATTGGTCAGGGTCGGGTCAATTGGCCCGCTCCCCTCGCCCAAAGGTATCCCGTCCAGTGACCAACGTCGAATAAGCCCGTCATTGCCCCCCGTGAACAGCACCCCGTCCGAAATCGCCACGGCCCAGATCGGGCCTTGACCGGTTTCGATACCAACCTGCACCGCGAGGGTCACAGGATCGACCAGCCACACTTCACCCGTCATGGCTCCTACGGCGACATGCCCTTCAGTAGCGGCGACGGACAGCAACGCCCGGCTTGAGAGTGCCGCCTCTTCAATCCCTGATGTCGCAGTGACTTTGCGCAACGCACCATCTGGCGAGGCCAGAAAAAGCGCGTCACCATCTGTGGCCAGCGCCGAGGCCGGAGCAGGCAGGCCAATCTCGCCGCCCGCCGTACCGTCGGCCTGCCAGAACCGCAGCTTCAGGTCCGCACCAACACTGGCCAGACCACCCCGAAACGCAACCAGTCCGGTGATCTGTCCATCATGTGCCGTAATATAGCGTGGCGCCCCCGAACCGGACCAAAGTGCTATCTGCCCGTCCCATGCGGCTGATGCCAGACCATCAGCCCAAGGGGCCATCGCCCCAACGGGCAAAGGATGCCAGACCTCTGATTGAAGCGGTTCGGGACCATCGCCCCAGATCACAACGCGGCCATCCTGTCCGCCAGAGGCGAAACGCCCGTCAGCAAGCGGGAGCACCGCTGTCACAGCGCCTTCGTGGTGGCGGGTAATCTGCGTGGCAACCGTGCCATCCCAAACGATTGCGCGCGTATCAAATGACCCCGAAAAGATACGCCCCTCGGCGTTGGTCGCCAATGCGCGCACCGGCCCACCATGACCGCGCAAGTCTTGTGCTGCAGCAGGCACAGATACCAACGTGGCGGTGCAAAACAGTGCCGCACGCCATATGGCCGCCCGCTGTCCCACGGCAGCTTAGTTCGTGATCAGGTTCTGCTCTCCGGGTGAGAGCCGCACGCCTTCGGTCGTGAAGGCAACGGTGCTATCTGTCTGGTAGGTGCCGTTCAGCACATTGGCTGCAACAAATGCGATTCCAACAATGACAACACAGGCAAGAAGGAAGGATTTCATCAGTCAGGCTCCTTAAAGTTTCTTATGAGTTTGAGTGTTCGGATATGACGCTGTCAAGTTCGCCCAGAGCGCACGTGCCATGTCGATGTAAAGGCGGCCAAGCTGGCCTTCGGGATCGCGGGCAACGATGGGTTGGCCACTGTCGGACGCCGCGCGTAAATCCATCGTCAGCGGCACCGCACCCAGAAACGGGACGCCAAGGCGCTTCGCCTCTGCCTCGGCCCCGCCCGTTCCGAAAAGCGCGTGCTGTTTACCGCAGTCGGTGCAGGTAAAATGCGCCATATTCTCGACCAGACCAAGGATAGGCACATCGACCTTCTTGAACATCGCAATACCACGTCGGGCATCTATCAAGGCCAAATCCTGAGGGGTTGAGACAATGACCGCTCCCGCCAATGTGGTCCCTTGAGCGATTGCCAGCTGCGCGTCTCCGGTGCCGGGCGGCATATCCACGATCAGCACATCCAATGTGCCCCAGTCCACGTCAGACAGCATTTGGGTAATGGCCGACATCACCATCGGCCCGCGCCAAACCATCGCGGTTTCCGCATCGACCATCAGACCCATCGACATGGCCAAAATTCCATTGGATTGCATGGGCAGCAGGCGACGGTCCTGACCCATGCGCGGCTGCCCATGCAGGGCCAGCAATGTCGGAAGCGATGGGCCGTGAATGTCGGCGTCCAGAATGCCAACCTTCAGGCCATTGGCGCGCAGGCCCAAGGCAAGGTTCACAGCGGTCGTCGATTTCCCGACCCCACCCTTGCCAGAGGCGACGGCCACGACATGACTGACGCCCGCCAAAATCTCCGGCTTTGCGGTTGCGGCAGGCTTCAGAACGGGCGCAATAGTCTTGTCATTTGTCAGGGTGACAAAGGCCGTCACGGCGCCGGGCACATTGCGCAAAGCAACTTCGGCCTTGGCTCTGATATCACCCAGTGCTGCGGCGGCATCCGCTGTCGTCAAGATCGACACATTGATACGGCCATTTGAAACAGTCGGACCAGAGACCTGCGATGCGCCCAGAAACGGCGTCCCATCGGGCATAGTCAGCCCAGACAACGCCTTTCGGGCTGCCAGCAGGATCGTATCATCGGACATTCGTGACGGGTCTTTCTGTCATGTCAGTCTTTGCCGTCGGGCAAGCAAAGAAGCAAAATGGTACGTCCGGCACTGATTACCAGCGCCGGACATCCCTTTCATTTATTCGGCAGGCTGCGTTCCTCGCGCAGAGGAATCTCCCGACTTGGCCTTGCCCTGCACTTCTTCAACCCAGAGCGAGTGATGCTCTTTGGCCCAATTCAGGTCGACTTCGCCTGTTCCCATTGCATCAAATGCACCTTCCATCCCGATCGAACCGATATAGATGTGCGCGATGATCACGAAGGACAAACCAGCCGCGACGATCCCGTGGATCAATTGGTAGAACTGCCAATCTGCCTGGGTGCCTGCCACGATCGGAAACAGCAACATGAACCCGGTGAAGGAAAGCGCGGCCCCGCCCAGTGTGGTCAGCCAAAAGATAACCTTCTGGCCAGCATTGAACTTTCTCGCAGGCGGATGAACGCCTTTTTTCAAAAGCCCGCCGCCCTGTGCGACCCATTCGGCATCGACCTTGTTGGGAATGTTGTGCGCGACCCAGACGAGGAACGAAAGTGTCAGGCCCAGCATGAACGCCCAACCGACATAGTTATGCGCAATCTTGCCCCAGATCGTGATGGTCGAAAACGCGCCTTCACCGAGCCAAGGCAAAATCATCGTCCGCCCCACAACAAGGTTGAGACCGGTGAGCGCCAAGATGATAAAAGAGCCCGCCATCAGCCAATGTGCGAACCGCTCAATCGCTGTAAAGCGCAGGATCCGGATGCCCGACATTTTTCCATCGACCATAATCTTGCCGCGGATCATGTAGAAGAGCGTCAGAACGACGATTGCACCCACCACAGCAGCGATGGAAAGGTTCCGCACCAGTCCAGTATGCGTGCTCGCCCATGAAGGGTTGCCCGGCTTGATCAGTCCACTCGAAAGGCCGTCAGGAATAGACACGCGTCCTTCGACCATCTGATCGTCCTGCAATGCTTCAAACAGCGATTCTTCTGTCACCGATTGTGCAGTTGGGTTGATCTGCTGTGCTTGCGCCGCAGGTGTAACACTGATCCCGACGATGCCCAGCACCGCAAGAATACCAAGGACGGCAACAAAGCGCTGCACAAGAGTTTTCATATTCATAATCCTGTCTCCTGCTTAAACCGTTACCGTATCGCCGTAAGCCGTACGCCAGCCCCATGCGCCAGAGCCATAGCCCCGCGTCACAACGCGTTCCTTGTAAATCTCTGCGATGATGTCTCCATCACCCGCAAGCAGCGATTTGGTGGAACACATTTCGGCACAAAGCGGCAGTTTGCCCTCGGCCAAACGGTTGGACCCGTATTTGACGTATTCCGCTTCGGTCATATCGGCCTCTGGTCCACCGGCACAGTATGTGCATTTGTCCATTTTGCCACGTGTGCCGAAGTTGCCGACCTTGGGGTACTGCGGTGCGCCAAACGGGCAGGCATAAAAGCAGTAACCGCAGCCGATGCAGGTATCCTTGGAGTGCAGGACAACCGCATCATCTGTCGTGTAGAAGCAATCCACCGGACAGACCGCCGCGCAAGGCGCATCGGTGCAGTGCATACAGGCCATCGAAACAGAGCGTTCGCCCGGCAAGCCATCATTGATCGTCACGACCCGGCGGCGGTTGATGCCCCACGGAACTTCGTGTTCGTTCTTACAGGCCGTCACGCATGCGTTGCATTCAATGCAGCGATCCGCGTCGCAAAGGAATTTCATTCGTGCCATAGTATCTGTCCTCCCTTATGCCGCTGAAATCTGGCAAAGTGTGACTTTACCTTCATGCATGCCTGTCACCGGATCATATCCGTAAGATGTGACTGTGTTGACGCTTTCACCCAGAACGATCGGGTCGGTGCCCGCCGGATAGTTGCCGCGCTGGTCTTCTCCCTGGAACCAACCGGCAAAGTGGAACGGCATAAATGCGACGCCCGGTGCCACACGCTCGGTCACGAGGGCCTTGACGCGCGCCTTGCTGTCGTTCTCGGGGCCGTTGACCCAGACCCAACCGCCATCGGTGATCCCCCGAGCAGAGGCATCGGCGGGGTTGATCTCGACGAACATGTCCTGCTGCAATTCTGCAAGCCAGGGGTTCGAGCGGGTTTCTTCGCCGCCACCTTCATATTCGACCAGACGACCAGAGGTCAGCACGATGGGGAAGCTGACCGACAGGTTGCGTTCCACCGCTGAGGCTTGGATCGAATAGCCGATGTTTGGCACGCGGAACTGACGCCCATCTTCGCGCGTCGGATATTCCGCCACCAGATCGGGACGCGGTGAATAGATCGGCTCGCGGTGAACCGGGATCGGATCGGGCAGGTTCCACGCGACCGCGCGGGCCTTACCGTTGCCGAAGGGCACACAGCCATGTTCAATCGCAACCCGCTGGATGCCGCCTGACAGGTCAAGTGACCAGCTGACATTCGCCATCGCTTCGGGGTCGTTGTTCCCGATACGTTGGATCGTTGCCAACTCGTCCGCCGTCAGATCGGCGTCCCACCCAAGGGTTTGCAAGATACCGTAGGTGAACTGTGGATAGCCATCGGTGATTTCGGATCCAACCGGGAAGCTGCCTTCGGCAAGCAGTGTTTCACCTTCGCGATCCACACCAAAGCGTGGACGGAAAGCACCGCCGCCGTCTTTGACAGGCAAGTTCGGGTTATACAGGATATGTGTCCCCGGATGCTTGAACTCTGGCGTGCCCCAGCATGGCCAAGGCAGACCGTAGTAATCCCCGCCGACGTCTTCTGCATCCGCAGGCGCACGCAAAGTGACAAGGTCGAACTTGTCCTGATTGGCCATATGCGCCTTGATCCGCTCTGGGCTTTGACCGGTATAGCCGGTTGACCAGCCGCCACGGTTGATCTCGCGCAGGATCGATTCAGGTGTCGGTTCCATCGAGAATTTGCCCTGCACCATTTCATATGGCTTGAACATCTCGTCCGCAAAACCAAGCTTTTGCGACAGACGGTAGATAACCGCATAGTCATTGTCGCTTTCAAAGATCGGATCAACGACCTTTTCACCCCATTGCACCGAACGGTTCGAGGCAGTGCGGCTGCCGGCACATTCGAACTGGGTCGAAATCGGCAGCAGGTAAGTGTTGTCAGGACGGTCATGCAAAGCTGCAAAGGTTGTCGGATGCGGGTCAGCAACGACCAAAAGATCCAGCGCGTTCATACCTTTAAGCGAGTCGCCCATCCGTGGCACAGTGTTACCACCATGACCAAAGACGATCATCGCCTTGATATTGTCGCGCTGATCCACATCTTCGGCATCAAGCGTTGCGGCATCGAACCAACGGGTCGAAGGAATGCCCGCCATTTCCATGTTCGCCTTGCGGTCGCGGGCGTCCCTGCCACCTTTTGCTGGGACTTCATCAAAGCGGGACTGCAAATAGTCGTAAGACACGTCCCAGACGCGGGACCAGTGCCGCCATCCGCCTTCGGCCAAGCCGTAATAGCAAGGCAGCGAACCGATATCGAGGCCAAAGTCTGTTGCACCCTGCACGTTGCAGTGGCCACGGAAGATATTCGCCCCCGAGCCGTTCGACCCTACGTTGCCTGTTGCCAACAACAGGTTGCAGTAGGTGCGCACGTTTGCCGTACCGACAGTGTGCTGCGTGCCACCCATACACCAGATGAAAGTCGCAGGACCTTGTGTCGCAAAGGTTTCAGCCACGCGGCGCAACTCTGGGCCAGAGATGCCGCTGATACGCTCGACGACTTCTGGCGGATAGGCTTTGACGGCTTCGCGGATCTGGTCCATCCCCCAGACACGCTGGTCGATATACTCTTGATCCTGCCAGTTGTTCTCGAAGATATGCCACATGATACCCCAGATAATCGCGATATCTGTACCGGGCCGCATGCGGATGTAATCGGTGGCATGAGCCGCCGTGCGTGTGAAACGCGGATCAATCACGATGACATTGGCGCGGTTCGTTTCTTTGCCCGCGAGGATATGTTGCAAGGAAACAGGGTGCGCTTCAGCCGCATTGGAGCCCATGAAAATGATGGTCTTGGAATTGCGGATGTCATTGTAGCTGTTGGTCATCGCGCCATAGCCCCAAGTGTTTGCAACACCGGCAACTGTGGTCGAGTGACAAATACGGGCTTGGTGATCGACGTTGTTGGTACCCCAGAACGCCGCGAATTTCCGGAACAGATATGCGCCTTCGTTGGAAAACTTGGCCGACCCGAGAAGATAGGCACTATCGGCCCCGTTCTTTTCGCGAATATCAAGCATCTTGTCGCCGATTTCATCAATCGCCTGATCCCAAGAGATGCGAACCCATTCGCCGTTCTCTTTCTTCATCGGGTACTTGAGGCGACGGTCGCCATGCACCAATTCGCGCACAGACGCGCCTTTGGCACAATGGGTGCCACGGTTGATGGGGCTGTCCCAGGCCGGTTCCTGACCAACCCAAACACCGTTCTGGACTTCGGCCTTGACAGTGCAGCCCACTGAACAATGGGTGCAAATGTTCGTCTTGACCTCTACCGGTTGACTGAAATCCACCATGCCAGCTTCGGCGCGCCGTACAGTCGTGGCACCGACAGCACCAAATGCGGCAAGACCACCGACGGCAAGGCCGGATGTTCTGAGAAAGCTGCGGCGATCAATCGGCTTGGCGGTTACATTTTGCGCGAAAGCGGCAAGACCGCTCCGGGTTGCATCTTTTGATCTGCGTTTCACCAGCATGGTTTACTCCCCCGTGTAATAGCGGTTTGTGCGATAGAAGGCCTGCACATGCGCGGTCTCTTGGTACCGGGCCTTGGTGCGCTCATCACCGACTTCTTCAGCGAATGCTGGACGGGCGCCACCCGCGACCACACTTGTCGTCGCGGCGGCGGCGACTGCGCCGAAGAACCCGCGCCGTCCAATGCCCTTATCTTTTTTGTTCGTATCGGCCATTTCATCCTCCCCTTTTGTCGTTCGTAACACCCGGACTTTGCGTCTGCGGGTGACTGGTCTAAAGCCTCTGGGCGCTTGGCCCCGAAGTGCGATGCGCTTTCGCTTCAAGTGCAAATGCGCGAATTTCAATATCGGTAAAAATGCGGCCCACCTCTGCCACACTGCGGTAGAACCGTGCGCTTGGGGCGACGGCCAGATCATCAAAGAACTGCGCGGCCCAAGGCTCTAGATGCCGGGCGAAGAACCCGGCTTCGCCGGCGGCGCCACACCCCAGAACACTGGCATCAAAGTTCCCTGCGGCCAGCCCTGCCATCACTTCGGCAATGCTTGCGATATGGTCTTCAGGCTCGAACCGACCGGCAGCCCGTTCGACACCCATCATCGCAAGATCGCGTCGAAGGTCTGCCAAAGGCCGTTCGTTCAGGAACCCGGTCAGATAGAATGAGGCATAGGGCAGCAGTTCGCCGCGCCCCACGCCCACAAACAGTTCAAAGTATTCACGGGCGATATCGTCGACATCTGCGGAACCGGCGGTTTCGGCCAGAATGCGGTAGGCTTGGCCCAGCGCCGTATCATCACCCGTCAAACTGGACAAAAGGTCGAGCATGTCACGATCCGGTGGCGCAACCAAAAGCGCTGCTATCAGCGACCATTGCTGGGCGCGAAGCATCTCGTGCTCTGGTTTAGCTGGCTCCGCTTGAGCAGTGCTGGCTGTGGACAATGACTTTCCCCGCTGATGGAATCCAAGGCATTTTAGGAGAGACCTGCGCAACATTCACACAGTTTCTGAAACAAGGCAATCGTTTGCGACGCGCAAGCTGCGCTGTAATGCCGCAGCTATTCCGGCACGGCCCCGCCATGGCGACGTTGCGGCAACAGGTCTGCTTTCTGTGTCGCAGAAGCCGTCTTTGCTGCATCCTTTTGTGCGGGGGCCGGCGGCGTGTCGCGGCGAACGGCAACGCGGTCTTCGTCGGGTTGATGCGCCACCTCGACCGGCGCCGGTTGTTCGGGTGCGGCATCTTCTGCCACGACCTCTTCGCTGTCCTCGGAGCCTTTGCCAATGATGCCCTTCACCATTTTTGCAATGCTTTGCTCTGACAATACACCACCGCCACCGGGCACTCCGCCCGGCGCATTCCAGTCCCACGCATAGTCCACCGCCGGATCCAGATAATCCCGCACCGACGGGCTGGCTTGCCACAACTTGCGCAAGGCCGCGTTCTTCAGATGGGCCGGAATACCTTTTGCGAGGAACGGCGTCATATCAAAATCTGCCGTGATCTCGTCAAGCGACGGGAGCGCGGCGATCAGCGCGGGGTCATCGGCGATGATTTCAGGTTCATCCCGCGCGGTGACAACCGGTGCTTCCTTGGCCGCCTCGTCTTGCCGCTTTGCGTCAAGTTTTCGCTGCGACCAACGGTTCAGGCGGCTCCTCTCTGGATCGGTCATGATACACCCTTTGGCGGCAGGCCAGCCTTACCGCGTGTTTGTACCCATTTTTCATTGTCAGACAGGACGCGCGGCGCACGCGGGTCATGCGGCGAAGTTGCAGGGACGCGCTTGCGTTTGTGGAATTCTTCGTAGACATGGTGCGTTTCGATAAAGGCGTTGATCTTGGTTGCCACGGCATGCGGCATGGCAAGGGCCTCGACCAGCCGCTCGGGGTCGCTGGCCATTGCTTCGCCTTCGTAGGGGTCAGCGGTCACAAGCCGGACTTCGCCATTGTCGCAGGACACCCAAAGCGATGGCTTTGCTGCGCGGAGGTTATCAATATAGTGGGCGGTCTCGCCTGAATGCAAAACGACCGCGTGATCGCCCATGTAGTAGGTACGCACATCACCCTGCTCTGCCATCAGCGCGCCGACTTCCAGATTTGGGACATCCGCCATAAGCGCCGCCGGACGCACCATGCGTTTGGCCCATTTATTTGCGGGCGGATGAGACACACCCAAAACAGCGACACGGACGACATCACGCGGCATCAGGCAGTCCCCATCACGGCGGGAAACCCATCAGCATCAGCAACCAAAGGAAGACCGATCACAAGGTTTTGCGGTTTGAACCGGATGACATTGCTGCTGTCCAGCCCGATCAACAGGAAAACCGGGCGCCCGCCAATTTGCGGCAAGACGCCATCAGACGCATCGAAGGTCAGCGCGAACAATCCAACCAATGTGGACTCCGGCGTTTCCCCGTTCCACAGCGCATTCCCAACCCTCGTGCCAGCCTGATCCAGCCCCACAAACCATTGCAAATCCACATCGTCCGCGGCTGTCATCGGAACCACCGTGACCGCCTTGCCCAACAGATGCGTGACAAACCGCATGATGGCATCGGCAAATCCGGCACGCGCCTTGGGGTCCGCGCCAAAAGGCAGAACCATCGTGTGGGCGTCAGAGCGGCTCCAATAGGTCCAGGCATTGGCGTCATTCAACACATCCAGCGCCTCGACCCCACCGTTCATCATCGCAAACAAGGGATTGCTGTGCATTTCACCCTCGAGTTCGCCCACCAATTCATCATCCGCCAACATCAGCCCGCCATCATGGAGATAGGCGCGTTGCGGGCGAAAGAACATTTCAGCGGCGCGCAGGGTATGCACGTCTTCACACCCGTCTAGCGCATTGCGCAAAATGAGTTGAACCAGTTGATCGTAGAAGAGATGCGGCAGGCGCACGCGCTTGCGTACAAGTTCGAGATAACCGTCTTCGATTGATCCCGCAGCCATGAGCGTGTCGCGCAGTGTCAGCAAAAATTCCCAATTTTCGCGCGCGTCGGCATCCTCCATATTCGCGCGCTCCATGACCGACACGGCAGCGCGCGGTTTTGCCATCAAGCGGGCATGCAAGGCACGTTCTGCGGCGCAAGCCTCGGGTGGAGGCAAGATTTCAGGACGGGCGAGCCAAGCAAGGATCAATTCATCCGTCACTTCCATCCGGCCCGCAGCATTCAGCCGCGTGAGATGGTGCCCCGAAGCAACCCAGAATTCCCTCATGAAATTCCCTTTCCCTGGGCAAAATCCGCAAGGTCAAACGCATCGTCTTCATTGGTTTCGACCATATGAAAAGCCTTGTCATGGCCGCCCAGATAGCTTGCTGAAAAGGCGGTTGTGTCGCGTGGCTTGAGGGTGCGGAACTGTTCTCGAATACCTGCGTCACTGTTTGTGCGGTGCAGCGCGATCAGTGTGCCTTCGCTATGGCCACGGCACAGGTCTTGGGCCATTGACACTTCCTCTTCTGCCGCAGGAATGGCGGTCGACATATCTGGCGCGCCCAGTTTTTCCATGAACTGACGGGCCAGCGTTTCAACGAGCGCATCGCGATCCTGCGGACCTGCAAAAGTCACGGTCACAAGCGTTGACCAACCAAAGCTCTCAGCGCCCAAAAATCCGGACCGGAAGGCAATCTGTTCTTTGCGGCTCAGGCTGTCAGGATCACGGCCCGCAAACATGAAGGTCCCCGGCACCGCCCACTCGCCCGGTGCGGCGGCAGGAGCAAAGATCACGTTATCCGAGCGATCAAGCTGGATCGTGCGCGGCAACCGGATCATAGTTCCGGCCCTGTTTCATTGCGCCAGAAAGACGTCGCGACCGCCTCTTTCAGCGTCACCAGACCGTTGGCAGTTTGCAGATCACCGTCAGCGGTCAAGCTGCCTTCACCGACCAACCGACCACTGTAGTTTGCTGCAAGCGCCTCAAAACCGCCATGGGTCAGACGGTCAAAGTAAAGCATCAGATACGAGGCAAAACTCTCGAGTATCGCCGGTGGGTCGGCAAAGTCCTCTTCGGACAACGACACGGACTCAGGCTTGCTGCCTGGTGCGGACAAATGGTCGCGGTCAGCGATCAATTCGACGCCCAGGACCATCCAATCCGGCACGTCGTCTTCTGCGACATCAGGCGCGGTGCGCAAGCGCATTCCCCCAAGGCGTCCTGCATCAAGGCGCAACTCACCCGGCCAGCCAAATCCGACCGCACGTTCTGGCGGACAATGGGCGGCAATTGCATCGCCCAAGGCAAGCATTCCCAGGATAAAGGCCTTGCGTGCTTGGGACAGCGGCACGTCAGGTTCGAGCACGACTGCAAAGTCAAAACGCCCCGGCGCACCTTGAGGGGAGCTGTAGTGCCAAACCAGCGTCCCCGACCCATGTTCGTCGGCCAAGCTGCACGCGTGACGCAAAGCGCTGCCCTGCGCCAGCCAATGGGCGGTATAGGGCGGGGGCAGCAAAAGAGCGCGGGGCGCGGGATGGTCATCAAGCATTGCGGCTTGTCCTTGCAAGATGGCGAATTTCATCGGAATGTATCTCACTCGTCGCTTACTACAAGAGCGGTTAGAACCACGCAAAGACAGTTCGATCGGATCAAAAGACCAATGGTCATAGCCAACCCAGACCGCACAATCCTGACCTGCACCTGTGAAAAGACCATGTCACCTGACGAAGGTGCGCTTGCAAAAGCGGGTTGCGCGACGGGCGGTTCGGTAAACCAGCTTTGTCGCGCGAACCTTGATCATTTCCGCGCGGCCCTTGCCAAGGGGCTGCCCGTTACCGTGGCTTGTACGCAAGAAGCCCCGCTCTTTTCTGAAGTCGCTGCCGATGAAGCGCCCGACGTGCCTTTGTCCTTTGTAAACATCCGCGAAACCGCAGGCTGGACATCCGAGGCGAAAACGAGCGGCCCGAAAATGGCGGCGCTTGTCGCTGCGGCCTCGGTTGCTCCGGCGCCGTTTGGTATTACCACGCTGGAAAGCAATGGCGTGACCTTGATCCTTGGCCGCGACGAGATCGCGATAGACGCCGCCGCAGCCTTGTCGGAAACTTTGGACATCACCGTCCTGCTGCAGCCCGGCTCACAGGTCAGCCCGCCTGCGCAAACCCGCTTTCCGGTGCTACAAGGCCGCATTCGGTCCGCCTCAGGCCATCTGGGGAAGTTTACGCTGACGGTCGACGACTACGCGGCACCTTCCCCGTCGTCGCGGGATGTGCTGCGGTTCGAGACACCGCGCGACGGCGCTGTCTCGCGTGCGGATATCATTGTTGATCTGACCGGCGGGCAGCCGCTGTTTGCCGCGCATGACCTGCGACCGGGCTATTTCCGGGCTGATCCCAAAAGCCCGAAAGCGGTCGCCGACATCATCGCCAGCGCAGGACAGATGGTCGGGGCCTTTGACAAACCTGTCTATATTGATTTCTTGGCCGATCTTTGCGCGCATTCGCGCAACGGTATCACGGGGTGCACACGCTGCCTGTCGCTTTGCCCGACCGGTGCGATCACACCGCATGGCGATAGCGTCCAGATTGATCCGAGTATCTGTGCCGGTTGCGGGCAATGTGCTGCGGCCTGCCCGACGGGGGCCGCAGCCTATGCGCTTCCTGATGTCGCGACAGTGGCCGCCCGTTTGCGTGCCGCGCTGAAGGCGTGGCATGCGGCTGGCGGCACAGAGGCCCCCGTGATCTTGTTTCATGACGCCGATCATGGCGAACCCCTGATCAACACATCGGGCCGCTACGGCCGTGGCCTGCCTGCGCATGTCATCCCCCTGAGCCTGAACGAGATCACCCAAGCAGGCCCCGAAGTGCTGGCCGCCGCGTTCGCCTATGGCGCGGGGGCTGTCGCACTTTTGGGTCGCGCCCAACCATTGCATGATGTCAGTGGCCTGCGTGCGGGCATCGACCTCGTGGCAACGGTCAGTGCCGCTATGGATCACGGGCCCGTCACACTGATCGAAACCGATGATCCTGATGTGTTGGAAGTAGCCCTGCGCGCGTTGCCGCGGGCGCCATTATCACAGACGCCGTCCAGCTTTTTACCACCGGCAGACAAGCGCGGGCTTCTGGTGATGGCATTTGCCGAAATGAACCGTGCGGCGCCGCAGCCGGCCCAGACCGTGGACTTGCCTCAAGGCGCTCCATTCGGACGTGTGACAGTGGACGCCGATGCCTGTACTTTGTGCCAAGCCTGTACAGGGGTCTGCCCGACGGGCGCATTGCTCGACAATCCCGAAACACCGATGCTGCGCTTTACCCAAAGTGCCTGCGTGCAATGCGGGCTTTGTGCTGCGACATGCCCCGAAACGGCGATCACTTTGACACCACAGATTGATTTTCAAGCTTGGGAATCCCCGCGCCAGATCCTGCATGAAGAACCGCCCTTCTGCTGCACAAGATGCGGCAAAGCCTTCGCCACGCGCTCGGGCATTGAGCGGGTCCAGTCGCGTTTGACTGACCATTGGATGTTCCAGGGCGAAAGCGGCGCCGCGCGTCTGAAGGTCCTTGCCATGTGCGAAGACTGCCGCGTCGAGGAAATCGTCAACCAGGGTTTTGATCCGCATGACGAGACAACAAGAAAAGTCAGGACCCGCGTTGACTATGCCATGGGCAACGAGGATGGCGAGAAGGGTTGATCCGGGCATCAGCGGATAACAGGACGATCGGCCAACATCTTGACGCTGCGGCAATTTGTTTCTTTGCTCTCGAGACATATATGAGGGGCATCGCAACGTGAGCAGACCATGGACATTACCGTTAACGGAACCGCATATACCCTCGACCTGCCCGATGACACGCCGCTGCTTTGGGCCTTGCGAGACGGGTTAGGTATCACGGGCGTCAAATATGGCTGCGGGATCGCGCAATGCGGCGCCTGCACTGTCCACATCGATGGCGAGGCGGTCCGATCCTGCCAGGTGGCCCTTGCCGATACCTGGGGCGAGGTGACCACCATCGAAGGTCTTGGCACGCCTGATGCCCTGCATGTCGTGCAACAGGCCTGGATCGCCCATCAGGTCGCGCAATGCGGCTATTGCCAGTCGGGCCAGATCATGCAGGCCGTGGATCTTTTGAACACCAATCCCGAACCTACCGACGAAGAGATCGATCAGGCGATGAGCGGCAATGTGTGCCGCTGCGCCACCTACCCGCGCATCCGCGCGGCGATCCATGACGCCGCAATCATGATGCGCGAGGCGTGACGATGAGCAGGCTTGGAAAATACACGCGGCGCGGCTTTCTGATTGCTTCGGTCGCAGTCGCGGGCGGCGTTGTTTTCGGGGTGCGCACCTATCGGGCCAATCTGGAAAACCCGTTGACCGCCGCCATTAGTCCGGGCGAGGCGGCTCTGACGCCTTACGTCAAGATCACAGCCGATGGCATCACCATCATCACACCACGCGCCGAGATGGGACAGGGCATCCATACGACGCTGGCCGCCCTTGTGGCCGAAGAACTGGACGTTGATCTTGCCGATATCACGGTCGACCACGGCCCGCCCTCCTCTGCCTACTTCAATGGCGGCGTGGTGGAAGAAGGCTATCCCTTCCCCGCAACCGATCAAAGCGCGCTGGCCGAATTCGCCCGCGCGCAACGCGATATTCCCGCGGTGTTTCTCGCCTATCAGATCACCGGCGGATCGACCTCTACCCATGACGCCTACGAGAAGATGCGGCAGGCAGGGGCCGTCGCCCGCGAGACGTTGAAGGCCGTGGCGGCCAAACGCACGGGCCTCGCCATTGCCCGGCTTGAAACGCAGTCCGGCGCCGTGGTGCTGCCCGACGGGACGCGCCTGCCCTACACCGACCTTGCAGCCGATGCGGCCGAGGTCGAACTTGCGGATACCCCAAGGCTCCGGCCCAAGAGCGCGTGGCGTATTCTCGGCCAGTCGCAGGATCGCGTCGATGTGGTTGCCAAGTCTACCGGCACGGCAATCTACGCAAGCGATATTCGTTTGCCGGGCATGCGCTTTGGCGTGATCCGGCGCAGCCCCTACCTGCGCGGCGCGATCCGCAGCTTTGATCCGAGCGAAGCGCTTGCGATGCAGGGCGTCGATGCGGTTCTGGATATCGGAACTGCTGTGGTGGCCATAGCTGAAACGACATGGGCGGCTATGCAAGCGCTGGATGCGGTCATCTATGATTGGGAACCACCGGCCTACCCCCTTGATACCGAAGGCCATTTTGAAGTGATCGCTGCGGCCTTTACGCCCGACCACCAAGACAGCCGCCAACGCAATGATGGCGACGTTGAAGAAGCATTGAGCGGGGCAGATGTCATCGCAGCGGAATATCGCGTCCCTTACTTGGCCCATGCCACGATGGAACCGATGAGTGCGGCCGCCCTGTTTCAGGATGGCAGTCTGCGCATCTGGACAGGCTGCCAAGGCCCGACCGTGGCGCGGCGCGAGGCGGCACTGGCCGCAGGCATCGCACAAGAGGCCGTAACCTTGACCACGACCTTGCTTGGTGGCGGGTTCGGGCGACGGGGCGAGATGGATTTTGTCCAGAACGTCGCCAAGGTCGCGGTGCAAATGGAAGGCACGCCAGTCCTTCTGAGCTACAGCCGCGAAGATGACACATCGCGCGGTCCCTACAGGCCCGCCGCGATCGGGCGGTTTCGGGCAGCGGTCAAGGACGGTGTGCCTGTCGCTGTCGATGTTTCTACCGCAAGCCCCTCGATCCTCACAGGGATAAGCGAGCGTGGCGGCTCGCCTGCGCCGACCCCGGGCTTTCTGCCGGATTTCACCATCGGCCAGGCACTTTGGGACCAGCCCTACGGGATCGAGAATTATCGGGTGACCGCCTATAAGGCCGATCCGCTTTTGCCCGTCGGCTTCTGGCGGTCGGTCGGCGCGTCACAGAACACTTTCTTTCATGAGTGCATGATGGACGAGTTGGCCGTTGCTGCAGCGCGTGATCCGATCGACATGCGGCGTGACCTGATCACCGACGATGCCAGTCGCAAGGTTCTGGATGCCGTCGCCGACATGGCCGATTGGGGCACAGCCCCAGCGCAGGGACGCGCGCGTGGCGTGGCCTTTGCGCTGGTCTTCGGCGCACCCACAGCGCAGATCATCGAGGTCGAAGATACGCCGCAAGGGATCAAAGTGGCCCATGTCTGGGTCGCGGCCGATGTGGGCGTGGCCCTTGATCCGCGCAATCTGGATGCGCAACTGATCTCGGGCGTGAATTTTGGCCTCAGTGCGGCTATCGGTGAAAAGATTACTCTGTCTGAGGGCATGGTCGCCCAGTCCAACTACCACGACTACCCGCCCCTGCGGATGTACCAAGCACCACCGGTCACGACGCGTATTTTGGAAAACGCGCCGCATATTCGCGGCATCGGCGAACCAGGCACGCCCGGCGCGGCCCCGGCCCTTGCAAATGCGGTCTTTGCCTTGACGGGCCAAAGGATAAGGACCCTCCCGCTGGGGGACAGCATCGCCTTCGCCTAAACACATGCATGTCCCGATCACGGGTCCAGGTTTGCGCGTCCAGCACCTAGTCGCCCATGATGACCCTTCATGGTTTTACGTGATCGCGCCAGACGATCAGGCACGTCAATCGGGGAAACGGAATGCCCGCGCTATGGCGCAAACGCCACTCCAGCACTGCGGAACATCATCAGCGCCTCTGGGAGGTTTCCATCCATGCCCAGTCCGATGGCTGTCTAACTGAAAGCTGCCACCGCGCTGAGTTGATCGAGGTGCTTGCGCCGCAGCCGAATTGGGTGGTCCCGCTCGGGCGCGCGACGCACGCAGATCTGCACATTTTGTCCGAATCCACGGCATTAGCCGCGATCTCGGCAAAAGTCGGTATGCACCGGCGACCGGATCAATCACACAGCAAAGCATGGTCCGAAACCGACAGCCAAGAACTCCCAGAAGTTCAGGCTGGTGATCTCTTCAGCCTCTGGTCGCAGGAGCTTGTGCTGCATTTCGCGCAGGGCCCGTGCTGTTCATGCCCTTCATAATCAGCCCCATTACCCGCACGCGCACCCATCGGGGCAGTATCGCAAGGGAATACCCGAGGAATTTGGCAAGGAAGCCCGGTCTGACAGTTGTCCGGCGCCCCAAAGCCGCCAATGCGCCGCGCGCGATCGTGTCGGGGCTTGCCGCCTGCCCCATCTGCATGCCCGCGCGTGCCGCAAAACCGGTGCCAACAGGGCCCGGGGCGACCGACAGCACATGCACGCCCTGGGGGCGCATCTCTGGCGCTATCCCTTCTGCGAAACTTTGCACAAAGCCTTTGGTGGCGGCATAGGTCGCCGAGAGCGGCGCACCGTTAAAGCCCACCAGCGATCCGAACAGAACGATCCCGCCACGCCCCTCGGCTGCCATGCGGTGTGCGAAACCGTAGGACAGTTCCACCACCGACCGGCAATTCAGGTCGACCATGTTGATCTCGGAGGCCACCTCCTGATCCAGAAACCGCCCGATGGACCCAAAGCCCGCCGCAGCCACGACAAGCCCGACCGGGTCGCTTTCGGTCAGTTGCAGCAACTCGGAGACCGCTGCGACATTGGATAGGTCCATCGCCAGCACGCGCACGTCCACGCCGAAACGGGCGGTCAAGTCCTGCGCCATTTCCTGCAACACGCTGTCACGCCGGGCGACAAGGATCAGATCAAAGCCTTGTTCGGCCAGTTGGACCGCAAAGGCGCGGCCGATGCCGTCGCTGGCTCCGGTAATGACAGCGGTGGGGCCAAAGCGGCGCTTGAGGGCAGTGTCTTTGTTTTGCGTCTTCGTCATGGGTCGCCCTTTCCTGTGGCGTCGGTGTCATGCGCCCGTAAGGCGAAACGGTGTCAGTGCAGGGGTGGTCTGTGCTGCGCCCTCGGGCGCTGCGCTTGCTTTGCGGCGCGAGAGGGTCAGCGCGAACATTTGCGGCGTGAACGCAAAAGCCAGCGTCACCGACAACGCCACCCCGCCTGCAACCGACATCGCGAAAGGCGGCCAGAATCCGCCCCCGCCAAGGATCAGCGGCAAAAAGCCCCCAAAGGTCGTAATGGTGGTCGAGGTGATGTGGCGGGCAGACCCTGCCACGACATCAACGATCGCCGCGCGGTCTCCGGCACTTGCGCCCGGGTCCTCTTGCAAGCCTGACAGCACGATCAGGGCCGCGTTGATCGACACCCCGATTGACCCGATCACGCCGATGATCGCATTGATCCCGAAAGGATAATCAAAGAGCGCAAGGGCCAGCATCGAAAGCCCCGCCGACAGCCCCGCGACGGTGAAGGCGATCAGCGTGAGGCGGAAGGAGTTGAAGGTCATCACAACCACCGCGATCGACAGGGTGATGATCAGGCCTAGCGGGGCAATCAGTGCCTGCACGGTGCTGTTGCGCGCATCGCTGTCGCCGCCGGTTTCCAGCCGGATGCCTTGCGGCGGGGTGTAACCTTCGGCCTCCAGCAGCGCCATCGCCTCGGCCAGTGCCACGGCAGGCAGGACGCCGGGCATCAGATAGGCCTGCACGGTGTTCACGCGCTCGCCGTTGCGGCGGGTGATCGTGCTTTCGGAAGGTTCAAGCCGCAGCGTACCCAGGGTGGACAGGGGCACAGCGGGAAACTGGCCCGCGCCCGCGACCTGTGCGGCCCCCGGCGGCAGGATCGGCATATCGCCGATGGCCACCGGATCACCGCGCAAGCCTGCGCCAAGGCGCACACGCACGGGCAGTTCCTCGGTGCCTTCCAGCAGCGACCCGCCGGTCACGCCCTCAAGCCCCGCTTCCATCTGCCGCGCGATCTGACCCAGATCGAGCCCCAGAAGCCGTGCGCGGGCCTCGTCCACCTCCAACGTCAGCTTGGGCGAGCCCCCTGCGATCCCGGTGCGCACCATCGCTACGCTCGACACCGCGGCCAGCTGCGCGCGAAGATCGTCGCCCGCGCGTCGCAGCGCGTCGATATCCTGCCCGACAAGGCGCAACTCGACCGGCGCATTCACCGGAGGACCTTGGGTCAGGCCCCGAATGACAAAGCGCGCCTGCAGATAGGCGGGCGGCAGATCTGCCTGAAGCGCTGCCAACAGCCGCTCTGTGGCGGCGGGTGATGCGGTGCGGATCAGCGCCTGCGCAAAGGCCGGGGCCTGATCGCGGTCACCGACCATGTTGTAGTAGAAAGCGGGCGCGGACCGTCCTACGACCCATGCCACGTCAAGGATTTCGTCCTTGGCTGCCAATGTGGCGTCGATCTCGCGCACGAGGCGCAGTGTCTCGGTGATGCCCGTGCCGGGGGGCAGGTCCACCTCGATATGGAACTGGTCGCGATCCACGCCGGGAAAGAACTGCGGTGTGAGCGTCGGCAAGGACAAAAAGCCGATGACCGGCAGAACCAGCGAAAGTGCGACGGTGCGCAGCGGGTTCGCTATTGACAGGGTCAGGACAGCCCGAAACCCACGCATCAGCGCGCCTTCGCGTACAGGATGCCCATCCCCCTGCCCCAGCCAGCGTCCGGCAATGGCGGGGGTAATGGTCACGGCCACCACAAAGGACCATGCCAGCATCACGATCACGGAAATCGCGATGGAGCCGACAAAATCCCCGGCCGGACCGGGCAGCAGCAAAAGCGGCAGGAACGACAGGATCGTCGTCATGGTCGAGGCCGCCAGTGGCATGGTCAGCCGCCGCACGGACCCAGCAACAGCCTCCAGCCGCGACAGGCCCGCGCGCAGCCGCTTGCCCACCTCGTCGGTCATCACAATGGCCGCATCCACCAGCAGCCCAAGCGCCACGATCAGTCCGGTCACGCTCATCTGGTGGATCGGCACGGCCAGCGCGTTCAGCGTGGCGACCGAGGCCAGCGTGACGACCGGCAATACCATCGCCACGATCAGGGCTGATCGCCCGCCAAGGGTCACGAAGAGCACAGCCACGACCAACGCGACCCCCACGGCCATGTTCAGACCAACCTCGGTCAGGCGTTCTGTCGTATAGCGGCTCTGGTCGAAAACCGTCTCGACGGAAAAACCCCACGGCAAATCATCTACTTGCGCTGTAACAGAAGCGCGGATGTCGGTCATCCAGCGGTCGACCTGCAAGCCTTCGCTCAGCTTGGCAGAAATCAGGATCGCAGGTTGGCCTTGATACAAAGCAGCCTCTGCCACCGGCAAACGCGGGCCGCGGGTGATCTGCGCGACATCGCCCAGCAGCGTGACGCGGCCTGCCGCATCCTCGCGCAGCACCACGGCGCGCAGGCGGTCGAGCGACGTGATCTCGCCAGTGATGCCAAGCACCAGATCGGTTTCGTCGCTGCGCAAGCGACCGGCCTGCACTTTGGCATCGGCGGCACGGATCGCAGCCGAGACCTGATCGGCAGTCAGGCCAAGAGCGGCCGTGCGGTCGGGGTGGAGTGTGACAAGAACCTCTTCGTCGGGCAGGCCATGCAGGTCGACAAGGCTCGTCCCCGAAACACGGCGCAACCGGTCGGCCAGCGCCTCGGCCTCGCGGGCGGCGCGGGTCATGCTGAAGCCTTCGGGCATGGTCAGCGCAAAGATGGCGGCATAGCCGCCCGCGCCGTCGCTGTCGAAATCCGGTTCCAGAACGCCTGCAGGGAAGTCGCGCTGCGCGTCGGCCACTGCATCGCGGACCTGCGCCCAAAGCTGCTCGATCGTCTCGGGGGGGACTGTCTCGATCAGTTCGACCGAAATCACCGAAATACCTGTGGCAGAGGTGGAGGACACCTCGGCGATTTCGGGGATCGTGCGCAGTTCGGTCTCGATCTTGGCGGTTACCAGCGCCTCGACCCGTGCGGGGTCAGCGCCGGGAAAGACGGTGGTGATCGTTGCAAAGATATTGGTGATGGTCGGGTCTTCCTGCCGTCCAATGGACACCAGTGCAGAGAGTCCGGCAGACAGGACCACAAGAAGTGCCAGCATCACAAGGCGCGGTTGGCGAAAGAAAACCGTGTCCATAACGCTTACTCCTGCGGGTGGGTGGCGATTTGGGCCAGAATAAGCTGGCCGGGGGCAACACGATCAGGGGCTTGCGCCACAATGCGCGCGCCAGGAGGGAGCGCGCCGCGCAGGAAGACGCGTGCGCCGTCACTGTGGATCACCTCAACCGCCGCAGGCTGGGTGCGATCCCCTTGCGCCGTCGTCTCGACCGCCATGACCGACCAAGACCCGCGCACGCCCTCGCGCAAAGCCGAAAGCGGTGCCCAAAACCCCGGATCGGCAATCGTCTGCGTCAGCATCAGCGCAACCGTGTCGCCCAACACATGAGGTGTACCGGCGGGCAGCGTCACCACGACCGACCGGCTGCGGGTGTCGGGGTCAAGATCGGGCCGGATCTGGCGAATGACAGCATCCAGCACGGCACCATTGCTTTCGACTTTGACGGCGTCACCGACAGACAGTCCTTCCGCAAGTTCGGGCGGCAATCCGATACGCGCGCGGGCCGGTGCAGCATCGAACAGGACCAGAACAGTCTGACCCGCCGCCGCTGTCTGCCCGGGATCAGCCATCCGCGCACCGATACGGGCCGCGAAGGGCGCGGTCAGGACAGATTTTTCCAGCCGCACATCGACACCGGCGATGCGCGCTGTTGTCGCCGCCATGCCTGCCGCGGCGCGGGTAAGGGCAAGGCGCGCATCATCTTGTGCGGCGACGGAACGAAAGCCCCGCTCTGTCAGCGCGTCATTGCGCGCCAGTGTGAGCCGCGCAAGTTCGGCATCAGCGGCCAATGCGGCCAATTCTGCCTCCAGCGCGGCGCGTTCGGGGATCAAGGCGCTGGTGTCGATGCGGGCCAGTACCGCACCTTCTGCGACCAGATCGCCTTCCTCGACCAAGACCTCTGTCACGCGCCCGCCCAACTCGAAGCCAAGATCGGTCCGCGCCGCGGCCTCGACCTGACCGGTCAACCGGCGGGTGACGGTATAGCCTTGGGCCGGTTCAACCGTCATCACACTGACGGCCGTCCGCGGTGCAACTGCGGCAGGGGCCGGCATCTGCTCGGATGTGACGAGGGAAAACCCGGCAAAAACAGCCGCAGTCGCCCCGCCACAAACCACAAGTGTGACCGTCAGGGTCAGCATACGGCGCAGCGCTCTTCGAAAGCCGGATGTCGCGTGGTCGGTCATGGCAGGTTGCTCCGCTAAAGTAAGTTACACTTACATATGTTAGAATCACTCACTTAGGCAAGTGGATTTCGAACAGGGCATTCATTCCGCGCTCTTGCAGAGTTATGTGAGGGCTGCTAACTTTAACAAGCGAGAAAGTGAATATCACTTACTTTTCGGGAAGACAGAAATATCATGTCCAATGAACCGCCCGCCACCCATACCGCACCCGGAGTGACGCCCAAGGCAAGCTATCACCACGGCGATTTGCGTGCGCAATTGATCGCAGCCGTGCAAGATCTGGTCGAGCTACATGGCCCCGACGGTTTTTCGGTCGCAGAGGCCGCACGCCGCGCCGGAGTCAGTTCCGCGGCCCCTTACAAGCATTTCAAGGATCGTCACGAAATCCTGCGCGGGGTGGTCAGCGAAGCCATGGATCGGTTGCGCGCCGCGATGGAAGCGGGTGCTGCAGCCCATCCCAGAGGCTCGTTCGAGGCTGTTTCTGCCGTGGGTCTGGCCTATGTGAATTTCGCAAGAGCAGAACCGGGGGTCTTTCGGCTGGTGTTCAGCCTGACAGAAGGGCACGAGAACGCCCCTGACCTTCTGGCCAAAGGCGAAAACTGCTTTGGGGTTGTTGTGCAAGCGGTTGCTGATCGCCTTGCGCTGTCGCCCAGCAACCCAGAGGTCCAGCGCCGCGCCTATCTGCTTTGGTCTTTCGTCCACGGCCATTCTTTTCTCACCATCGACATGAAAACCAAGGTCGCCAGCGCAGAGATCAACGATTGGGACTATCTGATGACCATCAGCCACGCGATCCTTGGCGCGCCCATAAAGGCGTGATGCGCAGGGCGCGATGGACCGGCGTCGAAAGGACTTGACCCGCTGCGAACGGAGCCGGACCGACGGTGCGCAGTGACGGATCATCTACGGCGAGAGCGGAAAATCAGCGTGATGGACACGTTCCGCGGCTTTCGTCTGCCTCCTTGCAGAGACGCTGACCTCTGACCCAATCTTTACCATCACATGCATTAAAAAAAATTTGGCCGCGATGTCGAATTCTGCAAAATGGGATCGTCCTTGGGGTATCGAAACCTCAAATCCAAAGGAAAGCACATGGTCTTTGAAATTACTCCCCTCTACGCGCTGCCAGTGGCGGCGATCTATCTGGCTTTATGGTTCCGCGTCTCTTCGGTGCGATCGTCTACGGGCGTGTCGTTCGGCGATGGCGGCAATCTGCTTTTGCTCAAGCGCATCCGACAGCACGGAAACTGCACCGAATGGACGGCTTTCGTGCTGATCCTGATGATGCTGGCCGAAGGTATGGGCACGCCTGCCATGTGGCTGCACATCTCGGGCGCATTGCTTTTGGTGGGTCGGATCGCGCACCCCTTCGGCCTTGTCGAGGGGAATGTCGGCCACCCGCTACGCTATGTCGGCAACGGCACGAACATTCTGGCAGCCGTCGTCGCGATGGTCTGCATCGCCACCCAAATCCTGAGCCTTTAGTGCCCCAAACCAAAGGAAAAAAATCATGCAATATATGCTTTTGATCTACAACGACCCCGCGCTGGAACCGGCCTATGGAACGCCCGCATTCAACGAGATGATGAGCGGTTTTTTCGCCGCCAACGAACGGATGAAAGCAGACGGTGTTCTGCGTTCGGGCGAAGGACTGCAAGGGGTGGAAACCGCGACGTCGCTGCGCATCAAGGCGGGCAAGGTGGAAACCATGGACGGCCCCTTTGCGGAAACGCGCGAACATCTGGGTGGATATTATGTGATCGACGTCCCAGACCTGGACAGGGCGCTCACCTATGCTGCCCTGATCCCTTCGGCGCATTTCGGCACGATCGAAGTGCGCCCTTTGATGGACTACAACCCCGCGGGGTGAGCTGATGACCAGCGCCTCCGGTCCGGCCAGTGCTATTGCGATATCGCGGGAACTTGAACGCGTGATGTCGGCTGACCGGGGGCGGCTTATCGCGGTGCTTGCTGCGGGGCTGCGCGATCTGGAGTTGGCAGAGGATGTGCTGCAAGAGGCAGCGGTTTCAGCCTTGACGCACTGGGGCCGCACCGGACTTCCAAACGCACCTGCAGGATGGCTTTTGCAAGTTGCGCGACGCAAAGCCATCGACCGGTTGCGCGGGGCGGCGCGGGCTGACAGAAACGCAAGAGCGCTGGCCCTCCTGCTGGAACAAGAGGCCGCGCCAGAGCCGCAGAACATCCCCGACCACCGTCTGCGCCTCATCTTCGCCTGTTGCCATCCTACGCTGGAGCCAAAGTCACGGGTGGCGCTGACACTGCGGACTGTTTGCGGCCTGACGACGCCGGAAATCGCCCGCGCCTTTCTGGATGCCGCGCCGACGATGGGCCAGCGCATCAGCCGCGCCAAGGCAAAGATTGCAGCGTCAGGCATCCCTTTCGAGATACCGGAACCCGAGTCATGGCCAGCGCGACGCGATACCGTGCTGACCACAATCTACCTGATCTTCACGACAGGCTATGTTGCCGGACCCGACGAACCGCGCGACCTGTGCCTCGAGGCCGAGTACCTCATGCGCCTGATCAACCGCTTGCAGCCCCACGACCCGGAGATCGAAGGGGCGCTGGCCATGATACTGCTCACCGCGGCGCGGCGGGCCGCGCGGGTCGGAGCGGACGGGGCCAGTCTGCCTCCGGGCGAACAGGACCGCAGCCTTTGGGACACCGCACGCATCGCCGAAGGGCGCGCGACCCTGGCCAGGGCAATGGATCGCCGCCGCCCCGGCCCATTCCAGATCAAGGCCGCGATTGCCGACTGCCAGATGGCAGACCCGGCCCCGGACTGGCCGCAGATCGCTGCCCTTTATGCGGCGCTCTGGCAGCACGAGCCCACACCGGTCGTTCGCCTCAATGCCGCTGTGGCAATTGCCGAAGCGGGCGACCCCGCGCATGGGCTTGCCCTTGTCGAAGACCTTTCTGCGGAGCTATCGGATTATCAGCCTTGGCATGCGGCGCGTGCGGCGCTCTTGGCTGCGACAGGAGCAGTGGACGCTGCAGCTATGGCGTATCGTGAAGCGATCGCTCGCGCCCCGACACCAGCAGAGGCCTTGTTCCTGACACGACGTCTGACCATCCTCGAAGGTGCGCAAGCCGGATGAAAATCGCGGGCGGGTCACGCAGCGCCCG
>NZ_JANQTS010000012.1 GCF_030731595.1 Yoonia sp.
GCAATGGAGCTCAAAGTTGCCATAACGCCGCGTAGTTCTGCCAAGCCGCGCATCCGGCCAATCAACGGATACCCCGGCTGCACAGGGCGATCATGGTCACTGAGCAATGCATGACCATGGTCAGGTCGCATCGGGATTTCATGATCCAAGCGTCCG
Source organism: Yoonia sp. (assembly GCF_030731595.1). Taxonomy (GTDB): domain Bacteria; phylum Pseudomonadota; class Alphaproteobacteria; order Rhodobacterales; family Rhodobacteraceae; genus Yoonia. Next base: position 157 of record NZ_JANQTS010000012.1, read on the forward strand.
TCGTTTCGTCTACGCTGCTCTTCAGCGAGAAGGGCGCGAATTGTTGCAACCATGTCGACATCACCTGCCAGGTGCTCTGCTTCGGTAAAGCTAGGCGTGTTGTCACCCATCGGGCTTGTACGGACGACGTTCCTTAGATGTGCAAAGTGAATTTTGTCGCCGCAGCTTTTGATGAATTTGACGGGATCAAAATCATGGGCGACGCCTAAGGAGCCTGTGCAAAACGTCACGCCATTTGCTGAGCTGTCGACGGCTTTTAGAACCTTCGTGTAATCATCAACCGACGACATCACACGTGGCAGACCAAGCAGTGGAAAGGGCGGGTCATCAGGGTGGCAGCATAGACGAACACCAAGTGCTTCTGCTGTTGGTACAACCTCGGATAGAAAATCGACGAGATGAGATCTTAGTGTTTCTGGCGTCATGCCTGCGTAAGCATCCAGCTGATACCGCACATCGTCCAATGACCAACTATCATTGGCGCCCGGCAAGCCTGCAACGATGTTTTGCGATAACGCGGACCGTTCACCATCGTTCATAGTCGAAAAGATGGCTTTGGCCTTGTCACTGACAGCAGCCGCATAGTCATCCTTTGCATCATGCCTTTCGAGAATGAAGCAGTCGAAAACAGCAAAGTCGACAAGATCGAACCGCATTGCGTTTCCGCCATTCAGTAAAGGATACCGCAGGTCGGTTCGCGTCCAGTCCAATACCGGCATGAAGTTGTAGCAGACGGTTTTGATGCCCTGTGATGCCAAATTACGAAGACTGACTTTGTAGGCATCAATGTGGTCTTTTACTGCACCCTTTTGCAACTTGATCGCTTCCGAAACGGGGACGCTTTCGACGACATCCCAAGTAAAGCCAGATGGCACCCCATCAGGGACTTCAATCTGCTTCTGACGCAACGCGATATCTGCAACTGACCAAGCTTGCCCGACCGGAATATGATGCAACGCCGAGACAATACCGATCGCACCAGTCTGTTTGATTTCAGCTATCGAAATTGCATCAGTGGGTCCGAACCAGCGCCATGTCTGCTTCATATCGGTACCGCTCCTTAACTGGGTTCAACAGGGACAAGTGCGCCCTTGTGGCGGACGACGTGACCAGCCAACCGACACCCCGTTGATATGCCCTTTGCCATATCACCATGCCTCATGATTTCTGCGAGTACACCTGCGTTGAAGCTATCCCCCGCTGCGGTTGTATCGACGATATCAGTTGCTGGATCGACCTCAATCTCACCGCGTTTGTGCCCCTGCAGGAACTTTACAGGTTCCGCACTGTTTTTGACAACGACTTGCCGTGCGCCTACTTTTTCATATCGCTCTAGTGTCTCAAGAGAGTTGCGATCCCCAAACCAAGCGGCTTCGTCTTCAAACGAAGGCAGCACAAGATCAGATTTAGACGCGGCCGTCATGACCGTCGTTTTCATCTCTTCGGCGCTTGCCCAAAGTCTTGGTCTGAGATTTGTATCAAAGGCGATAGTTTTTCCCTCAGCACGGGCCTTGTTCAGAGCTTTGAATAGGGTTTCGCGCGACCGTGGATCGAGAATGGCGAGCGTAATGCCTGAGTAATAAATGAGATCTGCATCTTGCATTGCTTGATTAAGCAAAGCCGGGTTGGCAGCAAGCGCGCGTGCCGCCGAACTATCGCGCCAGTATGAGAAACTACGTTCTCCGTTATTGAGATGTATCAGATAAAGTCCAACTGTTTTGCCGGCGATGACCTGTACATGGGCGTCGTTGATCTGACTTTTACGCATGAATGCACGCATATTCTGAGATATCGCATCATCGCCAACGGCCGTCAGATAACTCACGTCAATATCTGGCGCGACACGCGCCAGATACCATGCTGTGTTGAACGTATCGCCTGCAAATCCTAGCTTAAATTCGTCTGGCTGCCCCAAAGGGGCAAGCTCTGCCATACATTCACCGATCGCCAGAAACCGCATCGACGCTACAAAAAGTCGTCGCGGCGCGGGGTGAAAGTATCCACAAGTTTGCCCGGCACCAAGCAAACGCAGCCATGGTTCTGGCCGGAAGGGATCACAAAGCTGTCGCCGGGCCCAAATTCCTGAACGTCGTCACCAAGGGTAAAGCGGAACCTGCCACTTTCGACATATGTCGACTGCACGTGCGGATGATCATGCAAGGCACCAACTGCGCCTGAAGCAGCAAATCGAAACGCAACGACCATCAGATCAGGATGATTTGACAGCACTTGGCGGGTTACATTTTCGCCGGTGGGAACGATTGGGAATTGGGACATGCTTACATTCCTTCCACTTATGAAAACAGCATGCCACCGTTCAGATCAACATTTGTGCCCGTAACAAATGCACTGTCATCGCACGCGAGGAACAACACAAGATTTGCGGCGTCATCAACATGACCCTGACGTTTCAGCGGCGCGTTGGCTTCAAACCCGCGACGGCCTGCATCCGGTGTATGGATATTGTGAAAATCTGTGTCGATCATACCGGGGCAAAGCGCGTTAACCCGAATTTCGGGACCTAGTTCTTTGGCCAAACCACGTGTCATGGTCATCACTGCACCTTTGGCCGTCGCATAAGCAACTGCACCCGGACCGCCACCGTCACGCCCGGCTTGGCTCGCCAGATTGACGATTGCACCAGATTTCATCTGCGCAAGACAGGCTTGGGTCATCATGAATATGCTGGTAACATTCAGGCTCATGACGGCGTCCCAATGCTCAACCGGCATTTCCGCGATTGTTTTGCGCGCAATCAGACCGCCTGCATTGTTTACCAAAACATCGACGCTCCCAAAGGTATCGACTGTTTTGGCCACCAGTGCGTCGACGTCTGCCTTCTTGTTTAAATCACCTTGCATCGCGAATGCTTTGCCGCCTGCGGCCTCAATCGCGGCAACCGTTTTGTCGGCGCCTTCAGAGCTTGAGAAATAGTTGATCGCAACACAGGCCCCTTCGGACGCAAGTTTGATTGCAACTGCACTGCCGATATCACGGCCGCCTCCGGTGACGATTGCGGTTTTGCCTGCAAGTTTCATAGTGATCCTTTCTTTCGCGAAATGATGATTTCACTGGTGTTGGGTGCCTCAGAGGCGTGTTTATTGGAATGCTCCCGGCATAACTGTTTTGGGGAGCCAGAGAATAATTTCAGGGAATGCAGCCAGTAAAATCAGGATGACCAACATTGGCGCAAGGATGAAGACGACCTCGCGGAGGACCTGCACAACATTGAGCCCGCCTATCGCCGCCGAGATCAGCAGACAGAGCCCATAAGGCGGCGTGACCAGCCCGAACGCCAGCGACACAATACCAATGATCGCAAAGGCTATCGGATCAACCCCGCCAGCTTGTGCAACGGGCATCAAGACAGTGCCAAGGATGATGATGGTCGGGATCGCATCGATGAAAAGGCCGAAGATCAGAAACAACGCTGCAATCAAAAGAGCAGTTCCGAAGGCCCCGAACTCCCACGCGGTCAGAACGCTAACAATCAGGCGCGGTGCATTGTAGAATGACAAGAGCCAGCCAAATGCAGATGCTGTACCAATCGCAAAAAGCGAAATCGCGGCAAAGCGTGCAGTGTCATACAATATATCGCCTAAGTCTCTTACCGTGACCGTTTTGTAGACAAACATTCCAAGAATGAGCGCGTAGCCTGCAGCGATGATGGCACTTTCTGTCGGCGTCACCAGTCCACCCACGATGCCACCAATAACGAATACTGGGGTCAGAAGCGCAAGTGCTGCACCTTTCCACGCGGCCCAGAACTCTCCCCAATTGGGGGATGCTGTCACTGGATAATTGCGCGCTTTGGCAAAACCATAAACAGTCGCCATCAAAGCAAGACCAATCATCAAGCCGGGGATAGCCCCGCCCAAGAACAGCGCACCAACAGAAACCTGCATGACGCCACCCCAAACGATCATTAAGATCGACGGGGGAATGATGACACCCATAACTGACGAACAGGCCGTAATGGCGACGGCAAAGCGGGTGTCGTAGCCTTCTTTTTGCATTGCGGGGATAAGGATTTTACCAATGCCTGCCGCATCAGCCGTGGATGATCCTGAGATACCTGCAAACAGCATCGAAACCGCCACATTCACATGGCCCAGCCCACCTGGCATCCAGCCGGTCAGTACGCGTGCCAATTCGATCAAACGGTCTGTGACCTTGCCTGAATTCATAAGGTTTGCGGCCAACAGAAAGAACGGTACCGCCAGCAGGATAAATGAGTTGTAGGATTGGAACATGCGGTCCAACACGATGAACGGTGTAAGCCGCAGCTCTAGCAAGACAACCGGAATGGTCGACAGGCCCAAAGCAAAAGCAACAGGGATGCGTATGAAGATCAGGAACATGAATCCTGCGATCAGCATCGTCGCGGCTGTACCGGTATCAAGGATCATGATTGCATCCCATTCCGGCTACGGAATTGTGCCACGGTTTCAAACAGCCGGTACCCTGAAAAGAGCAACCAAAGTCCGCCCGCAATAGGCACAGAGATATGTGTGATCATCAGGTTGGCACGCATCATGACTGATCGTTGCTTCCCGCCAAATTCTGCGTATTCGATACCGTAAATCAGGAACAACGCACCAAAGATCATGATTGCCACGTGCACGATGCCGTCTTGCAAGAGGCGCATAAAAGGGGTCATTGCATCGCGTGTAACGCGTACATCAAAGTGTGTACCATCCCAAACGGCGACGACGGACCCGACCATAACGATCCAGATAAACAAAAATGTCGCGAGTTCTTCGGTCCATAAAAATGTTGGGATCAGCCCAGTGTAGCGAGAGATCACCTGCATCGCGACTGGAATGGCCAAGGCACCCATCAGTGCACCCAGCAGAAAGCGAAGCCCTTTGCAGAACGTTTCGAGATAGTTTCCAAACATGACCCGCCATACTCCGCAGTGGGATACGGACAAGCCGTATCAATATTAAGTGTCAACGGGCGAAGGAGAAAACAAACTCCGCCCGCTGACTGGGAGATCACATTCCGCGCACGTTCTCGAGAAGAGCCGTCGCGCCCAACTCGGCAGCATAGGCATCTTGCACAGGGCCAACCAACTCAAGCATTTGCTCACGGCCATCGAATGCATGGATAACAACCTGCCCGGCTGCTTCCATCTCTGCGAGGATTTCACCGTCAGCGCCAGATTCCAACGCACGACCAAACGCACCAGCCTCTGCACCAGCCGCCATGATGGCGGCCTGAAGGTCAGCGTCTAGCGCGTCAAAGATTTTTGCAGAGAACACGATCGGGCGCACAGTAATTGTGTGCTGTGTCAGCGAAATATGCGGGGCTACTTCATAGAACTTTAGGTTCTGGATGGATGCTGCTTCGTTCTCAAAGCCAGCGATGACGCCCGTCTGGATCGCATTGTACACTTCGTTGTAGGCGATTGCGGCGGGTGCCGCACCAACGGCATCAAAGGTCTGTGCCTGAATAGGGGCACCCATCACACGCATGCGGTGACCGGCAAGTTCTTCCATGCTTGTGATTGGCTCAGCGGACACAAGGTTACGCACACCCCCGCCATGGTAGCCAACGATCACAATACCCGCAGCTTCGCGCAGGTCAGCTTCAAGCGGGGCAAATGCATCAGAAGACAAAACAGCATCCCAGTGTTCCAGATCGCGGAACAAGAACGGCATATCCATCAGCGGGATTGATTCAGAAAAGACGGCCATATTGGAGGGGGCAAGGATTGTGTAATCAACTGCAACACCTTGGTTCAGGTATGTCACATAGTCGGATTCAACACCCAACTCACCATTCAGGCGCAAATCAAAGCTGACGTCGCCGTCATAATTTTCCGCAACCAGTCGCTCAAATTCGCGCATTGTTTTGGTAAAGGCATGGTCTTCATCAAACATGCTCGCGCCGCGCAAAGTGACGTCTGCAAATGCAGTCGTCGCGCTGCTTAGTAGGACTGCGGTCACAGCCATGGTCTTAAGTGAATAATTGAACATTGTATCCTCCCAGATCAGGTTCAAGTCGTGTTTAGCCCGACCCAAGTTGGCCGGAATGCGTTTTAAAGACTTCGCAGACCACGTTGCCAGTTAGCAACTATCCAATCGCGGATGTGTCCTGCGTTTCCTCCCAGCAAGCGCGGCAGTTACACCTTCGCTCATAAGACCACTCAACACGTAAACTGGGTTACTAGTCAACACTATTATTTCTACAAAATCATGCTTTACTCATCTTATCCTTTGTAAATGTGGATTTTTTTGTCTTCTAGTATCCAACTTTGTACTATTATTCTAAAGTTATCTCTGCCACAGTAAGCTAAGTGAAGGATGAAAAAATCAACATGACAGCACTCGAAACTCTTGAACGTAAGACAAGTAGTGATGTCGTATTTGACGCGTTGTTTGGACGAATCACGCGTTTGGAACTTCTTCCTGGCACAAAAATTTCAGAGACGGATGTTGCAAAGTCTTTTGGCTATTCACGCCAGCCCGTCCGAGAAGCGTTCACACGCTTGGCCAATCTGAACCTTCTCTTGGTGCGGCCACAGCGGGCGACTGTAGTGCGTCCCTTTTCGCGTCAGCTTATCGCGAATGCGCGTTTTTTGCGGGCGGCTGTCGAACTAGAAGTGATCCGTGCGGCAGCAAGTGATCGTGACACCTCAATCGATTCGGCGTTGAAGGCAAACCTGCGTGAACAAGCTGAAGCGATAGCGGCGGGTGATGCAGCTCTATTTCATGATCTGGACTATGAGTTTCACAAACTTCTCTGCGCATCCGCCAAGCAAGCTTTTGCGTTCGAAATCATTGCTGACAATAAAGCACAGGTAGACCGCCTTTGCATGCTAGCGCTCACCAGCGGAGAAGCGATGGACGTGCTGTATGATGATCATAGAAAAATGCTGGATGCTTTATTTAGTGGTGATGGGGCTTTAGCCGATGAGGTGCTGCGCAAGCACCTCGACCGCCTAACACCCACAATTGACGCAATCTACACCACCCACAATGCGTATTTTGACGAATAGACTGATGACATCGCAATGCGAGCCATTCACCCGTCGATTGCAAATTAGTGCAGAAAGCTGGCCTCCATCAGCGACCTGAGCTGATGGGATGATCTGCTAACCGGTGAATCGTTGTCATCGGGCAAGCAATCATCCACATTCAACTTCGGTAGGATGTTTGCTTTTTCTCGCA
>NZ_JANQTS010000013.1 GCF_030731595.1 Yoonia sp.
GCGGGCCTTTTGCGTTGCGCGGGGTGAATTTTTGGGAAGGGCGGCTTAGAGCCCATAGCTACATCGGTGCGTCCTTGACTTGACCGCAAAGTTTCTCAATCGGCTGCCAACTTTTGTGTGGCTTTCCCAGTTGCGGAGTAAACTCAAAATAACACCCACCGCCTCCAGCGCCTTGGTCAAATGTCCGGCTGATCGGCACGTCGGACAAGTAACAAAATAACAAGGTCCCAACACCACCATGGCCCACCAACAGAACGTCACCTTCGACGTAGTGTTTCAGGCATTCGCGAACCTCTCTGACAATGCGCGTTTGTGCGGCAACCGCCGTCTCCCAACCGCGAACGCTTTCTTGGGGTCGCGCAAAGAACTGATCTGCAACGATTTCGAACTCTTCTGGCGGGAGAAACCCGGTCGCACTGCGATCATTCTCGTGCATCGCCTCACGTACGACTAGATCACACCCAAGCGCTTTCGCTAACGGAGTGGCCGTTTCTATCGCCTTGATCTCACCGCTACTGACGACGTGCCTTGTCCCGGATAGAGCACCGGCGCCAGCAAGCATGGCGACCCGTTTGCGCCCGATTTCATTTAGCGACCAGTCTGGCACTGGTGTGTTGGGATCAATCGTGACCTGCGGGTGTGAAAGGTATCTGACAATCTGTGACATACCTCATTTTACCAGACTTCCCGATGTCCGCAAAGTCCCGCAAACCGGACATAAGCTTGGCCAGAGCATAGCGCATTGTTAGAAACCCAGAGACTACTCCGCGGTATCCTGATGGTTTGAGCCACTTACCGCACAACCACATCCGCACCCTCGACCATCCACCGCACCGGCCCAACATCACGGCGGGCCTTTTGGGTTCAGGTCAGATAGGTGTTGAACCAGGCGACCGTACGATCCCATGCAAGTTCAGCCGCAGCCTCGTCATAGCGCGGGGTGCTGTCGTTGTGGAACCCGTGGTTCGCGTCCTCGTAAAAGTATTCCTCGAACGTTTTTCCGTTCGCAGCAAGCGCGGCACTATAGGCGGCAGCCCCTGCGTTGATGCGTTCGTCGAGCGCGCCATAGTGCAGCAGGAGAGGTGCCTCGATCCTGGGCACGTCTTCCACTGCGGCCTGACGGCCATAGAAAGGCACGCCTGCGTTCATCTCGGGGTAGGCCACGGCCAGCGCATTCACCACACCACCGCCGTAGCAGAAGCCGACTGCACCAACCCGGCCAGTGCTGTCTTCGCGGGTCATCAAATGCTCGAACGCCGCAAAGAAGTCGTTCATCAGCTTTTCGCCGTCCACTGTGCCTTGTAGCTCCCGCCCCTCGGTATCATTGCCCGGATATCCGCCGACAGAGGTCAGCCCGTCAGGGGCCAGTGCCATAAATCCGGCCTTGGCCACGCGGCGCGCCACATCTTCGATATAGGGGTTCAGACCACGGTTTTCGTGGATCACCAGAACCGCAGGCAAAGGCCCTGTCGCATTGGCCGGTTTGACCAGATAGCCGCGCACCGCGCCGTGGCCGTTGGGGGAGGGGTAGGTGATGTATTCGGGCACGATCTCGGGGTCGTTAAAGGACACCTGTTCGGCCATCGCGTAGTTGGGGCTCAGCATGTTCAGCAGGGCCATCGCGGTGACACCGCCCACGGCAAACTTGCCTGCCTTGTCCAGAAACTCGCGCTTGGTGATTTTGCCGTGCGCATAGAAGTCGTAGAGATCGAGAAGCTCCTGGTCGAAATCCTTGGCGGTCATTCTGTTCATGGCTTTACTCTCCTGTTGGCCGGGTGATCCTCTGCCACCCTCCCGGCAGACCTATGCCGCAACGCCACTATGGCAAATCACAAACCACGGATGCGCGGATCAAGCGCGTCGCGCAGCCCGTCCCCGATGTAGTTCACAGCCAGCACAGTCAGCGAGATTGCAAGCCCCGGCCAGATTACACGCTCTGGAAAGGCGGTCATCCGGTCGACGCTATCGAACAGGATCTTGCCCCAAGTCGGGAAATCCGACGGGAACCCCAAGCCAAGGAAAGACAGCGCACTTTCGGTAATGATCGCTGTGGCAAGGCCCAGAGTGGCTGACACCATGATCGGCGACATCACATTGGGCAGAATATGCCGTGTGATCATCCGGCGCGGTGGCGTCCCGATGGAACGGGCCGCCAGAACGAACTCGCGTTCTTTCAGTGCCATCACATCACCGCGCACAATCCGTGCGGTCTGCATCCAAGATGTGATCCCGATCCCCACAACGATCAGGATGAAAATGCCGTTCTCTGGTCCGAAGGTCGCCCGCAACGGATCGCGGAACAGCAGCATCATCACCAGCAGCAAAGGCAGCAGTGGCAAGGACAAGACCAGATCGGTAAACCGCATCAACAGCCCGTCCAGCCTGCGGAAATATCCCGCCAGCACGCCAATCAGCGTGCCCAGCAACACAGCCAAGATCATCGCGGTCCAGCCGACGGCCAGCGAAATCCGCCCGCCCTGCATGATGTTCGCCATAATATCGCGGCCAAGGTTGTCGGTGCCCATCGGGTTGGCCCAGTTCACTTTGGCCTCGCCATCGAAAAGCAGCATGTAGATTGGCCGCACATCCTTGTTGCGGACGTCAAGCTTGCCGGGATCGACATTCCAGAGCAGCGGGCCAAAGGCGCAAAACAGGGTGATGAAGATCAAGAAGATCAACCCGGCCATCGCCCCTTTATGGGATTTGAACTGGTCCCAGACGTCCAGCCACTGATTGCGGGGTTTTTCGACCTTCAGGGGCGCAAGCTCTTGGGTGGCGGTATCAGTCATAGCGGATCCTCGGGTCAAGAATGCCGTAAAGGATATCTGCGATCAGGTTCATCATCACGATCAGAACGGCCAGCAGGAAGGTGATCGTCATCACCATCGGAATGTCATTGCCTTGCAGGGCAAGGATCAGCAATTGCCCCAGACCATTCACCTTGAAGATCTGTTCGGTGATGATCGCGCCGCCAAAGATCGACGGGATGCCCAAGGCGATCACGGTCACAACCGGAATCATCGAGTTGCGCAGCACGTGCTTGAGCACCACAACGCTTTCGGACATGCCCTTGGCGCGGGCGGTGCGCACATAATCCTGGCTGAGGTTATCCAGCATGGATGCGCGCATGTAGCGGCTGACTTGCGCTGTTGTCTGCAAGGCCAGAACCATCACTGGCATGATCATCTGGCGCAACTGGGTCATGAAGGTGTCCCATGAATTCACGACAAGTGTCGTGTCGTAGATCGACGGCAACCAGCCCAATTGCACCGAAAAGATCACGATCAGCAAAACGCCTGAAAAGAAGGGTGGCACCGAAAAGCCGATCATGCTGACGAATGTGCCAGCCTGGTCAAAGACCGAATACTGTTTGTAGGCGCTGATGATCCCGATGGGCAGAGCAATCAGCACGCCGACAACATAGGACATGCCCACCACCCACAAGGTCTGGGGCAGGCGCTGGCCAATAGTGTCGAACACGGGGCTGCGGGACTGAAAGCTGATCAGCCGCTGCTTGCCTTCGGCGAAACTGGTGCCAAAGGTGCTGTCGATCCAGTACTGCGGTTCGACGATGAAAAACTGGTTCAGCCAAAGCGGAAACCGCACCCACCAAGGTTGATCAAGGCCCAGTGCCGCGCGCATCCGTTCCTTCACTTCAGGAGGGATCGTCAGCGGCATCTGCGCCATAGGATCGCCCGGGGCCAGTTCAAGCAGCATGAAAATCACGAAAGCGATGAAGATAAGCGTCGGGATCGACAGCAGTAATCTACGGATGGTGTAGGTCAGCATTGGCGACGCCTTTATACATGGCTTTGGAAAAGAAGGGACCCAGCCCCGGATATGGCCTCCGGGGCTGGGTCTTTGACAGGCTTAGTTGGAGATCCGGTACCAGTCAGCGATGTTCCACAATTCGCTGTCCCAAGAGTTCAACTCAACACCGCCAAGTGTGTTGGAACGCGCCGACACACGACCGCGATAGATCAGCGGAACGATGATGTTGTTATCCTTGGTCAGGAAGTCGTTCATCTTGATGGCCAGTGCAGCACGTGCTGCCGGGTCGGATGTCGCTGCATATTCCGCGATCATCGCATCATAGCCCGCATCACAGACGCGGTTGATGTTTTCACCCTGCCACTGGCTTTCTGGACGTGGTTCATTGCCGCATTTGTAGGCTGCCAGATAGGCTTGTGGATCGTTGCCTTCAAAATTGTTGGTATACATTTCAACGTCTGCATAGAAACGCTGGAAAGTATCAGGCGAACCCGGATCACCGCCAAAGAAAACGCCCGCATCGATGTTGCGCAGCTCGGTTTCAACGCCGATCTGTTCCCAGTCAGCCTTGATCAGCGCTTGCACGTCCTGACGCACGGCGTTTGTCGATGTCTGGAACAGGACTGACAAGCGCACGCCGTCTGCGTTCACGCGGATGCCATCCGGACCAGGCATAAAGCCTGCTTCTTCCAGCAGCGCGATTGCACCGGGGATATTCTGTGTCAGACATTCTGTGTTGTCAGACGCATAAAGTGCCGGAGCAGGAACGAGGTTACAGTTTGGCTGACCTGCCGGACCATAGCCTACATCCACAAGGATCTGACGATCGATTGCAATCGACAGCGCCTTGCGCACGCGGCCGTCGGTCAGGAACGGATGCGGATGCATAACGGTTGCGCGTTCACCTTCAGGCAGGCTGGGCGATGGATCGGTCAGGTTCATTTCCAGACGTTCGATGTTGGTGCCGAAAGCAGACAAGACTTCGCCCTGACCGCCAGCCATCATGGCCGAGATTACGTCCGGTGCCAGTTGCAGGTTCCAGGCGTAATCGAATTCGCCGGTTTCCAGCACGGAACGGCCCGCAGAAGCCGCATCGCCGCCACCTTTGAAGTTCACTGTCGCAAAAGCAGGCTTGCCCGGTTCGCGATAGTTTTCGTTGGCCGCAAGCGAGATCACGTCATTGGTCAGGAAATTGGTGACTGTGAATGGCCCTGTGCCGATAGGGTTAAAGTTCGCATCGGTACATTCAGGCGCTTTCGGGCCCAGACAATCCGCAAACTGTGCGGCTTGAATGATCGGTGACTGACCGCCGACAAAAGCATTGTACGGATACGGCTTTGGGCCTTCGAATGTGATCTTGATAGTCAGATCGTCCAGCGCTTCGACAGATTCCACGCCTTCGAATTTCGCAGCTTGGGCGCAACCGCCGCCTTCTGCCGTGCAGTACTGCCATGTAAAGATCACGTCGGCTGCTGTGACCGCAGTGCCGTCAGACCAAAGCAGATCAGGCTTGAGCTGCCATGTGATCGTGGTCAGGTCTTCGGACACGCCGCCATTGGCAATAGTCGGGACTTCTGTTGCCAGGAATGGCACGAGTGTGCCGCCGGCATCATAACGCGCAAGTGGCTCGATCACGAGGCTTGCCGCTTCGATCTCTTTTGTGCCGCCGGACAGATAGGGGTTCATCGTCGAGACGGCTTGCCAATAGATGATATTGACGTTGCCGTCGCGGCCGCGCTCGCCGACATGCCCATCGGCGTAAGCCATGGGTGCCAGGATCATGCCGGCAACAGCGCCCATCAGGGCTGTTTTCAGTTTCATTGTGTCTTCTCCTTGTTGACGCTCTGTTTTGCCTCTGGACCTGCCGTTGCTTCGGCAGTGTCGTTTGTTTCGTTGTAAAGGTGGCAGGCCGTAAACCGGCCTGGCTGCACCTCTCGATAGTCGGGTTCCACGCGCTTGCAGATGTCCATGACAGACGGGCAGCGGGTGCAGAAGTTGCATCCCTCCGGCGGATTGGAGGGCGATGGGACATCCCCCTTGAGGATGATCCGTTCGCTTTTGCGGGCAAGGCTGGGGTCCGGTTCGGGGACCGCGGACAACAGCGCCTTGGTGTAGGGATGCAGCGGATCGGCATAAAGCCCTTCGCGCGGGGCCAGTTCGACCACTTTGCCCAGATACATCACGGCGACACGGGTTGCGATATGGCGGACCATCGACAGGTCGTGGCTGATGAACAGATAGGTCAGGCCGAACTGCTCTTGCAGGTCTTCGAGCAGGTTCACCACCTGCGCCTGAATGGACACATCCAGCGCCGCAATCGGTTCGTCGCAAACGATAAACTTGGGGTTCAGGGCCAGCGCACGGGCAATCCCGATCCGTTGCCGCTGCCCGCCCGAAAACGCATGCGGATAGCGTTTGGCGAACTTGCGGTTCAGACCCACCGCATCCATCAATTCCCCGACTTTTTCACGCTTTTCCGCATCACTCAGCGTGGTGTGTTCATCGAGCGGTTCCTTGATGATGTTTTCGACCGTCATGCGCGGATTGAGCGAGGCTTGCGGGTCCTGAAACACCATCTGCATTGTCGGACGCATGGACCGCAGCGCCGCTTGCGGCGTGCTGCCAATCTCGCGTCCGTCAATCTTAATCTGGCCCGACGTGATATCGTAAAGACGCAACACCGCGCGGCCGCAGGTGGATTTGCCACAACCGGATTCGCCGACCAGCCCCAGCGTTTCACCTTCCATCACATCAAAACTGACGCCGTCGACGGCCTTCACCTCGCCCACGCGCCGGCGCAGCAGACCCGCATAGATCGGAAAGTGCATCTTGAGGTCGCGGACGCTGACCAACGGCTTGTCGGTGCTATCAAGCATCACGCGGCCCTCCGGTGCGGGCGTCATAGAAACAGGCGGCATCGTGGCCGTCACCCAGATCATAGCGGGGCGGATTTTCGCGCGCACAGCGATCAAAAGCCACGTCGCAGCGGTCGCGGAACGGGCAGGCATTGGGTGGGCTGGTCATGATTGGCGGCTGCCCTTCAATGATGGTCAGGCGGGCGGCGCGCTTGCCCGTGATCGTCGGGATCGTCTTGAGAAGAGCGCGGGTATAAGGGTGCTGGGGATGGCTGAAAAGTTCATGCACCGGCGCATGTTCCACCACTTGGCCCGCATACATCACCATAACACGGTCCGCGATTCCGGCGATCACGCCCAGATCATGGGTGATCCAGATCACGGCCATGCCCAGTTTGTCGCGCAACTCTTTCATCAGTTCCAGAATCTGCGCCTGAATGGTGACGTCGAGCGCGGTTGTCGGCTCGTCGGCGATCAGCACCTTGGGATCGCAGGCGAGCGCAATCGCGATCATCACACGCTGGCGCATGCCCCCGGAAAACTGGTGGGGGTAGTCATCCAAACGCCGCTTTGCATCTGGGATACCCACCAGTTCCAACAGCTCTTGGGCGCGGACCGTGGCCTCGCGCTTGTTCAGGCCCATATGCTTGCGCAAAGGTTCCATGATCTGGAACCCGACCGGATAAACAGGGTTGAGCGAGGTCATCGGGTCCTGAAATACGAATCCGATCTTGCCGCCGCGTACAGAGCGGAGCGTTTCGGGCGAGACATGCAAGAGGTCTTGCCCTTCGAAAGTGACAGTGCCGTGCCGGACATCCGCAGGCGGAGAGGGCAACAGCCCCAGAAGCGACATCATCGTGACCGACTTGCCAGATCCGCTCTCGCCAACGACGCCCAAAAGTTCCCCTGCCTTCAGCGAAAAGCTCACGTCATTGACCGCGTGGACTTCACCACCGCGTGTTCTGAAAACAGTTTTGAGGTCCCGGACATCCAGGACGGGCATGGCCCCATCGGGCATATAGAACCTCCCAGGTGGTTCGGTATTGCTTATTTTTTACGCCAGTATTTTGACCACTGGTCGCTTTCAATTGGACGGTATCATCAAAATCCGAACCCGCAAGCCGATTCCTGTTTGCGGCTTCCTGCAAGACCAGACAGAGTGTGCTTGCCAGTGCTTTGCGCAGACGCATAGCGAATAAGCGCATTTTGCAGCATATCGTGAAAGGATAGTGATGACCCTCAGCGCCCGAGAATTGATGGATAAGCTGGTAAGTTTTCCCACGGTAAGTCGCGACAGCAACCTTGAACTTATTGATTTTGTTGAGGGTTATCTGGCTGATCTTGGGGTGAAATCCACCCGCGTCCCAAACGAAGATGGCACCAAAGCGTCACTTTATGCCCATGTCGGGCCTGACATTGACGGCGGCGTCGTCTTGTCCGGCCATACCGATGTTGTCCCTGTGGATGGGCAAGCATGGGATACCGACCCTTTCACGGTAACCGAGCGTCAAGGCAAACTTTACGGGCGTGGCACCTGCGATATGAAGGGCTTTGATGCGCTGGCCCTGTCTGCCGTGCCTTTGGCACTGGCGCGCGGCATCAAGCGCCCGCTGCAAATCGCGCTGAGCTATGACGAAGAGGTCGGCTGTATCGGCGCCCCACCGATGATTGATCACATGGTCAGCATGGGCATGCCGCGTGCGGATACTGTTCTGGTGGGCGAACCTTCAATGATGAAACTCGTGACGGGTCATAAGGGCGGCATTGGCTACCATATGCACTTCAGGGGGTTTGAGGTGCACTCCTCTCTGGCTCCGACCGGCGTGAACGCGATCATGATGGCAGCCAAGCTGATTGACTGGGCCAATCAGGTGAACGCCGAGAACGCGGCCAGGACGCCCAGCGAACTTGCCGCAGATTTCTACCCGCCCTACACAACGCTGCATGTCGGCACGATCAGCGGCGGCACAGCCCACAATATCACTGCCAAAGACTGCTATTTCGGTTTCGGCTTCCGGATTGTGCCCGGCGAAGACATCGCCGAATGGCAGGCGCGTTTCATGGCGAAAGTGGCCGAGCTGGAGGCCGAAATGAAAGCGGTTCGTCCCGAGGCGGGAATCAGTGCCGAACAATACTACCATGTGCCCGGTCTAGTGCCGGAAGAGGACGGGCAGGCCGAAAGCTTGGTGCGGCTTCTGACCGGTGAGAACAGTCGCAATGTTGTCAGTTACGGCACCGAAGCGGGGCAGTTTCAGGAACGCGGCTATTCTGCTGTGGTCTGCGGGCCGGGCGATATTGCACAGGCGCATCAGCCCAACGAATATATCACCGTTGACCAGTTTCAGCAGGGTGAAGCCTTTATTGCACGTCTGGTTGATCACCTCGCCAAATGAGTTTTCCCATTCACGCAGGCCAACCGGCGCAATTTCAGGCTGATCTGCCGCAATCCGTTGATGTGGCCATCATCGGGGGCGGGATCATCGGCGTAATGACCTTGTGGGAACTGGCAAAGGCGGGCGTGCGCGCTGTTCTGCTGGAGAAAGGCCGCGTCGCGGGCGAGCAATCCTCGCGCAATTGGGGCTGGATACGCGCGCAAGGGCGCGACATCGCCGAACTGCCCATCGTGCTGGAAGCGCAGGCGATGTGGCCCGCGCTTGCCAAAGAAGCAGGTGACATCGGGCTCCGGCAGACCGGCACGCTCTATCTGGCAAAGACCGATGACGAGATCGACCGCTACCGCGACTGGTTGGATCAAGCGGCCCCCTATCAGGTAAGCAGCCGTATCCTGACCGGCGATCAGGTGGCTGCCCATATGCCCAAAGCCGCGCGACGCTGGGCGGGGGCGCTTTACACGCCAGCCGATCTGCGCGCCGAACCATGGGTCACCGTGCCGGCCTTTGCGCGTGCAGCGGTTGCGGCAGGTGGCACCATCATCGAGGATTGCGCGGTGCGCTTGCTGTCGCTTGAGGGCGGGCGCGTCACTGGCGTGATCACCGAAAAAGGCCTGATCAGGACAAACGCCGTTGTTCTGGCGGGCGGCGCATGGTCGTCGCTTTTGCTCAGGCGGCACGGCGTGTCGATCCCGCAACTCTCTGTGCGGGCGACTGTTGCGCAAACCGAGAGCTTGCCCGAGATCTATGCAGGCGGCGCCGTCGATCACAAACTGGCGTGGCGCAGGCGCGAGGACGGGGGATATTCCCTGGCTCCTTCGGGATTTCATGAACTTTTCGTCGGACCTGATGCGTTTCGCGCGCTGCGCGGCTTTGCCCCGCAACTGATCAAGGACCCTTTGGGCACGCGTTTCCTGCCCGCTGCCCCGCGCGGCTATCCTGATGCTTGGGGGACCGCGCGCCGCTGGTCTGGCGACCAGATCAGCCCCTTTGAAAAGATGCGGGTTCTGGACCCCGCACCCAATCGGGCCAAGGTCGCACAACTGGCCAAAGACTTCGGGCAGACCTTTCCGGACCTCGGTACCGTAAGAATCAAATCTGCATGGGCTGGCATGATCGACACCATGCCGGACGTTGTTCCCGTCGTGGATGACTGCGCGGCCCTGCCGGGGCTGTCGATCTGCACCGGCATGTGCGGTCACGGCTTCGGGATCGGCCCCGCGATGGGGCGGATTATGGCGCGTTTGGCCACCGGAAAAGAGGCGGGGCATGATCTGCACCGTTTCCGCTTGTCCCGCTTCTCGGACGGGAGCAAACTGACACTGGGACCGAACCTCTAGCCGCTTGCCGTGATTGCGCTAGGTTCTGGCCAGACAAACATTCAAAGACTCAAGGATCTGACATGCCAATCAAGAATCGCTTTGCCGAACTTCTTCCTGAAATCATCGAATGGCGTCGGGACTTGCACGAGCATCCCGAAATCCTGTTCGAGACGCACCGGACTTCGGCGATCGTTGCCGAAAAGCTCAAGGAATTCGGCTGCGACGAGATCGTCACGGGAATCGGGCGGACAGGCGTTGTGGCCGTTATCAAAGGCAAGACCGACACATCGGGCAAGGTGATCGGGTTGCGCGCGGACATGGATGCCCTGCCGATGCAGGAACAGACCGATCTGCCATATAAATCCAAAGTAGATGGCGCAATGCACGCCTGCGGGCATGACGGGCATACGGCGATGCTTCTGGGTGCGGCCAAGTACCTGTCCGAGACGCGCAATTTCGACGGCACTGTCGTCTTGATCTTCCAGCCTGCCGAAGAAGGCGGCGGCGGCGGAAAGGAAATGTGCGACGACGGCATGATGGATCGTTGGGGCATCCAAGAGGTCTATGGCATGCACAACTGGCCGGGCCTGCCCGTCGGTCAATTCGCGATCAGACCGGGCGCGTTCTTTGCATCGGCGGACCAGTTCGAAATGGTTGTCGAAGGCAAAGGCGGTCATGCTGCCAAACCACATCTTGCGCTTGATACAACCGTCGTGGCCAGCCACATTGTGATCGCGCTCCAGACGATCGCCTCGCGGATCGTGAGCCCTGTGGAACAGGTCGTCGTCTCTGTCACCAGTTTCGAGACATCCTCCAAGGCGTTCAATGTGATCCCCCAGACCGTGCATCTGCGCGGAACAGTGCGTGCGCTATCGGACGAAACGCGCGATCTGGCTGAAAAATCCCTGATCTCGATCGCAGAAGGGACAGCAGCGGCCTTTGGTGCCACTGCCACGGTCAAATACAAGCGCGGCTATCCGGTCATGGTGAACAGTGAAGCACAGACGGAATTTGCCGCCGAAGTTGCCAAATCAGTGGCCGGAAAATGCGACTTCGCCGATTACACGATGGGCGGCGAGGACTTTTCCTTCATGCTGCAAGAACGGCCAGGGGCCTATATTTTCGTGGGCAACGGCGAAGGACACGATGTGCATCATCCCAAGTATGTGTTCAGCGACGAAACGATGCCCGCCGGATGCAGCTGGTGGGCGGGGATCGTCGAACAACGTATGCCCGCGGCCTGATGTGGGAAGAACGCTATAGCGCCAGCGAGGGGTATCTTTTCGGCACAGCACCCGCAGCAGTGCTGGCCGAAAACCCGTGGTTGATCCGCAAAGGGGCCACAGCGCTTTGCGTGGCGGACGGGGAAGGGCGCAATAGCGTCCACCTTGCCCGTCACGGCATGCAGGTGACGGCATTTGATCCTTCGCCGACGGCAATCGCGCGGGCAGGGCAGCTTGCGGCTGATGCGGGGGTGTCGGTGAATGCGCATGTGTCGGATTGGGATGGCTGGGACTGGTCCGCGCAATATGACACGGTTGTGGCGATCTTTATCCAGTTCGCGGACCCTGCGTTTCGCGCGCGCCAGTTCAGCAACATGCAATCAGCACTGCGCAGTGGCGGGCGTCTTTTGCTGCATGGCTATCGGCCCGAACAGATCGGACGCGGCACAGGCGGTCCGCCATTTGTCGAAAACATGTATACCGAAGAGATGCTGCGCACAGCCTTTGCAGGTTGGCAGGTCGAACGCTGCGCGGTTTACGAGCGCGACCAAAGGTCCGGGAGCGCCCATGTGGGGCAGGCGGCCTTGATCGATTTTGTGGCGCGCAAACCGTAGGACGGATCAAGATCCACCCTCGCTTTACCCACCCGTATGCGACATATGCCTGCTGACTTGCCCGTCGATCTGCTGACGGGAATAGTCGAAATCATGCCCCTTGGGCTTGAGCGCAATCGCCGCGCGAATGGCATTTTCCAGATCGGCATCCGCCTCTGACGCCCGCAAAGGTGCGCGCAGGTCCGAATGACCCTCCTGCCCAAGACAGGTGTAAATCTCTCCGGTGCAGGTAATCCGCACACGGTTGCAGCTTTCACAGAAATTGTGGCTCAGCGGCGTGATGAACCCGATCTTCTGGCCGGTCTTTGCCACGCGGACATAGCGGGCCGGACCACCTGTGCGTTCGGGTAAATCAACCAGCTCCGAGCGCTCTGCAATCCGGGCGCGTAAGTCCTTGAGCGACCAATATTGCCCCAGACGGTCCTCGTTGCCCAGATCACCCATTGGCATGACCTCGATAAAGGTCAGGTCCATGTCGCGTGACGCGCACCAATCGGTCAGTGCTTCAAGCTCGTCCTCGTTAAAGTCTTTCAGTGCCACAGTATTGATCTTGACCCGCAGCCCCGCCTTTTGTGCGGCATCAATGCCGCGCAGGACTTGGGGCAGGCGGCCCCAGCGGGTAATCTGGGCAAATTTCGCCTCGTCCAGCGTATCGAGCGATACATTCACCCGCCGCACACCGGCGGCAAAAAGATCATCCGCGAATTTTTCAAGCTGGCTGCCATTTGTGGTGAGCGTCAGCTCGTGCAGCGCACCGCTGTCCAGATGCCGTGACATGCTGCGAAAGAAGGTCATGATATCACGGCGCACCAAAGGCTCGCCGCCCGTAATCCGCAGCTTACGTACACCAAGCCGGACAAAGGCCGAACACAGGCGGTCCAATTCTTCCAGCGTCAGCAGGTCTTTCTTGGGCAGAAAGGTCATGTTTTCCGACATGCAATACACACAGCGGAAATCGCACCGGTCCGTGACCGACACCCGCAGGTATGAGATGGCGCGTGCAAAAGGGTCGATCAAGGGCGTATTCATAAGCGCAAACTATGTGCGAGCGATCCTGTGCGCAAGGGGCAACCAGACCGTTGCGCCGGGCAATAGGCCGTCATAAGCTGCAGCCATGAGACTGATTTTGATCCTGCCTTTCGCCGCCCTCGCTGGCTGTAGCACACCTTCGCTGCAGGGTATTTTTGGCACGCCGGCCTTGCCCCCGATGAATGCACCTGCGCAAACGCTCAATCCGACCCCGCCACCGCCACCGCCAGTGACTGCGGTTACCGTTGAACAGTTTGACACCACAACACAGGAAGAGCGTGCGGCAGCGGCCGTCACCACTCAAACCCCCGGCGACCAGGAACTAGGGTCAACCATCGCGTCACTGGGCCCCCCGACCGAGCCGGGCATCTGGCTGAAAACGCCCCTGGTGACTGCGCTGACAGCAGGGCGTGTGACCTATCAGGGCAAGTCGATCAATATCGAATTGCGTCCATCGGGCGGCGCCCCGGGATCGGGCAGCCAGATCAGCCTTGCAGCAATGCGCCTGATCGAGGCCCCGCTCACGGGACTGCCCGAACTGACGGTCTTTGCCACAGGCTCTTAGGCGGACAGTTTGCGCCCCGCCTCTTTCACGGCAAAGGCTTTCATGTCAGCGGCATGAGCGTCCAAGAAAGTCTCTACCCGCTTTGGGTCGTGCTTGGACAATTCGCGCAGCCACCACGCAATGGCCTTTTGAATGAACCAGTCATGATCGGTGGTGTAACCGGCAGCCCAATGCAACACCCGCTCTCTGATCGCCAGATCGGCCGGTTTGGGATGGTTCTGCTTGGTCCAGGGCAGGGTCATGACAAGCGCCGCGCGGCGGGTCCACATATGCTCTGATGTGGTCCAGCCTTCCACCGCGTCCAGTCGGGCAGGATTGGCCACCAGCCGCTTTTGCCCTGCAATGCAGGCATGATCCGCCACGGCCCAGCCGTCAAAGTCGGGCACCCAAGAGGCGATCAATGCCCAAGCGCCGTCATCCTCTGGCCTGATCCGCGCCTGTGTCAGCAGTTTGGCCGCCGCAATCCGGCCTTCGTGTGTGTTGCCCTTCCAAAGCCCCTTGGCCAGGGCCAGCCGCCCTTCAAGATCATCGTCAGCGCGCCATGCTTTGACGTGATCGTCGATCACGGGGTTCGCGACGCCCAGATAGGGCCGGTCCACCTTGTGATAGCGGTGCATTTCCGCGGCCTTTGCCGGATCACCCAGCGCGCGCAGTTCGGCAATGGCTTTCTTGGGGGTCATCATTCGACAGTCACCGATTTGGCTAGGTTGCGGGGTTGGTCCACGTCGGTGCCTTTGGCGACCGCTGTGTGGTAGGCCAGCAATTGCGCGGGGATCGCATAGAGGATCGGGGCAAGAAACGGGTCAACCTCGGGCATGATGATCGTGTCCCAGACGCCTTCGCTCGCCTCTTGCGCACCTTTCTTGTCGGTAATCAACAGCACCTTGCCGCCGCGCGCCATGACCTCTTGCATGTTCGATACGGTCTTTTCGAACAGCGCATCACGCGGGGCCATGACGATGACCGGCACATGTTTGTCCACCAAGGCGATGGGCCCGTGCTTGAGTTCGCCAGACGCATAAGCTTCGGCATGTATATAGCTGATTTCTTTCAGTTTAAGAGCGCCTTCAAGGGCGAGCGGAAACATGGCGCCGCGCCCCAGAAACAGAATATCCCGCGCCTCGGCCAGCTTGCGGGATACCGCTTTGGTCTTCTTTTCAATGCCAAGCGCGTGGTTCAGCAAACCCGGCAAGCTGCGCAAGGCCGTCAGCTTTTCTGTCAGTTCCGCATCGCTGATCTTGCCGCGTACATGGGCCGCTTGCAGCGCCAGAATAGCAAGTGTCGTCAACTGACAGGTAAAGGCCTTGGTTGATGCCACGCCTATTTCGGTCCCTGCCAGAATAGGCAGCGGCAGATCGCTTTCGCGCGCGATGGAGCTTTCGGGCACATTGACGACAGAAACGATCTTGTCCGCCTTGCCCGCCATATAGCGCAGGGCGGCAAGTGTATCTGCGGTCTCGCCGGACTGGCTGACGAACAGCGCAACCGTGCCAGCGGTGACTGGCGGTTCACGATACCGGAATTCAGAGGCCACATCGACCTCGACAGGGATGCGCGCCAACTGCTCGAACCAGTATTTCGCCACCAGACAGGCATAGAACGCGGTGCCGCAGGCCACCATCGTCAGCCGCTCGACCGATGTGAAATCAAGGCCCGGTTCCGGAATGGTCACGCTTGTGCCTTCGGCGTTGATGTAATGGGCCAAAGCCCCTTGCAGCACGATCGGCTGCTCGGCGATTTCCTTGGCCATAAAGTGTTTATAGCCGCCCTTGTCCACCTGTGCCGTGTCGATCTGGAGCGTTCTGACCGCACGGTTGGCGATATTGCCGTGTGCATCGCGCACTTCGACCGAATTGCGAGTCACAACGGCCCAGTCGCCCTCTTCGAGATAGCTGATCCTGTTGGTCATAGGGGCCAAAGCAATCGCGTCAGAGCCCACGAACATCTCGCCCTCGCCGTACCCGATGGCCAGCGGCGAGCCTTTGCGCGCGGCGATCAGCAGGTCCTCTTCGCCGTCAAAGAGGAAACACAACGCATAAGCCCCTTCGAGCCGTGCAATGGTCTGTGCCGCCGCATCGCGCGGGCTAAGACCTTGGTTACGGTAGTAATCGGCCAAGAGCGCTACGGTTTCGGTGTCGGTGTCAGTCTCGAACCCGATGCCTTGATCCGCCAGAAAACTGCGCAACTCGCGGAAGTTTTCAATGATTCCGTTGTGCACGACGGCCACGCCACCTGCACGATGCGGGTGTGCGTTGCCGACATTCGGCGCGCCATGCGTGGCCCAGCGGGTGTGGCCGATACCCGATTTGCCCGCCAGCGGTTCATGCACCAGCAAGTCTGACAGGTTCACCAGCTTGCCAACAGCCCTGCGCCGGTCCAGCCGCAAATCGTTGATGGTGGCGATCCCCGCGCTGTCATAGCCGCGATATTCCAACCGCTTCAGCGCCTCGACCAGAATGGGGGCTGCTTCGTGATCGCCCAATACGCCGACAATACCACACATGGATCAGGACCTTTTTGCTTTGAGGGCGCGGAGTTTTTCAAAAAGGCGCACCGCAAATCCCGCCTTGTTTTCCTGCCGCCCGCGCGCGACTGCCAGATCTCCGGCAGGGACATCGCGGGTGATCACC
Source organism: Yoonia sp. (assembly GCF_030731595.1). GTDB lineage: Bacteria > Pseudomonadota > Alphaproteobacteria > Rhodobacterales > Rhodobacteraceae > Yoonia. Next base: position 16,400 of record NZ_JANQTS010000013.1, read on the forward strand.
GACCCGCTCGCGGTCATGGCTGCATCGCCAATGGTGACAGGGGCCACCAGCATGGTGTTGGACCCGATAAAGGTATCTTTGCCAATCACCGTCTGATGTTTGAACACGCCGTCATAGTTGCAGGTGATTGTACCCGCACCGATATTGCTGCGCGCCCCGATTTCCGCGTCACCGATATAGGACAGGTGATTGACCTTGGCCCCTTCGGCAATGATCGCATTCTTGATCTCGACAAAATTGCCGATCCGGACACCTTCGGCCAGTTCCGCGCCGGGGCGCAGCCGCGCATAGGGGCCAACGACCGCGTCACGCGACACATGGCAGCCTTCAAGGTGGGAAAAGGCACGGATCGTCGCGCCGGATTCGATCGTCACGCCGGGGCCGAACACCACATTGGGTTCGATGACCGTATCGCGCCCGATTACCGTGTCATGTGCGAAAAACACCGTCTCGGGTGCTGTCAGCGTCACGCCATCCTCTTGCGCCATCTGCCGGGCTTGGGCCTGAAAGAGCGCCTCGGCCTGCGCCAGTTCAGCCCGCGAGTTGATGCCCATGGTTTCGGCCTCTTCGCAGCGCACGACCGTTGCGGTCAGCCCGCGCGCACGGGCGATCCCGATGATGTCGGTGAGGTAGTATTCTTTGGCGGCGTTGTCGTCGCTGACTTCTGAAATCAGGTCGAAAAGCATTGTGGAATTGGCTGCAATAACTCCGCTATTACAGAGCCTTACAGCGCGTTCCTCGTCATTTGCGTCTTTGTATTCCACGATCCGGTCAAGCTGGTCGTCTTTCAGGATCAACCGCCCGTAGCGCCCGGGATCAGCGGCTTCGAACCCCAAGACAACGATGTCATGGGTCAACCGCGCGGCAGCCATCGCGGCCAGCGTTTCGGGGCGGATAAAAGGCGTGTCGCCGTAAAGCACCAGCGCATCGCCGTCAAAACCCGCCAAGGCAGGTTGCGCCTGAGCGACCGCATGCGCTGTGCCCAACTGTTCGGCCTGCAAAACGACCTGCGCGTCGGGGTCATAGGTCTGCACAGCCTTTTCGACTGCCGCCGCACCGTGGCCCGCGACCACAACCGTGCGGTCCGGGGCAAGGGCCGCGCCCGACTTCATCGCATGCACCAGCATCGGTGCGCCTGCAATTTCATGCAGCACCTTGGGCAGGTCGGAATTCATGCGCGTGCCCATGCCGGCGCCAAGGATGATGAATGCGATTGCCATGACTGCCTCGAATACTTTTGTTGGTCCGACTTCTACTGCCCTTTTTCATTATCACAAGGGCAGGGGCTTCACATCAGTTTACAGGGCGTTACAGAAGGAGTGGCAAAGCTGCTTGAAAGGCTACCCCATGCGCACAGTGATTTTCGACCTTGATGGCACGTTGGCCGACACCAGCGGCGATCTGATTGCAGCGGCGAATGCCTGTTTTCGGGGCTTGGGCCTTGGTGATCTGCTTGATCCTGCTGTGGATGCTGCAACCGCGCTGCGTGGCGGGCGCGCGATGCTGAACCTTGGCTTTTCGCGTGTTGAAGGGTTCGGGGCAGAGGATGTGGATGCCCAGTATCCCGTTTTGCTGAAAGCCTACGCTGAGGATATCGACACGCATACCGTGCTTTACCCCGGCGCTATGGAGGCGGTGGAGCGGCTGCGCATGGGCGGTTATGCGGTAGGCATTGCCACGAACAAACCCGAAGGCCTGGCCGAGATCCTGATGCAAAGCCTTGGGGTGCGCGATGTTTTTGGCTCGCTCATAGGGGCGGACACTTTGCCAGTGCGCAAACCCGACCCGGAACACCATTTCGAGGCCGTGCGCCGCGCGGGGGGTGATGTGACGCGCTCGCTCTTGGTGGGGGATACCGCCACAGACCGCGATACCTCGCGCAATGCGGGGGTGCCGTCGGTGCTGGTCACATTCGGTCCGGGGCGCGATGATGTGCTGGCGCTTGATCCCGAGGCGACGATTGACAGCTATGATGAACTCGACGCGGTTGTGGCGCGATTGATCGGTTAGACAGCCGCCGCGATTGGCCCTATCGTATCGCCAGATGTGGCCCTGTTGTCGGGGCCGATTGCCCTGCAAGGTGCTGACATGACAGACGTTTTCAAAGGCAGTTTCACCCAGCAAGAACCGATTCCCGCCGAAGGGATCGCGGCGGCCAATGCTGTGATGCAATCGGGCCGCCTGCACCGCTACAACACCAGCGGCGACGAGATCGCCGAGGCGGCCTTGCTCGAAGAGGAATTTGCAGCCTCTGTGGGGGCGAAATACTGCCTTGCTGTGGCCTCTGGCGGCTATGCGATGACCACGGCGCTGCGGGCCTGCGGTGTGACGCATGGCGACAAGGTGCTGACCAATGCCTTTACGCTGGCCCCTGTGCCGGGTGCGATTGCTGCCGTCGGTGGCGTGCCGGTCTTTGTGGGCGTCACCGAAGATCTGGTCATTGATCTGGATGATCTGGCCACGAAACTGGATCAGTCCAAGGTGCTGCTGCTCAGCCATATGCGCGGCCACATTTGCGATATGGAACGGCTGATGGCCCTGTGCGACGCCGCCGGTGTCACCGTGATCGAGGATTGCGCCCATACAATGGGTGCCGCTTGGAACGGCGTCCCAAGCGGGCGCTGGGGGCGGTTTGGCTGCTATTCCACCCAGACTTACAAGCATATCAATTCGGGCGAGGGCGGCTTTCTGATCTGCGACGGGGCCGAAGATATGGCGCGCGCGATCATGCTGTCGGGCAGCTATATGCTGTTCGAAAAACACCGCGCCGCGCCGCCGGTCGAGACCTTTGCCCAGATCAAGTATGAAACGCCCAATATCTCTGGCCGGATGGACAACCTGCGCGCCGCGATCCTGCGCCCGCAGTTGCGCAAACTCAAGCAACAGGGCGAGAAGTGGAACGCCCGCTACCGTGTTCTGGAAGCGGGGCTTGCGGATACCCCCGGCCTGCGCCTGATCGCGCGCCCGGCAAAGGAATATTTCGTGGCCTCTTCCTTTCAGTTCCTGCTGCTGGACTGGGATAAAGCGGCGGTCGCCGATGTGCTGGGCCGCTGTGCCGCGCGCGGCGTCGAACTCAAATGGTTCGGCGGGGCCGAGCCCAAAGGGTTCACCTCGCGCTATGACAGTTGGCGCTATGCGCCGTCTGCGCCGATGCCTGCGTCCGACAGGGTGTTGGCAGGCATCATCGACATGCGCCTGCCGTTGACCTTCTCTCTGGAGGACTGCGCGCTGATCGCAAGGATCATCAGGGCCGAGGTGTCAGCCGTCTATCAAGGGCAAGCCGCGGCCGAGTAGCAAAGCGAGGATAGAATGGCGAAATCTGATTTTGACTGGCATGCCGCAGCTTTGACCCCCGACACCATCGTGACCGAGAACTACCGGACCACGCAGAACATGCGCCGCTTTGTGCGTGCTTTTGTGCCCGGTTTCACCTTTTCACGCCCGTTCATGGCATGGATTCGTGAAAATACCGGCATCACGCTGGCCGATGTGGTGGCCGAGGCAAAGCGGCGCAGCGCGGAAAAATGACTCGACACCGCCTGCGGTGCGGTCCTATTAATGAACAAGCGTTCAATTAAAAGAAAGCGGTCTCATGTTTCATGCCTCAATGCGTTTTGATCTGGGTGAAGACGTGAACGCCCTGCGCGATATGGTGCATGCTTGGGCGCAGGAGAGGGTGAAGCCGCTCGCGGCAGAGATTGACCAGTCCAACGCTTTCCCCGCCGCACTCTGGCGCGAAATGGGCGATCTGGGCTTGCTGGGTGTCACCGTGGACGAAGTCTATGGCGGTGCGGGCATGTCCTATCTTGCCCATACGGTTGCGGTAGAGGAAATCGCGCGGGCCAGCGCCTCGGTCAGCCTGTCTTACGGGGCGCATTCCAACCTTTGCGTCAACCAGATCAAGCTGAACGGGACCGAAGCGCAAAAAGCGAAATACCTGCCGCGCCTGATTTCGGGTGAACACGTGGGTGCTTTGGCGATGTCAGAGGCGGGGGCGGGGTCCGATGTTGTTTCCATGACCCTGCGTGCCGAAAAGCGGAACGACCACTACCGTTTGACCGGCAACAAATACTGGATCACCAACGGGCCGGATGCCGATACGCTGGTGGTCTATGCCAAGACCGATCCAGCGGCAGGGTCCAAAGGGATCACCGCCTTTATCATCGAAAAAGAGATGGCAGGTTTCAGCACCTCGCCCCATTTCGACAAGCTGGGGATGCGCGGGTCCAATACGGCAGAGCTGATTTTTGACGATGTGGCGGTCCCATTCGAAAACGTATTGGGGCAAGAAGGCAAAGGCGTGCGCGTACTGATGTCGGGGCTGGATTACGAACGCGTTGTGCTGGCGGGCATCGGGCTGGGGATCATGGCCGCCTGTCTGGACGAGGTGATGCCCTATGTGAGCAACCGCAAACAATTCGGTGAACCCATCGGGAATTTCCAGCTGATGCAGGGCAAGCTGGCGGATATGTACACGGCGATGAATTCGGCGCGGGCCTATGTCTATGAGGTCGCGCGCGCCTGTGATCGGGGTACTGTCACCCGCCAAGATGCGGCGGCGTGCTGCCTATATGCCAGCGAAGAGGCAATGAAACAGGCGCATCAGGCCGTGCAGGCGATGGGCGGGGCGGGGTTCCTTGCCGACGCCCCTGTCGCGCGGCTGTTCCGCGATGCCAAGCTGATGGAGATCGGGGCGGGCACATCAGAAATCCGGCGTATGCTGATCGGGCGCGAAATGATGGGGGCGATGGGATGAGGGTGATAGCTGCGGTCTTCCTGCTTCCCTGCGTCGCCATGGCGCAGAGTTTTGACGCGCCTCCGGTCTTTTCGGTCGATGGTGTTGAGATTTCCGCGACCTTGACAGACGCTTGCGTCAACGCGCAGGTGGCGCTTGGTCCTTCGGCGCTTGTCACGGCCGGCGCGCGCGATTGCATTGGTTTGAGCGCTGACAGTGCCACAGCAGACGCGGTGTCAGGCGCCAAGGCGGAAGAGGCCTATTGGAAATGGCGGATCGCGCAGAATTATCTGGGGCTGGCCGCATGGGTCGCAGACAAGCCGCAATCTGAGCAGCTTGACGACTTGCGCGCGTCGGTCGCCAACCCGGCGGCGGCAACGGCCAATGTCGCGCTGGAATGCGCCTTGCGGGTGGGGCAACAGAATATGCCCCAGACAGCCACAGAAGAGACCGCCCGCTGTCAGATGCGCGAAACGGCCCTGATCGCACTAGAGCTTGAATTCACGGTCCGACAAGCCTGCGAAAATCCCGGTACGGGGGCATTCGCCGCATTCTGCGCGAAGGGCGGGCAATGATGCGCGCGCTTTGCCTGATACTTACCGTTCTTGCCGGTCCTGTATTCGCGCAGGATAATTGGCTCTATGCGCCGATGGTGGATTCCTGTGCTGCACGCGGCATGGAGGATGGCGGGCCGGAAAGCTGCATCGGGGACGCCGCCAGCGCCTGTATGTCTGGCGAAACGGACGGCGAAACAACGGTCGGCATGATGTTTTGCCAACTGGGTGAACGGGACGCATGGGACGTTCTTCTGAACGCAGAATACGCGCTTGCCCGCGATTTTGCGCGTTCGCTTGATGCGCAGGATTTGGCCCTGTTCCCCGAATATGCCATCCGCGCCGACCAACTGCTTGCCGCCCAACGCGCGTGGATCGCCTTTCGCGATGCCAATTGCGCGATGGAATACGGCCTGTGGGGTGCGGGCTCCATGCGCCAGATTGCCGGCGCAGACTGCCATTTGCGCATGACCGCCGAACGCAGCTTGGCGCTGCGCGACTACCGGACCGGTTTGCAATGAGGCGGGCCTATTTTTTTCTGCCTCTTGCGGGTTTGATCGGCTTTGCCGCCTACCTTGGCCTGCAAGCGGGTCAAGTCCCGACCGAGACCGAGATCATCAACCGCTATGCCGCGGCCTATCTGGCGATAGCACCAGAGGGGGCCAGCCCGACCGATTGCGCGGCGGTCACACATCCTGATGTCAGGGTCCGCATGGTGATCAATTGCGCCCATCCCAGCGGGCTGACCACGACCTATTTCGTCGGCCCACGCGGCGAAGCCTTACCTGAGCCACAAGGGCCAAGCGCATGAAATACATTGCATTTTTCACAGCCTTATGCCTTTCAAATGTGCCTGCCACCGCGCAGGACCTCGTCTATCACGCTGACCCGACGATTGACTGTCTGGCCGATGCAACCGACCCGGCGATGCGCCACGCCTGTATCGGGGCGGCCGCCAACCTGTGCATGGTCGACAACCCCGGCGGGTTCAGTACGCCCGGTATGGGTGGCTGTCTGGATTATGAGCGCGCGTGGTGGGATGCGCGCCTCAACGACGTTTATGGCCAGCTTCTGGTGCAGCACGCCGAACGGCCTGCGGTGTTGGACAAAATGCGGGCCATGCAACGGACCTGGATCAGTTATCGCGATGCCCGTTGCGACTTTGAGTTCGTGCAATGGGAGGGCGGAACGGGTCAGGGGCCAGCCCTGTTGGCCTGCCTGATGACCGCCACCGCCGCGCAAACACTGGTACTCGAGGACCAGCTACGATGAGCGACCGCGCCAAACACGAAGAAGCACTTGCCGAAGTCGCCGCAGCGGCGGCATGGGCCGCTGCGGGCGGCGGCGAAAAATCACGCGCCCGCCATCTGTCGCGTGGCAAGATGCTGCCGCGCGACCGCGTGGCGAACCTGCTTGATCCCGGTAGCCCGTTTTTAGAGATCGGTGCGACCGCCGCGCATGGGCTTTATGACGGTGCTGCCCCTTGCGCAGGCGTGATTGCCGGTGTGGGTCATGTGCAAGGCCATCAGGTGATGGTGATCTGCAATGACGCCACGGTGAAGGGTGGCACATACTATCCGATGACCGTCAAGAAACACCTGCGCGCGCAGGAAATCGCGGAAAACTGCCATCTGCCCTGCATCTATCTGGTCGATAGCGGCGGGGCCAACCTGCCCAATCAGGACGAGGTGTTCCCTGATCGCGACCACTTTGGGCGCATCTTTTACAATCAGGCGCAGATGTCCGCCAAAGGTATTCCACAGATCGCCGTTGTGATGGGGTCCTGCACGGCGGGCGGGGCCTATGTGCCCGCGATGGCGGATGTGTCGATCATCGTGAAGGATCAAGGCACGATCTTTCTGGCGGGGCCACCCTTGGTCAAAGCCGCGACCGGCGAGATCGTGAGCGCCGAGGCGCTGGGCGGTGGTGACGTTCATACGCGCCTGTCGGGTGTGGCCGATTATCTGGCAGAGGATGACGCCCACGCCTTGGCACTGGCGCGGCAGGCGGTGGCCTCTTGTGCGTTGGATAAATCTATATCTGTCAACCGCTTGTCGTCTGAACCTCCCGCATTTGATCCTGCCACCATCTTTGATGTGATCCCTGCCGATCTGCGCACGCCCTATGATATCCGCGACGTGATCCGGCGCATCGTGGACGCATCCCGCTTTGACGAATTCAAGGCGCGGTTTGGCGAAACGCTGGTCTGCGGCTTTGCCCATATCGACGGCTGGCCTTGCGGTATTGTGGCCAACAACGGGGTGCTGTTTTCGGAAAGCGCGCAGAAGGGCGCGCATTTTGTGGAACTGTGCAGCCAGCGCAAGATCCCGTTGGTGTTCTTGCAGAATATCACCGGTTTCATGGTGGGCCAGAAATACGAAAACGAAGGCATCGCGCGGCACGGGGCCAAGATGGTGACTGCGGTGGCCACAACCAAGGTTCCCAAGATCACGATGGTCGTGGGCGGATCGTTTGGCGCGGGGAATTATGGCATGGCAGGAAGGGCTTACAGCCCACAGTTCATGTGGTCATGGCCGACGTCACGGATATCTGTGATGGGTGGCGAACAGGCCGCAGGGGTGCTTGCGACCGTGAAACGGGACGCGATTGAACGGGCTGGTGGCAGTTGGTCTGCCGAAGAAGAAGCCGCCTTCAAACAGCCCACCATCGAGATGTTCGCAGAACAATCGCACCCGCTTTATGCCAGTGCCCGTCTATGGGATGACGGGATCATCGACCCGCGCAACAGTCGCGAAGTGCTGGCGCTGTCGCTCGCGGCAGCCTGCAACGCGCCGATAGAGGAGACACGCTTTGGCGTGTTTCGGATGTGAGCGGGATGTTCACTAAAATCCTCGTTGCCAATCGCGGTGAGATCGCCTGCCGCGTGATCCGCACCGCCCGCGCGATGGGTGTGCGGACGGTGGCGGTCTATTCCGATGCCGATGCGCAGGCGCTGCATGTGCGGCAGGCGGACGAGGCGGTGCGCTTGGGTCCTGCACCCGTGGCTGACAGCTATCTGCGCGGTGATTTGATTATTCAGGCAGCTTTGGACACGGGCGCAGAGGCCATTCATCCCGGCTATGGGTTTCTGTCCGAGAACCCCGATTTTGTAGAGGCTGTTGTGGCTGCCGGCCTTGTGTTCATTGGTCCTTCGGCCGACGCGATCCGCGCGATGGGGCTGAAGGATGCTGCCAAGGCGCTGATGGTCCAGTCGGGCGTGCCCGTTGTGCCGGGGTATCACGGGGCTAATCAGGACCCTGCCTTTTTGGCGGGGGAAGCCGATGCGATTGGCTATCCGGTGTTGATCAAGGCTGTCGCGGGTGGCGGCGGTAAAGGTATGCGGTTGGTCGCGCGCGCTGTGGATTTTGGCGAGAATCTGGCCTCGGCACAGGCCGAAGCGCGCACCGCTTTCGGCAACCCCGCTGTCCTGATCGAGAAATATATCCAGAGCCCGCGCCACATCGAGGTGCAGGTCTTTGGCGATGGCGTGGACGCGGTGCATCTGTTCGAGCGGGATTGTTCCCTGCAGCGCCGCCATCAGAAGGTGATCGAAGAAGCACCGGCCCCCGGCATGACCGAAGCGCTGCGCAAAGCGATGGGCGACGCGGCGGTCAAAGCGGCCAAGGCGATCGGTTACGCGGGCGCGGGCACGGTGGAGTTTATCGTGGATGGCGCGGGCGCACTGCGCCCTGACGGGTTCTGGTTCATGGAGATGAACACGCGGTTGCAGGTCGAGCATCCGGTGACCGAGGCGATCACCGGAGTCGATCTGGTGGCATGGCAGTTGCGTGTGGCGGCGGGCGAGGCGTTGCCAGTGAAGCAGGCGGATCTGGAAATCAAGGGCCATGCTTTCGAGGCACGGCTTTATGCCGAAGACGTCCCTGCGGGGTTTCTGCCTGCGACGGGGGTGCTTGACCATCTGGCCTTTCCCGCGGGCGTTCGCATCGACAGCGGGGTGGTCGCGGGTGATGAAATCTCGCCCTGGTATGACCCGATGATCGCGAAAATCACGGTGCATGGGCCGGATCGGGCAACGGCTTTGCGGTCGCTGCAGGCGGCTTTGGATGCCACCGAAGTGGCGGGCACGGTCACGAATATCGGGTTCCTGCGGCGGTTGTCGCGCGATGGCGGTTTTGTGGCGGCACAGGTTGATACAGGCTTGATTGCGCGAGAGGCAAAGCTGCTCTGTGCTGCCGTGCAGCCCGGTGTGAAAGAACTGGCGATTGCAGCGGTGACGGCTGCCGCCGTGCCGCAGGGGGGAATGGCCGGGTTCACGCTGTGGCAACCCTTGGTGCGGGATATCGTGCTGGGTCATGGCGATAAGACCGTGACGGCACGGTTGTCATTTCAAAGCGCCAACGGCTGCACCGTGATGATCGGTGATGCGGCGGTCGCATTGACCAGACAGGGTGCGACCTGGGGACTGCCCGCCATCGTGCATCGCGGGCATGTGACGGTCTTTGGCCCTGAAACGCTGACGTTCAATATCATTGATCCGCTGGACCGGCAGGGCAGCGTGGTCGCGGGGGACACAGTGCTGGCCCCGATGCCGGGGCTGGTGCGTGACGTCGCGGTGGTGACCGGTCAAAGCGTTGGCGCGGGCGACCGGCTGGCTGTGCTGGAGGCGATGAAGATGGAACATGTCCTGCGCGCACCACGTGCAGGTGTTGTGTCCCGCGTCGCGGTGTCAGCCGGCGATCAGGTCACCGCCGGATTTGAGATGATTGCATTGGAGGCCCTCGCATGATCCGTTTGCACCACGCACACCAGACCCGTTCCATGCGCAGCCTTTGGCTGTTGCATGAACTGGGGCTCGATTTTGAACTGGTCATCCGTCCTTTGGACAAAACCCTGCGCCAAGAACCTTACCGGTCATTGAACCCCACAGGGCGCGTCCCCACCCTTGAAATCGACGGGCATGTCCTGACCGAAAGCGGGGCGATTGCGGAGTATCTTTGCGAACGCTTCCCGCAGGCGGGCTTGGGTCGAGACCCAGGTCACGTTGAACGCGCCGCTTGGCTGAACTGGATCCATTTCGCCGAGACGATCAGCCAGCATAGTGCCGCTTTGACCCAACAGCATATCGTGATCTACGCGGATCACATGCGCTCGGCTGTCGTTATGCAGCTTGAGGCGAAACGGCTGGCGAAAACGCTGGCAACGGTCGAGGAGGCGCTGCAGGGCGATTATCTCTTGTCTGATTTTTCAGCAGCCGACATCGGCGTGGGGCAGGCGGTTTACATGGCCCAGCACTTCGTCCGGCTGGACCCGTTTCCCAAGTTGCGCATCTGGTTTGACCGGATCACGGCGCGGGATGCATTTGCCAAGTCGGTCCCCGAGGCGCCCGCGCTTTATGCCAAGCCGTTCTATCCGCCGTGGGAGGTTCTGCCTTGATCAGCAGGCGTCATAGGGGCGCTGCCCCCGCGCGTGCCGCGCTCCCCCGAGGTATTTGGGAACAAAAGAAGAGCGGGGCCTGATGGCGGAGTTTGTACGTCTTCATGAGGTGGGCCCGCGTGATGGGTTGCAAAACGAACCGCGCGCGATCCCGGTTGCGCAGAAGGTGGCGTTGATTGATCTGCTGGCCACTTCGGGTTTACGCGATATCGAGGTGGGCAGTTTTGTCAGCCCCAAGTGGGTGCCGCAGATGGCCGATACCGATCGCGTGATGGCTGCGCTCGCGCCTGCGCCGGATGTGCGTTTTGCCGTGCTGGTGCCCAATATGACTGGCTGGGAGGCGTTTTTGGCGGCGCGGGTGCCGGGGGTGCATTATGAGATTGCAGTCTTTATCTCTGCCTCGGAGGGGTTTTCGCAGAACAATCTGAATTGTTCGATTGCCCAATCAGTTGCCCGGCTCGCCCCTGTTGTCGAGGCGGCAAGGGCTGAAGACCTGCGCCTGCGCGGCTATATCTCTTGCGTGACGGATTGCCCGTTTGATGGCCCCACGTTGCCAGAACGGGTCGCTGATGCTGCGGCGCTTTTGCGCGCGATCGCGCCGATGCCGCTGTCCTTGGGCGATACGATCGGTAAGGGGACGCCACAGCGGGTTGCCGCGATGCTGGAGGCGGTGATGCAGGTCGTGCCTGTTTCCGATCTGGCAGGGCATTTTCATGATACAGGCGGGCAGGCCTTGGCCAATATCGATGTCGCTCTGGATCTGGGTCTGCGCGCCTTTGACAGTGCAGTGGGCGGTTTGGGCGGTTGTCCCTATGCCCCCGGCGCACCGGGCAATGTCGCCACCGAGGCTGTTCTGGAGTTACTGGACCGGCGTGGATTCGACACGGGGATAGATGCGACTGTCATTGCCAAGGCGGCGCAAATGGCACGGGGGATGCGATGATTGATCTGCAGGTAGATGCGCGCGGGGTTGCCACATTGGCTTTGGCTCGCCCTGAAAAGCACAATGCCCTGTCGCAAGCCTTGATTGATGCACTGAAAGCGGCCGCCACCGAGATTGCAGCCGACGATGCGGTGCGGGTGGTCGTTTTGACCGCGCAGGGGCGCTCTTTCTGCGCCGGAGGGGATCTGGGCTGGATGCGCACGCAGATGGCGGGTGATCGGGCGATGCGACGTGCGGCGGCGCAGTCCTTGGCTGGGATGCTGGGCGCGTTGAACACCTTGCCAAAGCCCTTGATCGGGCGCGTTCAGGGCAATGCCTTTGGCGGAGGCGTTGGTCTGGCCTGTGTATGCGATGTCGTGATTGCAGCCGATCACGCGCAATTCGGCCTGACCGAGACCAGGCTGGGGCTGATCCCGGCCACGATTGGTCCTTATGTCCTAGCCCGCATGGGTGAGGCCTTTGCCCGCCGTGTCTTTATGTCGGGGCGTGTTTTTGATGCGGCCGAGGCAGCGCGCCTGGGGGTCATCGCCAAGGCGGTTCCTGCCGATCAGCTGGATGCGGCGATCGCATCCGAGGTCGCGCCTTATCTGGGCTGTGCGCCTGGCGCTGTGGCCGCGGCCAAGGCTTTGGCGCGCAGTTTGGGGCCCGTCATCGACGAAAAGGTCGTGGCGCGTTCGGTCGATGCCTTGGTCGCACAATGGGACAGTGCAGAGGCCAAAGAAGGCATTTCTGCCTTTTTTGACAAGAGAAAGCCGCGCTGGGGCACCGAATTGTAAGCGTATTGTCAGATTCCTGTCTCACTTCTGACCCATTTCATGTGGCACTTTCGGACTCAGACAAGGAGTCCCAGATGCACTTTGATTGGCCAACCGCAGAACAAATGATCTACCGCATTATCCGGTTGCGCCGCTTGATCGTGCTGGCCGTTCTTGTGCCTGTGCTTGTGATGCTGGGCCTGTCTGCGCTGAACCCTGCGGTTCTTTCACCGCAAAGTGCTACAATTGCCAGTTTGGCGGTGGCCGCACTTGTTGTGGGTCATGTGGTGATCTTTCCCAATGTGACGCTCGAGACGATCAGCCTGTCCTTGTCGGTGACATTGCTGGTGGTGGCGATGCCTGTGATCAAGGCCGTTGCTCAATGGGCGCCGGCAGAGCATGTTTCTGCGGCGCTTGTGATCTTGGTGGCCTTTGCTGTTGCTGCGACAGGGGTGCTGATTGCGATCTTGCAAATTCTTCTGGGAGCACTGGTCTATGCCGGCCCTGCGGTGCGGCTGCGCCTGAGGACCCAGCTTGATGTTGCGTGCTCTCCCGCTGTGGCACGGCGTCAATGTGCTTTGCAGCCCCAGACGCGCCGTGGCCGTGTCTTGGCGGGCGAGGCTGACGAAAACGGCTTTTTCGATGTGGCGGTTGCGTCACCCCATACAAGTGACCCCGAAAACCCCGACCAGCCGTTGATCGTGAAGGTTGATGCCAAGGTTCTGGCATCGACGCCCGAGCGCCATGATGTGATGATCGTCATGCGCAACGGGACCGTGACGGTCACCTCACTGATATTCACTGCAACCGCCCAAGGCTGCCGGATCGCGGTGTCCGACCTGCCCGGTGATTTTACCCTTGGTATGCATGCCATGTTCTGGCTGACAGACCAGCAGGCCGACAATCTGACCGAGATGTCAGACGTGATCTCGGGGCATGAGGCGCGCGCCAATGGCTTGGCGCATGGCGTGTCATTGCTATCCGTGGCGGCTGCTGTCTTGTCGCCAAACTATCCGCTGATCGACCGGGTCGATTAATTCCTTCAAATTGATGTTCTGCGACACTGCGCTTGGTTGACCCTTTGGGGGCACAACGATATGCATCGGCTAGCCAACTTTCAGCGCGCCTTTTGGTGTGCCGAGCCGAAAGGAACACCCCTTGCAGGAAATGCTTGCCGAATATCTGCCGATCATGATTTTTCTGGGCCTCGCTATTGCGCTGGGCCTGATCCTGATTGTGGCCGCAGCGATTGTCGCCGTCCGCAACCCTGATCCTGAAAAAGTCTCTGCCTACGAGTGCGGATTCAACGCCTTTGACGATGCCCGCATGAAGTTTGACGTGCGGTTCTATCTGGTTGCGATTCTGTTCATTATCTTTGACCTCGAAGTCGCCTTCCTTTTCCCCTGGGCGGTCGCGTTTCAGGATATCAGCATGGTGGGCTTTTGGTCGATGATGGTTTTTCTGGGCGTGCTGACGATCGGCTTTGCCTATGAATGGAAGAAGGGGGCGCTCGAATGGGAGTGATGACCGGAACCGCAGTGGGCGCTGACAAGGAACACGGCGCGCAGCTGATCAATTCGGAATTGCAGGACAAGGGTTTCCTTGTGACCTCGACCGCGGACATCATCAACTGGGCGCGCACAGGGTCCCTGCATTGGATGACCTTCGGTCTGGCCTGCTGTGCGGTCGAGATGATGCATACCTCAATGCCGCGTTATGATCTGGAACGGTTCGGCACGGCCCCGCGCGCGTCCCCGCGCCAGTCCGACCTGATGATCGTGGCCGGCACGCTGACCAACAAGATGGCCCCCGCGCTGCGCAAGGTCTACGACCAGATGCCAGAGCCGCGTTATGTGATTTCGATGGGGTCCTGTGCGAATGGCGGTGGCTATTATCACTACAGCTATTCAGTCGTGCGAGGCTGTGACCGCATCGTGCCGGTCGATATCTACGTGCCCGGCTGTCCGCCAACGGCAGAAGCGCTGCTTTATGGTATCCTTCAGCTCCAGCGCAAGATGCGCCGGACCGGGACAATCGTGCGCTAAGACGCGCGTGTGAAAGGAAATACGATGACCGAAGCCCTGCAAGAACTTGGGACCCATCTGGAACTCAAGCGCACCGATTGCGTTTTGTCTTGGGACGTGGCCCATGATGAGCTGACGGTCACAGTCGCCCCGTCATCGCTGGTCAGTTTTGTTGAATTTCTCAAGAACGATGCAAGCTGCAAGTTTTCGTCGCTGGTCGACATCACGGCGGTTGACTACCCGACCCGCGCCAGACGGTTTGATGTGATTTACCACTTCCTGAGCATGTATCAGAACCATCGCATCCGCCTGCGGGTCCAGATCCGCGAAGAGGACATGGTGCCCTCGATCATCTCGGTGCATCCTTCGGCCAACTGGTTTGAACGGGAGGTGTTCGATATGTTCGGTATCCTCTTTACCGGCCACCCCGACCTGCGCCGCATCCTGACCGACTACGGTTTCCGCGGCCATCCGCTGCGCAAGGATTTTCCGACAACGGGCTATACCGAAGTCCGCTATGACGAAGTGCAAAAGCGCGTGGTCTACGAACCCGTAAGCCTTGTGCAGGAGTACCGCCAGTTCGACTTTATGTCGCCATGGGAGGGGGCAGAATACATCCTGCCCGGTGACGAAAAGAAGAAAGAAGAGAAAGCGGGCTGATGCCTGATCCAACCCTTCTTTACTGTGTCGGAGCAACCAAGGCGGGGACGTCTTGGCTTTACCGCTATCTGCATGACCACCCCGAATGCGGGATGCCTGCGGTCAAAGAGGCGCATTACTGGGATACTTTCGAGGCACAGGCGCTTGAAAAGCAGTTGGTCGCCTACCGCGTCCGCCTGCGCGAGATGCGCGCCCAAAAGCATGATGCCGCAGAGGCTGGGCGTGGCTGGCAGGTTGACAATCTCAACCGCCGGATCGCGCAGATGAAAGCGCTGCTTGCGGCCCTTGAAGGGGACCGTTCGGATGATGCGGCCTATCTGGGGTGGCTGATGGACGGGCGGGCAGACAGCCGCGTGGTCGCTGATATCACGCCAAATTATGCGACCCTTCCGGACGAGATACTGACCCGTATGCTGAATGTGTCGCCCACGACAAAGTTCATCTACCTGATCCGTGATCCGCTGGACCGGCTCTGGTCTCATATCCGGATGCAGGCCCGCAGGCAGCGGCAGGAACACGAAGTCTATGAAAAGAAATCGAATAATATCCTGTATCGGATTCTTAACCGGGGCCAAGAGACCCACATCCTTGAGCGCGGCGATTATCCCAAGATCATCCGCAAACTGCGGCGCGTGATCCCTGAAGGCAGGTTGCTGGTGCAATTCGCCGAGGATCTGTTTACACAGGAAGGTGCGGCGAAACTCTGTGCGTTTCTGGGTATCACTCCTGTCATCGCCAATGTGAAACTGCCCGCCAATGAAGGGCCAGAGGTCGTGATGCTGGACAAGTTACGCCCGCGCGCGTTGGGCTTATTGAACGAACACTATGAATGGGCGGCCCGGAATATCGGCCCCCTGCCACAGCGGTGGCAAGACAATCGAGCGAGGGCTTAAGCCATGATGGACGGCGATATCCGTGTGAACACTTATGACGATGGATCGACTGACGCTGCAACCGGCGAACAGCGGATCCGCAATTTCAACATCAACTTTGGCCCGCAACACCCTGCGGCCCACGGCGTGTTGCGTCTTGTCCTGGAACTGGACGGCGAGATTGTAGAGCGTTGCGACCCGCATATCGGCCTGCTGCACCGTGGCACCGAAAAGCTGATGGAGTCGCGGACCTATCTACAAAACCTGCCGTATTTCGACCGCCTGGACTATGTGGCCCCGATGAATCAGGAACATGCCTGGTGTCTGGCCATCGAAAAGCTGACCAAGACCGAGGTACCGCGCCGTGCGTCACTGATCCGCGTCCTCTATTCCGAGATTGGCCGCATCCTTAGCCACCTGCTGAACGTGACCACCCAAGCGATGGACGTGGGCGCGCTGACCCCGCCGCTTTGGGGCTTTGAAGAGCGCGAAAAGCTGATGATTTTCTATGAACGGGCCTGTGGCGCGCGGCTTCACGCCGCCTATTTCCGCCCCGGCGGTGTCCATCAGGACCTGCCGGACCAACTGGTCGAGGATATCGACGCTTGGGCCGAGGCTTTCCCCAAGGTGCTAGACGATATCGACGGTCTGCTGACCGAGAACCGGATTTTCAAGCAGCGCAACGCAGATATCGGTGTCGTGACCGAAGACGACATTCAGGAATGGGGGTTTTCGGGCGTCATGGTGCGTGGTTCCGGCCTTGCATGGGATTTGCGCCGCGCGCAGCCATACGAATGCTATGATGAATTCGAGTTCCAGATCCCTGTCGGCAAGAACGGCGATTGCTATGACCGTTACCTGTGCCGCATGGAGGAAATGCGTCAATCCACATCCATCATCCGCCAAGCCTGCGAAAAGCTGCGCCACGAAAAGGGTGATGTGATGGCGCGTGGCAAGATGACACCGCCGACACGCGGCGAGATGAAGACCTCGATGGAGGCGCTGATCCACCACTTCAAACTTTACACCGAAGGGTTCCATGTGCCTGCGGGCGAGGTTTACGCCGCTGTCGAGGCCCCCAAGGGCGAGTTCGGCGTTTATCTGGTCGCCGACGGCACAAATCAGCCGTATCGCGCCAAGATCCGCGCGCCGGGCTATCTTCACCTGCAAGCGATGGACTATATCTGCAAGGGCCACCAGTTGGCCGATGTGAGTGCGATTATCGGGACGATGGACGTCGTGTTTGGCGAAATCGACAGATGACCCTTGGCGATATCTTACTGGGACTGTTGGTCGCGAGCGGGTTTTTTGTCTCTGCCGGCGTTTCGCGATTTTTCCGCCGGTCAATGGCGGGGGTGATCATCGGTGGTGTCTGCGGAATAGCGGTATCGGTGTTGATCATGGTCTACGGGCTGACGGATGTGTTTGGAACGGTGCCTGAAGTGGCCAACAACTAGCC
Organism: Yoonia sp.; assembly: GCF_030731595.1. Taxonomy (GTDB): domain Bacteria; phylum Pseudomonadota; class Alphaproteobacteria; order Rhodobacterales; family Rhodobacteraceae; genus Yoonia. The sequence goes on from NZ_JANQTS010000013.1 coordinate 33,796, forward strand.
ATCGGCGCCTCATGGAAGGTAACTTGAGATGATCCGCAGATTGACCGTTCTTTCATTCGTGGCCGCTTCGGCCTGCGCGATGCCGATCCCCGATTTCAGACCAGCCCCAAGGCCCGCTCCCGCACCTGTCGCGGCACCCATCGTTATCCCGCAGTCCGCGACCGAACGCTTTATCGGGGCCGCACAGGCGGCTGGCTGCGAAGTGAATAGCCTGAACTCTGAACAAATCATGGCCGATGCGATCTTGTCTCGCGAGGACCTTGGCCGGATCATGACCGAACTTCGGGCTGACGGGCGCGGGCAAATTGTCCCCGGCGGAAACGCCTTTCGGGTGACAACGGGCATTTGCGCATGATGACAATTGGCTTGCCCGGATCGACCCTTGTGTTAGGGGGTATGTTGAACCTTGGTGGGGACCTCCTGCCGTTTTCTTTGCGCTGATGCTGCGCGCTTGATGTTGACCGGAATGATCTAATGCTACGCCGCCTCTACCACGACCAACCCGCAACCTTCGCCTTTACGCCTGAAAACCAGAAATGGGCCGAGGCGCAGATAAAGAAATTCCCCGAAGGCCGTCAGGCCTCGGCGATCATCCCGATCCTGTGGCGCGCCCAAGAGCAAGAAGGCTGGTTGACCCGCCCGGCGATTGAACATGTGGCGACCATGCTGGACATGGCCTTTATCCGTGCTTTCGAAGTCGCGTCCTTCTATTTCATGTTCCAGTTGCAGCCGGTTGGCGCGGTGGCCCATATTCAGGTTTGCGGTACGCTGTCCTGCATGATCTGCGGCGCAGAGGACCTGATCGGTGTCTGCAAGGACAAGATCGCCGACAAACCGCACGCCCTGTCCGCGGATGGCAAGTTTTCTTGGGAAGAGGTCGAATGCTTGGGCTCTTGCGCCAACGCGCCGATGGCCCAGATCGGCAAGGACTATTACGAAGACCTGACCGCCGAGCGCCTGGGAGAGATTATCGACGAATTGGCCGCAGGTCGCGTGCCAACCCCCGGCCCGCAGAACGGGCGCTTTGCAGCAGAGCCGCTCAAGGGCCTGACAACCTTGCGCGGCTATGACAGTGGCAAGACACAGTATAACGCCAGCGCGCAATTGGCGGTGGATATCGGCGATACCGTCAAGCGGATCGACGGGACCGAGGTTCCGCTTCTGACCCCTTGGATCAAAGACGGCACAGCCCCCAAGAGCGCAACGGGCAAAGCATCTAAAGCCGCCGAACCCAAGCCCGCAGCAAAGAAACCTGTCGACAAGACAGGTATCACCAAACAGCAGGCCGCAGCAGAATCCAAGGCCAAGCCCGAGGGCAAGTCCAATCCGCAGATACAGGCTGAAAAGAAGCCGAAAACGATGGCGGCCCCGCGCAAGTCCGGCGCCGACGATCTCAAGCTGATCTCTGGCGTTGGTCCCAAGCTGGAAGGCGTGCTGAACGCGTTGGGCTTCTGGCACTTTGATCAGATCGCAAAGTGGACCGAAGACGAAATTGCATGGGTGGATAGCCGTTTGAAATTCAAAGGGCGGATTCAGCGTGATGACTGGATCGCGCAGGCTGCCGCACTTTCCAAGGCCAAGTGATCGCCCAGAGATTGGGCATTACCTGCGTTAAGACAGCTAAATCGCAGTATTTCTTTACGCAAAGGCCGACTTTCGGTTAGACCTGTCACAGGGCGCGCGAATGGGTCGATTTGACGCATGGGGGGTGCCAAATCTGCACGGCCGGAAATCGGTCACCTGAGGGAGAATACACACGATGAAAGATACTGCACCAATCAGCCAAGGCATCATCGCCGTTGCCGCCCTGTTTGCGATTATCGCAGCAGGCGTTGCCTTCGTTCTTTATGACTTCTCGGTCTTCGCATCGGCCTGCATCGGCGGCGTTGTTGGTGCGATTGGGGCCATCGTGCTGGCCTTGGGCTGGCGCGAGCCGGCGGCTGGTCCATCGAAGGTTGCGGCACCTGCGGCCAAGGCAGCACCCGCACCGGCCCCTGCGCCAAAAGCAGCCCCCGCTCCGGCAGCAGCACCTGCACCCGCTCCGGCACCTGCGGCAGCCGCAGCTTCCGATGGCACGCCCGAATTTCTGAGTGCGGCCCGCGAAGGCGGCCCTGATGACCTCAAGCAGATCAAGGGCGTGGGCCCCAAGCTGGAAAAAACCTTGCACGGTATGGGCATCTTCCACTTTGACCAGATCGCAAGCTGGGGCCCGAAAGAGCAGGCTTGGATGGACGACAACCTTGAAGGCTTCAAAGGGCGTGCGACCCGTGATGACTGGGTCCCACAAGCCAAAACGCTGGCGGCCGGAGGATCTACGGAATTCTCCAAGAAGGTCGACAAGGGCGGCGTTTACTAGGCCATTGCAAACACCATGACCCAACACGGAAACACCAAACAAAGCCGGGCAGGACAACGCGTCGCGTTGATCGTGGCCGGTACTGGTGGTTTCTGGGTCATGGCGAACTTGCTTGGTGCGGAATATGGCTGGTCCAATCGGACGCAGGCGCTTTTTGACCTTGCAGCGCTCGCCGGTTTCGGGTTTGCCCTGTGGCAGACATATCAACTCTGGCGCGCGCGCCAAGACGACAGGGGCGATCAGTAATGCTCAAAGATGAAGACCGGATTTTCACGAACCTTTACGGGATGCACGACCGCACGCTGAAAGGCGCGCAGGCGCGGGGCCATTGGGATGGCACCGCTGGCATCATCAAAAAGGGCCGCGACTGGATCATCAACGAAATGAAAGCCTCTGGCTTGCGCGGCCGGGGCGGGGCGGGTTTCCCGACGGGCCTGAAGTGGTCGTTCATGCCCAAGGAAAGCGACGGACGTCCGGCCTATCTGGTTGTGAATGCCGACGAATCCGAACCGGGTACCTGCAAAGACCGCGAGATCATGCGCCATGATCCGCATACGCTGGTCGAGGGCTGCCTGATTGCCAGCTTCGCAATGAACGCAAACGCCTGCTATATCTACATCCGTGGCGAGTACATTCGCGAAAAAGAAGCCCTGCAAGCGGCAATCGACGAATGTTACGCCGCAGGTCTGGTCGGCAAGAACGCGGCAAAGTCCGGCTGGGATTTTGACATTTACCTGACCCACGGGGCAGGGGCTTATATCTGCGGCGAAGAGACCGCACTGCTGGAAAGCCTTGAAGGCAAAAAGGGTATGCCGCGCATGAAGCCGCCATTCCCTGCCGGTGCCGGTCTTTATGGCTGCCCGACCACGGTGAACAATGTGGAATCGATCGCTGTCGTCCCGACGATCCTGCGCCGTGGTGGTGGCTGGTTTGCCGGCATGGGCCGTCCGAACAACGCGGGCACCAAGCTTTTTGCGATCTCGGGTCATGTGAACAACCCCTGCGTCGTCGAAGAAGAGATGTCGATCCCGTTCGAGGAACTGATCGAAAAGCACTGCGGCGGTATTCGCGGTGGCTGGGACAACCTCAAGGCGGTGATCCCCGGCGGGTCTTCGGTGCCTTGCGTGCGCGGCGAAAACATGCGCGACGCGATCATGGACTTTGACGCGCTGAAGGAAAAGGGATCAAGCCTTGGCACGGCGGCTGTGATCGTCATGGATAACTCCACTGACATGATCAAGGCGATCTGGCGGCTGTCGAAATTCTACAAGCACGAAAGCTGTGGCCAATGTACGCCGTGCCGCGAAGGGACTGGCTGGATGATGCGCGTCATGGCGCGTCTGGTCGAAGGCAATGCGTCGGTGGAAGAGATCGACATGCTGCTGGACGTGACCAAACAGGTCGAGGGTCATACGATTTGCGCATTGGGTGATGCGGCCGCTTGGCCGATACAGGGCTTGATCAAGAACTTCCGGGACGAGATCGAGGACCGGATCAAACACAAACGTCTTGCAGGGATGGCAGCAGAATGATGAAACGTGGATTGATGTTTGGCGCGGCTTTGACACTGGCCGCTTGTGCGACAGGTGGGGCACGGTCTTTTGATGATCCCGCAGTCCAGAAACTCTTCACCATGTCGACGCCGATGTATTACGCCAATCTTAGCTTGGCCAATTCAGTGGCGCAGAATTGCGCCCGCTATTCCTATGACGCGGCGCTTGATGCGGAATTGAACGAGGCGCGCAACGAAGTGGGGCGCGGCTCACTCTCTGCCAACGCTTTGCGCAACGCGATCGAGCTTGAAACAGACGTCAGCGAGCGGAGCTTTATGGCAAAGCATGACGTAGAGCTGACAGGGACCGATCTTTGCGCGGCTGGCGATGCAGAAGTGCTTGAGGGCTCTGCGATCAGCGCAATGCTGATTCCGGCTTAAACGCTTCCGTATGGCGTTTCGCACTCTTCTTGACGGGGCCGCGAGCATTGCTGCGGCCCTTTTTACATCCGCCGTCTGTGGATTGCCCGCCTGGTTTACGGTGCAGGCGGTCCGTGCCGAGATAGCACCGCTTTGGGCCTATGGTGCTGCCGCAGCGATTGGCATCATTGGTTTGGTTCTGGCTTTTGCGTTTTTGCGCAAAGGGATTTCAGGAGTTGCACCGACACGCCAACGGCGCCGTTAAACTTTAGCCAAAGGACGCCCCATGCATCTTGCCGAGTTGAATATAGGACGCTTGCTCGCCCCGACTGACGATCCGCGTGTGGCCGAGTTCATGGCCAACCTTGACCGCGTGAATGGTCTTGGCAAGCGGATGCCCGGTTTTGTATGGATGATGGAAGGATCGGGCGAGCCGGGTAAGGGCAACACAGAGGCTTGTTTGGACGGTGATCCGCAGTTCGTCGCAAACCTGTCTGTCTGGGAAACCGCACCGCAGCTCAAGACATTCGTGTTCGATACCCTGCACGCCAAATTCATGGATCGTGGCAAGGAATGGTTCGAAAATCTGGTGCAGATGCATTTTGTGATGTGGTGGGTGCCTGAGGGAACGCAGCCTACTCTGGATCAGGCAATGGCGAAACTGGCGCACCGCCAGGCGCATGGCGACAGCGACGATGCTTTCGGCTGGGACTGGCTGCGGGCGCATCAAGCATCCTGAGGGCGGCCCGCGCTGGCAATCTGGCGTAAACACACCGATGTCATCGCGCTGATATTGAATAACCTGCGCATAAAGCTGATGTCATTCCCAACACCAAACGGTGCATCACGCGCCGCAGGTTGGAGAATGGAAATGAAGAAGCCCGCGATCTTTATCGTGATTGCTCTGGCCGCCGTGATGGCTGCTGGCAACCTGTCCGCCCAAACGGCGCTCAAGGACGTGGCTTATGTGCGTGACGGGATTATCCAAGTGGGCATGGCCTACGAGATTTCACGCAAATGCGACGCCATCAGCGCGCGCACCTTCCGTGGCTTGAGCTATCTGAACACTCTCAAGAACCATGCGCGCAGCCTTGGCTATTCCGAGGCCGACATCGACGCCTATGTGAACGATAAGGCCGAAGAGGACCGACTTGAGCAGATCGCGCGGCAGCAATTGGCCGATTTGGGTGCTGTACCGGGCGATGCGGCCAGTTATTGCGCGGTTGGTCGCGCCCAGATTGCCGCAAATACACGTGTTGGCTGGCTGCTGCGCTAAAGCCATTGCTGCAAGTGCGAAAATTGCTTTCTTTTTTGTCGTTCAGACTGGCATCATAGCGTCGGTCGCGTTAGAACGCGACGCAACGCGTTGTACCCCCTGCGGCCTATGACGCGACCGGGAACATATAAGGCACGCCATGTCTAATCTGCGCAAAGTCGTCATCGATGGGAACGAGGTCGAAGTTGATGGGGCCATGACCCTGATACAGGCCTGTGAAGTTGCGGGCATCGAAATCCCGCGGTTCTGCTATCATGAGCGGCTGTCAATTGCGGGCAACTGCCGGATGTGTCTGGTCGAGGTTGTGGGCGGCCCGCCGAAACCCGCCGCCTCTTGTGCGATGCAGGTCAAGGATTTGCGCCCCGGTCCCGAAGGCCAGCCGCCCGTTGTGAAAACCAACTCGCCCATGGTCAAAAAGGCCCGCGAAGGCGTGATGGAGTTTCTGCTTATCAATCACCCGCTGGATTGCCCGATTTGCGATCAAGGCGGCGAATGTGACCTGCAGGATCAGGCGATGGCTTACGGCGTCGACTTCAGCCGCTTCCGTGAACCCAAGCGCGCGACCGAAGATCTGGACCTTGGCCCGCTGGTCGAAACCCATATGACCCGCTGTATTTCCTGCACCCGCTGCGTGCGTTTCACGACCGAAGTCGCAGGCATTCACCAGATGGGCCAGACAGGTCGCGGCGAAGATGCCGAGATCACAAGTTATCTGGGCGAAACGCTGGATTCGAACATGCAGGGCAATATCATTGATCTCTGCCCCGTGGGTGCGCTGGTATCGAAACCTTACGCCTTTACCGCCCGTCCTTGGGAATTGACCAAAACCGAATCCATCGATGTGATGGATGCGCTTGGGTCCAACATCCGCGTCGATACCAAAGGTCGCGAAGTGATGCGATTCCTGCCGCGCAACCATGACGGCGTGAACGAGGAGTGGATTTCCGACAAGACCCGCTTTGTCTGGGACGGTCTGCGCCGCCAGCGTTTGGACACACCTTATATCCGCGAAAACGGCAAACTGCGCAAAGCCAGCTGGCCCGAAGCGCTTGCTGCTGTGGCTGCGGCCATGAAGGGCAAGAAAATCGCGGGTCTGGTCGGTGATCTGGCCCCGGTTGAGGCCGCATTCGCGCTCAAGCAGTTGATCGAAGGGCAGGGCGGTCACGTCGAATGCCGGACCGATGGGGCGAAGCTGCCGATTGGCAACCGCTCTGCTTATGTGGGTACGGCTGCGATTGAAGATATCGATAGCGCCAAGATGATCCAGTTGATCGGCACGAACCCCCGCGACGAGGCCCCAGTGCTCAATTCCCGCTTGCGGCGTGCGTGGGCAAATGGGGCAACTGTGGGGATGATCGGTCCGCAGGTTGATCTGACCTTTGATGTCGTGCCCGTCGGGACCGACCGTCAGGCGCTTGTCGATACCGCCGCCAAAGAGATGGGCGCGGTCAAGGATATGGACAGCCTTGTCGTGATCGGCATGGGTGCGCTGCGCGAAGCGGATGGCGAGGCGGTGCTGTCTCAGGCGATGGAACTGGCGTCCAAGACCAATTCCAAGTTTCTTGTTTTGCACACTGCGGCAGGCCGCGTGGGCGCGATGGATGTGGGTGCTGTGACCGAAGGCGGGCTTGAGGCCGCGCTGGATGGAGCAGAGGTGGTCTATAACCTTGGCGCCGACGAGGTCGATATCGCACCCGGTGCTTTCGTGATTTACCAAGGCAGCCACGGCGACCGGGGTGCGCATCGCGCAGATATCATCCTGCCGTCTGCCGCCTACACCGAAGAAAACGGGCTTTTCGTCAATACAGAAGGCCGCCCGCAACTGGCACTGCGCGCCAGCTTCCCGCCGGGTGAGGCCAAAGAAAACTGGGCCATCCTGCGGGCGCTGTCTGCGGAGCTTGGGGCGATGCTGCCCTATGACAGCATGGCGCAACTGCGTCAGGCCATTGTGAAAGCGCATCCGCATCTGGGCCGAATTGATTCTGTGGCCGAAAACGCATGGCAGCCGATCCCGCTCAAGACGCCGGGCAAGGCTGATTTCGTGAATGCGATCAGTGATTTCTATCTGACGAACCCCATCGCGCGGGCCTCTGCCCTGATGGCGGAACTGAGTGCGAACGCGAAGGCACGCAAAGCTGCGCCGATGGCTGCGGAATAAGGACGACGACAATGGTTGAATTTTTCACCAACACCAACCTTGGCATTGTCCTTGTGATCCTGGGTCAGTGTTTGCTGGTGCTGATCCCGCTGTTGCTGGCGCTGGCCTTCCTGATGTACGCGGACCGCAAGGTTTGGGCCGCGGTCCAGATGCGGCGCGGGCCCAATATCGTGGGTCCTTTTGGCCTGTTGCAGTCATTCGCGGATTTCCTGAAATACATCGTCAAGGAAATCGTCGTTCCGGCAGGCGCGGATCGCTTTGTCTTCTTCCTCGCCCCCTTGATCGCCTTTGTGCTGTCGGTCGTGGCGTGGGCCGTTATTCCGTTCAATGACGGTTGGGTCTTGTCCGATATCAACGTGGCGATCCTTTATATCTTCGCGATTGGCTCGCTTGAGGTCTATGGCGTGATCATGGGCGGCTGGGCGTCGAACTCGAAATATCCGTTCCTCGGCTCACTGCGCTCTGCGGCACAGATGATTTCTTACGAAGTCTCGATCGGTCTGATCATCATCGGGGTGATTATATCGGCAGGGTCGATGAATTTCGGCGATATCGTCGCCGCGCAGGACGGTGATGCGGGCCTTTTCAACTGGTTCTGGGTCGCGCATTTCCCGATGCTGTTCTTGTTCTTTATCAGTGCCTTGGCTGAAACGAACCGTCCGCCGTTCGATTTGCCAGAGGCGGAATCGGAACTGGTTGCAGGCTATCAGGTGGAATATTCGTCCACCCCGTTCCTGCTGTTCATGATCGGCGAATTGATGGCCGTTGTGCTGATGTGCGCGCTGATCTCGCTGCTGTTTTTCGGCGGCTGGTTGTCACCTATTCCGGGTCTGCCGGATGGTATCGGCTGGATGGTGCTGAAGATGGCGCTGGTCTTCTTTATGTTCGCGATGGTCAAGGCGATTACCCCCCGCTACCGCTATGACCAGCTGATGCGGATCGGCTGGAAAGTGTTCCTGCCGATGTCGCTGGGCTGGGTCGTGCTGGTGTCTTTCCTCGCAAAATTCGAAGTTCTCGGCGGCTTCTGGGCCCGCTGGGCGATTGGAGCTTAATCAATGACCCAAATGGATTACACCCGCGCCGCCAAGTACTTTTTGCTTCAGGATTTCTGGCATGGTTTCCGCCTTGGTATGAAGTATTTCTTTGCGCCCAAGGCCACGCTGAACTACCCGCATGAAAAGGGACCCTTGTCCCCACGGTTCCGGGGCGAGCATGCCTTGCGTCGCTATCCCAACGGCGAAGAACGCTGCATTGCGTGCAAGCTGTGCGAGGCTGTCTGCCCCGCGCAAGCCATCACCATCGACGCCGAACCACGTGATGACGGCAGCCGCCGCACCACCCGCTATGACATCGACATGACCAAATGCATCTACTGCGGTTTCTGCCAAGAGGCCTGTCCGGTGGATGCCATCGTCGAGGGCCCGAATTTCGAGTTCAGCACCGAGACGCGCGAAGAATTGTACTACGACAAGGCCAAGCTGCTGGAAAACGGCGACCGCTGGGAATCAGAGATTGCGCGCAATCTGGAACTGGATGCACCCTACAGATGAGCCTTGACGAACCCACATACGAGCGCGGCAAGGCGCTGTCAGAGCAGGTCAATCCCGGCATGGAAGACGCGCTGGCAGCCCGCTATGATGCGCTGGTCCCCGGTCTGTCGCGGATGGTCGTCGAAGTCCCCTATGGCACTTTCTACGCGCGCGGCGTGGTCGACGAAAAGACCCGTCTTTTGGCGACTGTTGCCGCATTGACCGCACAGGGCGGGCAGACCAAGCCGCAGCTTAAGGTGAATATCGCCAGCGCGCGCGCTGTTGGCGCAAGCCGCGAAGAGATTTGCGAAATCATTTATCAAATGACCCTTTATGGCGGGTTTCCGGCCATGATTAACGGCTTGAACGCCGCGATTGAAGTTTTTGAAGCTGAGGAGGCGGTATGAGCGACACAAATCCCTTTGAAGCGATGATGAAGATGTCTCAGGACTGGGCCAAGTCGATGAATTTCGACATGGAGGCCTTTACGCCCAAAGGGTTCGAAGCGCTCTGGCCAACCATGCCCAAAGAAACGATGGAGATGTTCTTTGGCAAGGGCATCAACCCCGACGGTCTTGACGCGAAAACGCGGCTTTTGCTGACGCTGGCGGGGCTGACCGTACTGGGCGCGCAGGCCGAGGCGCAGATCAGGCTGACGGTCCGCCATTTGGTGGAAGCCGGAGCCACGAAACAGGAAATCGCCGAAACGATTGCCCAGATGGGCATGTTTGCGGGCGTGCCGGCCATGACCAAGGCTATGGAACTGGCAAACGAAGTGTTGGAAAAGGACGAAAGCGCATGACCGTCTTCGCGTTCACATTTTACCTATTCGCGGTGACGACCGTCACCGGAGGGCTGATGACTGTGGTCAGCCGTAATCCGGTCCATTCGGTCCTGTGGCTGATCCTTGCTTTCTTGTCGTCCGCCGGTCTGTTTGTGACCTTGGGCGCGGAATTTGTCGCCATGCTGCTGATCATTGTCTACGTGGGCGCGGTGGCGGTGCTGTTCTTGTTTGTGGTCATGATGCTGGACATTGATTTCGCCGAATTGAAGGCGGAAATGACCAAATACCTGCCGCTTGGCCTGCTGATCGGTGTGGTGATCCTGATGCAACTGGCTTTGGCGCTTGGTGTCTGGGGCTTCTCTGACGGGGTTCAGGGGCGCATCGCTGCGCCAACCGGCGATCTGGACAACACCCGCGCCTTGGGTCTGCTGCTTTATGACAAATATATCCTGCTGTTCCAGCTTTCCGGCCTGATCCTGCTGGTTGCGATGATCGGGGCGATCGTCCTGACCCTGCGCCACCGTGTCGATATCAAGCGTCAGAATGTGCTGGCCCAGATGTACCGCGATCCGGCCAAGGCGATGGAACTCAAAGACGTCAAACCGGGGCAGGGTCTGTGATGCAAAATTTTTCGAGAAAAATTTTGGGGCACGAAGAAATTTCGCGAAATTTCTTCGCCCCGTGGAAGACCAAAGGAACGGCCCAATGATCGGACTTGAACATTATTTGACGGTCGCGGCGACGCTGTTTGTGATTGGCATCTTCGGGCTGTTTCTGAACCGCAAGAACGTGATTATCCTGCTGATGAGCATCGAATTGATGCTGCTGGCGGTGAATATCAACCTTGTGGCCTTCTCGAGTTATCTGGGCGATCTGGTGGGTCAGGTCTTTACCCTGTTCGTGCTGACCGTCGCCGCCGCCGAGGCCGCGATTGGCCTTGCGATCCTTGTTTGTTTCTTCCGCAACCGCGGGACCATCGACGTTGAAGACGTCAACGTGATGAAGGGTTAAGACCAATGGAAACCATCATCCTTTTTGCCCCGCTTGTGGGTGCGCTGCTTTGCGGGTTCGGCTGGAAACTGATCGGCGAGACCGCGGCCCAATGGACCGCGACAAGCCTCTTGTTCTTGGCGGCCATCCTGTCGTGGGTTGTTTTCCTGACGTTTGATCCGTCCGCCCATCCCAATGGCTCCTATACCGTCAATATCCTGCGCTGGATCGAAAGCGGCACGTTGAGCACGGATTGGGCGATCCGCATGGACCGTCTGACCGCGATCATGCTGATCGTGATCAACACGGTGTCCGCGCTCGTGCATCTTTATTCCTTTGGCTACATGGCCCATGACGACAACTTCAAAGAACACGAAAGCTATCGCCCCCGTTTCTTTGCCTATCTGTCGTTTTTCACCTTCTCGATGCTGATGCTGGTGACAGCAGACAACCTTGTACAGATGTTCTTTGGCTGGGAGGGCGTGGGCGTTGCCTCGTATCTGCTGATCGGTTTCTACTACCGCAAGCCCAGTGCGAATGCGGCCGCGATCAAGGCATTTGTGGTCAACCGCGTGGGTGACTTCGGCTTCGCGCTGGGGATCTTTGCGCTTTATATGGTCACTGACAGCGTTCGCTTTTCCGATATCTTTGCCGCGATCCCTGATTTGCAGGATCATACGATCACCTTCCTCTGGGCTGACTGGAATACGCTGAACCTGATTGCCTTCCTGCTGTTCATCGGTGCGATGGGCAAATCGGCGCAATTGTTCCTGCACACGTGGTTGCCGGACGCGATGGAAGGCCCAACCCCTGTGTCTGCCCTGATCCACGCGGCCACCATGGTCACCGCCGGTGTCTTCCTTGTTTGCCGCATGTCGCCGCTGATGGAATATGCGCCACAGGCGACCAGCTTTATCGTGTTCCTCGGTGCGACGACCGCGTTTTTTGCCGCCACTGTCGGTCTGGTCCAGAACGACATCAAGCGCGTCATCGCTTACTCCACCTGTTCGCAGCTTGGCTATATGTTTGTGGCTGCTGGTCTGGGTGTCTATTCGGTCGCGATGTTCCACCTGCTGACACATGCGTTCTTTAAGGCGATGCTGTTTCTTGGGGCGGGTTCGGTCATTCATGCGATGCACCACGAGCAGGACATGCGGAACTATGGCGGTTTGCGCCACAAGATCCCCAAGACCTTCTGGATGATGATGATCGGCACGCTGGCGATTACCGGTGTCGGTATCCCGCTGCTTTACGTGGGTTTCCCGATTGGCTTTGCCGGTTTCGTATCCAAGGATGCGATCATCGAAAGCGCTTATGCTGGCACCGCGGGCGGCTATGCCTTCTGGATGCTTGTTGTGGCCGCACTGATGACCAGTTTCTACAGCTGGCGTCTGATGTTCCTGACCTTCTACGGCACCCCGCGCGGCGATGCGCATACCCATGACCATGCCCACGACAGCCCTGCGACGATGATGATCCCGCTTTATGTGCTGGCCATCGGTGCAGTCTTTAGCGGGATGGTCTGGTACGGATCGTTCTTTGGGCATACCGACAAAGTGGGCAAGTTCTTTGGCGTGCCTTATGCCGAAGCCGGCGCGCATAGCGAAGACGCGGCCCATGGTGAAACAGCCACAACCGACCACGGCGCAGAGATGGCTGCAGAAGAGGGCGGCAAGGAAGAGCATCACTATGTGCTGACCGGCGCACCGGGCGAAGGGGCGATCCATGCGAGCCCTGACAACACCGTGCTGAATGACGCGCATGAAGTGCCTGTCTGGGTCAAGCTTGCACCTTTCTTTGCGATGTTGGCAGGCTTTGCTCTGGCCTATCAGATGTATATCCGGCGTCCCGATTGGCCGCACAAACTGGCCACGCAGCAGGCGCCGCTTTACCAGTTCCTGCTGAACAAATGGTACTTTGACGAAATCTACGATTTCCTGATCGTCAAGCCGGCCTTGGCCTTGGGCCGTATCCTGTGGAAACAGGGCGATACAAAGATCATCGACGGCGGGATCAACGGGCTGGCCATGGGGATCATCCCGTTCTTCACAAGGCTCGCGGGCCGCGCGCAGTCTGGCTATATCTTTAGCTATGTCTTTGCGATGGTTCTGGGGATTGCGGTGCTGCTCACCTGGGTGACGCTCTTCGGAGGAGCAAACTGATGGGTAACATTCTCTCGCTCACCACGTTCCTGCCGCTCTTGGGTGCTGTCATTCTGGCGCTGTTCCTGCGCGGCGATGATGAAGCCGCACAGCGTAACGCCAAATGGGTGGCTTTGGTCACCACGGCGGTCACCTTCATCTGCTCGCTGTTCATTCTGTCGAATTTCGATCCGAACGACACCGGTTTCCAGATGGTCGAGACCCGTGAATGGCTTTTGGGTCTGCAATACAAAATGGGCGTTGACGGGATTTCGATCCTGTTTGTGATGCTGACGACTTTCCTGATGCCGCTGGTGATTGCCTCCTGCTGGGATGTGAAAACCCGCGTCAAGGAATACATGATCGCTTTTCTGATCCTTGAAACCCTGATGCTGGGCGTGTTCCTCGCACTTGATCTGGTGCTGTTCTATCTGTTCTTCGAAGCGGGTCTGATCCCGATGTTCCTGATTATCGGTATCTGGGGCGGCAAGAACCGGATTTATGCATCCTTCAAGTTCTTCCTTTATACCTTCCTTGGCTCTGTGCTGATGCTGGTCGCGATGGTGGCGATGTTCTCTGCCGCCGGGACGACAGATATCCCGACGCTGATGACATTCACCTTCGAGACCGAGAATTTCAGCATTCTGGGCGTGCAGATCATCGGGGGCATGCAAACCCTTCTGTGGCTTGCGTTCTTTGCCAGTTTTGCGGTGAAAATGCCGATGTGGCCGGTGCATACATGGTTGCCTGATGCGCACGTACAGGCGCCCACAGCGGGGTCTGTGGTGCTGGCGGCAATCCTGCTCAAGATGGGTGGCTATGGTTTCCTGCGCTTCAGCTTGCCGATGTTCCCTGTCGGGTCCGAGGTGATGGGGCCATTGGTGCTGTGGCTTTCTGCGATTGCAATTGTCTATACCTCGCTGGTCGCATTGGTCCAAGAGGACATGAAAAAGCTGATCGCCTATTCATCCGTTGCCCACATGGGTTACGTCACGATGGGGATTTTTGCGGTGAACCAGCAGGGTATTGATGGCGCGATCTTCCAGATGATCAGCCACGGCTTTATCTCTGGGGCGCTCTTCCTGTGTGTGGGTGTGATCTATGACCGGATGCACACCCGCGAGATCGACGCCTATGGCGGTCTGGTCAACCGGATGCCTGCCTATGCGCTGATCTTCATGTTCTTCACGATGGCCAACGTGGGGCTTCCGGGCACCTCCGGGTTTGTCGGCGAATTCCTGACGCTGGTCGGTATTTTCCAAGTGAATACTTGGGTGGCTATGGTTGCCACGTCCGGGGTGATCCTGTCGGCGGCCTATGCGCTTTGGCTTTACCGCCGCGTTGTCTTGGGTGATCTGATCAAGGAAAGCCTCAAGACCATTCAGGACATGACCAAACGCGAACGCTTGATCTTTGCCCCGCTGGTGGTGATGACCCTGCTTTTGGGCGTGTACCCTGCATTGGTTCTGGACATCATTGGGCCAAGCGTGAGTGCGCTGGTCGATAATTATGAAACTGCGCTGGCGACCTATCAGGCCGCCACCCAGTTTGCTGCGAATTAAGGAAGGCCCACGATGATTGGCGCTGATATCCAAATCCTGATGCCCGAGATTGTGCTGGCGGTTTACGCCATGCTTGCACTACTGGCCGCAGTCTATACGACCAAAGACGGTATGGCCCCGCTGTTGACATGGGCCACATCGGGCCTGTTTGTCCTGCTTGCTGTCTGGATCGGGATCAACGGGCAGGGCACGAACATCGCCTTTGACGGCATGTTTGTCGACGATGGTTTTGCGCGCTTTGCAAAGGTTGTGATCCTGCTCTCTGCTGCTGCGGTCCTGCTGATGTCCGAGGCCTATATGCAGCGCCGTGGGTTGCTGCGGTTCGAATACCCTGTGCTGATCGCTTTGGCGGTCGTGGGCATGATGGTCATGGTCTCTGCGGGCGACCTGATGTCGCTTTATATGGGGTTGGAGCTGCAATCGCTGGCACTTTATGTCGTGGCATCGCTGCGCCGCGATAGTGTGAAATCGACCGAAGCGGGCCTCAAGTACTTTGTGCTGGGGGCTTTGTCCTCTGGTTTGCTGCTTTATGGTGCATCGCTGGTTTACGGTTTCGCGGGCACGACCCTTTTTGCGGGGATCATCGAGGCAACAACAGACGAGCCATCGCTTGGCCTGCTTTTTGGTCTTGTTTTCCTGATCGCAGGTTTCGCGTTCAAGGTGTCTGCCGCACCCTTCCACATGTGGACACCGGACGTCTACGAAGGTTCGCCCACACCTGTGACAGCCTTTTTTGCCACCGCACCAAAGGTCGCGGCAATGGCCCTGTTTGCCCGTGTCGTGCATGACGCATTCGGCGGAATCGTGGGTGACTGGCAGCAGATCGTGGCTTTCCTGTCGGTCGTGTCCATGTTCCTTGGCGCGATTGCGGCCATTGGCCAGAAAGACATCAAACGCCTGATGGCCTATTCCTCGATTGCGCATATGGGCTTTGCGCTGATGGGTCTGGCGGCGGGTACCGCCTTTGGCGTGCAGGCGATGCTGATCTACATGGCAATCTATGTGACCATGAACATCGGCACCTTTGCTTTCATCCTCGGGATGGAACGGGACGGGCGGCCTGTGACCAATATCGAAAGCCTCAAGATGTATTCCAAGCGCCAGCCATTGCGCGCGCTGGCGATGCTGGTGCTGCTTTTCAGCCTTGCAGGTGTGCCGCCGATGGTGGGATTCTTCGGCAAGTTCTATGTGCTGCGCGCTGCCTATGACGGTGGTCTGGCATGGCTGGCTGTAGCCGGTGTTGTCGCATCGGTGATCGGTGCCTTCTACTACCTGCGCATCGTCTATTTCATGTACTTCGGCGAAGAGGGCGAGGCTTTGGACGGCAAATTGAACCCCGTGCTGTGGACCTTCCTGATGGGATCGGCCTTGGTCATGGTCATCGGGGTCGTGAACCTTTTCGGGATCGAACCGATGGCCGCCGCGGCGGCGGCAACGCTTGTCAACTAACACACAGGATCACGGGCCATGGCCGGAAGGCTATGCCCGCGTCGTGCTGGACAGTGTAGACAGCACCATGGCCGAGGCTGCGCGACGTGCGCCGGATATCAATGGCCCCACATGGATTATCGCCAAGACGCAGACCGCGGCGCGCGGCAGACGCGGGCGGGCCTGGGTCGCGCCAGAGGGCAATCTGAACGCCACGTTGATTTTCAAACCAGAGGCAACGGCGGCAGAGGCGGCAAAGAGGTCTTTCCTTGCGGCGAATGCGCTTTATGCGGCTTTGGCGATCTATGTTTCGTCGGACAAACTGAGCCTGAAATGGCCCAATGACGTGCTTTTGTCCGGGGGCAAGGTCGCGGGGATCCTGTTGGAAAGCAGCGGGCAGGGACCTTTTGTGGATTGGCTCTCGATCGGGGTCGGTGTGAACCTCAAACATACGCCCGAGGGGATTGCCGATGCCAGTTTCGCGCCGACCAGTCTGGCCGCAGCGGAGGGGGATGTGATCTCGCCGCTTGATTTCCTTTCAACCCTCGCTGACGCCTATGCCACGCAAGAGGCCAAGCTCTTGCGCCTTGGCTTTGACCGCATCCGCGAAGACTGGTTGCGCAATGCGGCCCGCTTGGGCGAGGTCATCACCGCCCGCACGGGGCGCGAGGATGTGACGGGTATCTTTGACACCATCGACAAAGACGGCAACCTTGTCCTGATCACAGGCACCGGACCGCGGGCGATTTCAGCCGCAGACGTGTTTTTCTAGGGGGGATCACCCATGCTTTTGGCTATCGACTGCGGTAATACCAATACCGTGTTTTCCATCTGGGACGGCAAGCACTTTATCGCGACATGGCGCGCCAGCACCGAGTGGCAGCGCACGGCGGACCAGTATTATGTGTGGCTGTCCACCCTGATGCGTTTCCAGAACGTGGATGTCATGATCGACGAGGTGATCGTGAGCTCGACCGTGCCGCGCGTCGTCTTTAACCTGCGGGTCTTTGCAGACCGCTACTATAACTGCCGCCCGCTGGTTGTGGGCAAACCTGACTGCCTTCTGCCCGCCCCGCCGCGTGTGGATGCGGGCACACAAGTGGGGCCTGACCGACTGGTCAATGCGGCGGGCGCCTTTGACCGGCACGGCGGTGATCTGATCGTGGTGGATTTCGGCACTGCGACGACTTTTGATGTTGTGGCCAGTGACGGGGCCTATGTCGGCGGTGTCATCGCACCCGGCGTGAACCTGTCGCTCGAGGCGCTGCATAATGCGGCAGCCGCTTTGCCCCACGTCGATATCACCCAGCCCCAGCGCGTCATCGGCACCAATACAGTGGCCTGTATGCAATCGGGTGTGTTTTGGGGTTACATCGGGCTGGTCCGCGAGATATGTGCGCGGATCAAAGCCGAACGCGGCGTGCCGATGCAAGTGATCGCGACCGGCGGGCTGGCCCCGCTTTTCCAACAGGCCGAAGCCCTGTTTGATGTTTTCGAAGACGACCTGACGATGCACGGCCTGACCGTCATCCACCAATATAACAAGGATAATGCATGACCGACCGCCTGATCTATCTACCCCTTGGAGGTGCCGGTGAAATCGGCATGAACGCCTATGTCTACGGCTATGGCGCACCGGGGAAAGAGCGGCTGATCGTCGTCGATCTGGGTGTGACCTTTCCGGATATGGACGGCACGCCGGGCGTGGATCTGATCCTGCCGGATATTTCATGGCTGGTCGCGCGCAAGGCGCAGATCGAAGGCATATTTATCACCCACGCCCACGAAGACCACGTCGGCGCCATCGGCCATTATTGGGAAAAGCTTGGCGCACCGGTCTATGCGCGCCGCTTTACCGCCAATATCGCACGGCGCAAGCTGGATGAATTCGGCCTGCCCGAAAGCGTGGTCAAGGTCGTCGGAGCCTATCCGCAGGTGGTCACTTGCGGTCCGATGAAGGTGTCATTCCTGCCTGTCAGTCATTCGATCCCCGAAAGTGCGGGGCTTTTGATCGACACGCCGGATGGCCGCGTGCTGCACTCTGGCGACTTCAAGATCGACGAAACACCGGTTGTGGGCGATCCGTGGAACGAAGCACTTTGGGAAGAGGTGTCAAAGGACGGCGTCAAGGCGCTGGTCTGTGACAGTACCAATGTGTTCACCCATGCACCCGGACGGTCGGAAAATACAATCGGCGGTGCCATCACCGAAATGATGAAAGAGGCGGCGGGCATGGTTGTCGCGACAACTTTTGCCTCTAACATCGCCCGCCTCAAGACCTTGGCCATTGCCGCACAAAAGGCTGACCGCTCGGTCGTGCTTTTGGGCCGTGCAATGCGGCGGATGGTCGAGGCCGCGACCGAAGAGGGGATACTCGACGGATTTCCCCCTGTCGTATCGCCGGAAGACGCGATCAACATGCCGCGCAACCATGTGATGCTGCTGGTCACCGGATCGCAGGGCGAACGCCGCGCGGCATCCGCGCAACTGGCGCAGGGGTCCTATCTGGGGCTGAAGCTGAAGGAAGGGGATACCTTCCTGTTTTCCTCCAAAACCATTCCGGGCAATGAACGCGGTGTCATTCGGATCATGAACCAACTGTCTGAAATGGGCGTTGACGTGATCGACGACGCGGGTGGCAAATACCACGTGTCCGGCCACGCGAACCGCCCTGATCTGCAGCGCCTGCACCAGATCGTGAAACCGCAAATCCTGATCCCGATGCACGGCGAACACCGTCACCTGCGCGAGCATGTGAAGCTGGGCGGCGAAAGTGGCCTGACGGGGATCGTTGCCGTCAACGGCATGATGATTGACCTGTCGGGCAACAGGCCCACAGTCGCGGAATATATCGAAACGGGCCGGACCTATCTGGACGGGTCGGTGCAGGTGGGCGCGATGGATGGCATCGTGCGCGATAGGATCCGGATGGCGATGAACGGACATATGGTCGTCACGCTGATCGTTGATGAGAACGACGAACCGCTGGGCGACCCTTGGGTCGAGATCATGGGTCTGTCCGAGACGGGGCGCAATAACGCTGGACTGGTCGAAGTGGTCGAGCATGACCTGAGCCAGTTCGTGAACCGCGCCGATGCCAAGACTTTGCGTGACGATGTGAAGCTTGAGAAAGAGCTCAAGACGATTGCGCGCAGGTCTGCACAGTCCGAGATTGGCAAGAAGCCTGAAGTGACTGTGATTGTAAGCAGGTTGGGGTGATGGACGTCGGGGGAAACCCCGACCGACCTTCTTAACCCTTTGCCCGTTCCTCAAAGCTTTTTGCGATGAAGGCGGGCGTATCATCGCCCATGCCAACAATCCTGGGGCCATTGTCCCGACGATCATTGCCGCGCCCGCGTCCGCCACGGTTGCGGTCTTCGCGATTGCGGTCCTCGCGGGGCTGTTGGGCGCGTGGGGTCTCTTCGGTTTTTGGTTCCGGCTGAGGTGCGGGGGCTGCCTTTGCCTCTTCAACCTTGGGCTCTTCTTCGCGCGGTTCTGCCTTGCGGCCACGGCTGCGCGACCGCTTGGGCCGCTGTTCAGTCTCTGTGGCCTCGGCAGGAGCGGGCGCCATCGCACCACCGTTGTCCAAAGGATTATCCAGACGCGGGATCGTTTCCTTGACCAGACGTTCCACATCTTCAAGGTTTTTCACGTCACGCGGTGCGCAGATCATGATCGCGACACCGGACCGGCCAGCACGACCGGTGCGGCCAATGCGGTGGACGTAATCCTCGGCATGGCTGGGCACGTCGAAGTTGAAAACATGGGTCACGGCGGGAATATCAAGGCCCCGCGCGGCCACGTCAGAGGCCACCAGAAAGCGCAGTTTGTTGTCGCGGAAGCCTTCGAGCGTGCGCGTGCGGTGTGACTGTTCCAGATCGCCGTGGATCGGGGCCGCGTCATAGCCGTATTTATTGAGTGATTTCGCGACAATATCCACGTCCGACTTGCGGTTGCAGAAGATGATCGCGTTGGTGCAGGCCGGACCTTCGGCGTCGATCAGCTTGCGCAGCAGTTCACGCTTTTCCGACGCTTCCTTCAGCTTGGCCGAGCCTTTGAACATCACAACGCCTTGCTTGATGTTCACATTGGTCGTGGCCGCGCGGGCGACTTCGATCTTGGCAGGGTTGGACAGGAACGTATTGGTGATCCGCTCGATCTCGGGTGCCATTGTCGCGCTGAAAAACAGCGTTTGACGGGTGAACGGCGTGCGTTTGAAGATTTCCTCGATATCGGGAATGAACCCCATGTCGAGCATCCGGTCTGCCTCGTCGATCACCATGATCTTGACGTCGGTCAGGATCAGCTTGCCGCGCTCGAGGTGGTCCAGCAGACGACCGGGGGTCGCGATCAACACGTCCACGCCTTTGTCGATCAGCTTGTCCTGATCCTTGAAACTGGTGCCGCCGATCAGCAGCGCCTTGGTCAGCTTGGTATATTTGGCATAGGTGTCGAAGTTTTCAGCTACTTGCGCGGCCAGTTCCCGCGTGGGGGCCAGAACCAGGGAACGGGGCATCCGCGCCCGCGCGCGACCACGACCCAGCAGGGTGATCATCGGCAGGGTGAAAGCGGCGGTTTTGCCGGTACCCGTCTGGGCAATCCCCAAAACGTCGCGCCCTTCAAGGGCCGGGGCGATGGCGCCCGCCTGGATCGGGGTGGGGGTGTCGTAGCCGGTTTCAACAACGGCCTTGAGAACCTTGGGGTCAAGGTTCAAATCAGTAAACTTGGTCATGTACGTCCTATTTATGCGGATCCGGTCCGCAATCTGTGAAAGGACGCATTGTTCCGAGCGTCCCAGCGTCGTGGGCCAATTGGCCGTGAAAAGCAGGTATCGGAAATGCTGCACTGCGTCAAGCAGAGCCCCATTTGGGCCACAGCGCTAGCGGGACTTGGCCGCAGCAGCGCGCATCAGGGCAAAGCGCCGGAAAACGGTGCTGTCGTCGGTGTTGAGCAAATCCAGCAAATGCCGGACCAACGTGCCGATGGAAGGTGCATGTTGTGCGTCGCGCCAGAGGGGGGCCAGCAGGTGCGCTTCCAGATCACCTTGCAACACGGAAAAATCCTGCATGCCCATCGGCAAGGGCGATTTGTTGCGATCCTTGACCCGGAACGGCTCTTGCGCGGATTTGCCGGAAAAGCAACGCTCGGCTTCGTAGATCTTCATCAGCGAAAACAGCATGTTCATCCGTGCGGCCAGGTTGCGGTCTGCCTCGGTCGGCCCGTGTTCGGCAAAGGTGATGACGGCAGAGATCAGCCAGCGGGTAGGGAGGTTTTCCAGCAGCCAAGCCTCTTCTTCAGCCCAAAGCCGCAGGAAAAGTGCCGGTGCCCCATCGGGATAAGTATGCTTGCGCAAGTGCGAGATCAGCAGCCCGTGCAAGAGCGCCAGTTCGCTATGCCCCGCCAATTCGCCCAAAAGCATATGCCGTTTCTTGGCAACTCGGCTCAGCCCGTCGGGGCGGGGAAGGACTTGTGGCGGGAGTGGGATCGCAGCCAAGGCCCGAAAGTCGACATCCAATGCGGGCAGCTCTTCGCCTGCCTCATATGTCAAGAGCGCGCGCCGCTTTTGATAGGCAGGCAAAAGGCCCGAAATGCCCGACGGAAATGTTTGTTTCTTTTCGCGCAACGGCTTTGCTTTCCGACCCTCGGACAGATGCTGTCCGACTTGCCCCCTATACCATCATTTCTTTCGTCGCGGTCAGCGTCACATCAGGATAGTCCCGACCGACGCGGTCGATATCCCATTGCAGGCGCGTCAGATACACGGTGTCGCCGTCATTGTCGGTCGCGATGTGCTGCTTGTTGGCAGCCACGAATTTATCAACCGCGTCCTTGTCCCCGGACACCCAGCGGGCCGAGGTAAACTGCGAGCCCTCGAAACGGACGGGCAGGCCGTATTCCAGTTCGATCCGGCTGGCCAGAACTTCGAATTGCAGCGCCCCGACAACGCCCACGATGAAACCGGAGCCGAAAGTGGGCTTGAAGACTTTGGCGGCCCCTTCTTCAGCGAATTGCATCAGCGCCTTTTCAAGGTGTTTGGCCTTCATCGGGTCACCCGCACGGCAGGTTTGCAGCAATTCCGGCGCAAAGGACGGAATACCCGATACGCGGATCGCTTCGCCTTCGGTCAGCGTGTCACCGATGCGCAATTGTCCGTGGTTGGGGATGCCGATGATATCGCCAGCCCAAGCCTCTTCGGCCAACTCACGGTCAGCGGCCAGAAACAGCACAGGGTTCGTCACCGCCATCTGTTTTTTGGATCGCACATGGGTCAGCTTCATGCCCCGTTCGAAATGCCCTGACGCCAGACGGACAAAGGCCACGCGGTCGCGGTGCTTGGGGTCCATATTGGCCTGCACTTTGAAGACAAAACCGGTCACGGTCTTTTCCTCGGGCGCGACGTTGCGGGGTTGTGCCGTCTGTACCTGCGGTTCCGGCCCATAGGTGGCCAGTCCGTCCATCAGTTCCTTGACCCCGAAAGAGTTCATCGCAGAGCCGAACCAGATCGGTGTCATCGAGCCATTCAGCAGGGCCTCGGGGTCGAGAGGCGGCAGCAATTCCTTGGCCATCTCGATCTCTTCGCGGAACTTTTCCAGCAGATGCGCTGGCACGTGATCGGCCAGTTTGGGATCGTCCAACCCGTTGATCTGGATGCTTTCGGCAACCTTGTTACGGTCGGCGCGGTCCATCAATTCCAGCCTGTCGCGCAGGATATCATAGCAGCCGATGAATTCGCGACCCACCCCGATGGGCCAAGAGGCGGGGGTCACGTCAATCGCAAGGTTTTCTTGGATTTCGTCAATGATGTCGAATGTATCGCGGCTTTCGCGGTCCATTTTGTTGCAAAATGTCAAGATGGGCAGGTCGCGCAGGCGGCAAACTTCGAACAGTTTCTGGGTCTGGCTTTCCACACCTTTGGCCCCGTCAATCACCATTACGGCTGCATCGACCGCAGTGAGCGTGCGATAGGTGTCTTCGGAAAAATCCGAGTGGCCGGGGGTGTCGACAAGGTTGAAGCGGTATTTGCCAAAATCAAACGACATCGCAGAGGCCGAGACCGAAATGCCCCGGTCTTTTTCCATCTGCATAAAGTCCGACCGCGTGCGCCGCGCCTCACCTTTGGCACGCACCTGTCCGGCCATCTGGATCGCACCCCCATATAGCAGGAACTTTTCAGTCAGCGTGGTTTTGCCCGCATCGGGGTGCGAGATAATCGCAAACGTCCGGCGACGCGCGATTTCGGGGGGAAGGGCAGAGCGATTTGTCATGGTTCACGCTTTATGCGGTTCGGTTGCAAAGGGCAATCGGGGGCAGAGTGCTTAACGGTTGCTTCGGACATTATTGCTAAGCCTCTGCTTGGGGGTTTTGCATGCAGAATATGGGAACTTGGTTTGCTTTGTCGTTTTTGCTGATGGCCTGCGGTGGTGGCGGTACCAGCAGCGGCGGTGGCGGAGGCAGTAGCGGCGCAGGGATTGATCCGCGCCTGGCACGGCTTGATATCTACGAGGCGCAGAAACTGCGCGTGCTTGGTGATCCGGGGGCAGGGGTCGTGGGGATGCCGGTCGCGATGCCGGAAGATGTACCCCAGATGGGTGCGATGATCTTTGATGGCGGCGTGACGATCAGAGTGGAGGACGGCACAACGCCCCTGGTTCTGTTTGGGGATGCGCGCGTGACGGTCGATTTTGATCTTGGCGCGGCTACGGGAAATCTGGGTAATTTCCTTGGAAATACCAGTACCGGGGCAGTTGTCGATTATGGCGGCACAATCGCGCTGGACAGTGCGTCAGCCGCGCAGAACCTGATCTTTACCTATGCCGGAAGCCTCGCTGCACAGGATGAGGCGCTGGCCTTTGATGGCCAGATGCAAGGGACCTTTCTGGGCCAACCGGTTGGCGCGCTTGTGGGTGCCGATCTTGAGGCGACGGTCGATCATAACGGTCAGCCAAAAGCCGCGACGCTGGTCTTGATCACTGAACAGAGCGTCACGCCTTAACACTTCATTAACCATGCGCGGCGCAGTCTGCCACGATGTTCAGAGCGATCATCCTGTGTATTGGTCTTGCGGGCTGCGGCGGCGGTGGCGCTGACAGTGCTGCGCCAGAACCCGCCGTCAGTTATGCCAGCTTTCGCCAGTCGGTCATTGATACCGGTGTCACGCCTTTTTCCCAAGTGCCTGACAGCGGCCATCACCGTTACAGCGGGCAGATGGCTTTGAACCTGCCCTTTGGCAGTATGCCGCGCGCCGAATATATCGGGGCGTTTGACCTGACCTTGGCCGTTGGAGGCGGGTCGCTGGGTGCCTCGGGACAGGTGGCCGGGTTGACGGACGGCAACGGATCCGATCTTGGCGGCGCTTTGGCCTTCGGAGGCGGCATGCTGATGCCGGACGCAGACCCCAGACGCGATTTTCTCTGGCTGGCGGATCTGGAGGGTGATCTGACCAAAGACGGCATCGTTTACGATCTGAGCGCAAAGATCAGAGGCGATTTTTACGGGGCAGATGCGGATGGGCTGGCAGGTCTGGTGTATGCGGGTGCGATCCGGCAGGGCGGCGATATCGACATCTTTGACGGCAGCTTTGCAGGGCGGGCGGCTGACTAGTTTTCAGAGGCTTTGCGCAAGAGGGCCGCAGCCTTTTCGAACGGAATGAGGTTGTCCTGGACCTCATAGTCCAGATGCGCACGGTGCGCATGTTCCAGCGTCTGTGCAGCGTCGGGCAAGGCATGGCGTGTGCGGGGATCAATCAGATGGGATTCGGCGGCGATGCCTTCGGCATAAATGATGTGATGGTCGTCAAAGATCAGCTGGAAGTAATCGATAAATCCACCCCGCCGTCTGACCACGGTCACGTTGTCCACCAAGTGCCGCGCCTTGATCAGAACTTCTGACCGCCCCGCACCAAGATGATCTTCGCGTTGATAGACAAAAAGCCGGTGGTCCGGACGCACGACAAGGTCATTTTCATTGTGCAGCGCCCCTTTCATAATGACGACGGGCGCAAAGCTGCCCGTAGCGCGCAGCGTGGCCTGCCCCAGGCAACGGATCGGCTGTTTTCCCGCGTCCCGCGTCAGAACCATATCACCGACTTGCAATGTCTCGATCCGGCGCATTTGCCCATTGCCCATGGTGATATGGGTGCCGCGCGCAAATGACCCGCTTGCGGCCTCTGCAAAGCGGCGGGTGGCGGTATGCCGTTCTACCCCGACAAGGCGGTAGTTCACCCGCGGCAACAGCTCTCCCAAGGGCAGCAGGAAAATGTCGGCAACGGCATCGTCTTCGACCTCGACCAAGATCAGGGCCTCATGTGTCCCGCCATCGGGGCCCATCAGGGTCAGGCAACTGTCGAGGTGAACAATATTCTCGCGTAAATCCGCGCGGCGCAGACCTTCGGCGCCATAGAGCAGGTCGATGGCATGCAAAGGGGCGTCGGGATCGATCTGGAACGCATCGTCCATGACCAGTTCATCAGCAAAGGACAGTGGCTCGCCTTTCATCACGCCTTCGCTGGCGACAACATCGCGGGCGGCATAGACATCGAGTGTAAGGGCGCGCTGTTTCATGGGTGTAACAGATACACCGGGGGCGCGATTGGGCCAAGGAGCAAAGAAAGTGGCTCTGAGGATTTGCTCAGACCCGCAGGCGGTGCTACGTCCAGCAGCAAGCATTAACAAGAAGGACGGAAAGATGGATCTTGGGATCAAAGGAAAACGCGCGTTGGTATGTGCATCCTCGAAAGGCTTGGGCCGTGGGTGTGCGGAAGCTTTGGCTGAAGCAGGGGTCAATCTGGTCCTGAATGCGCGCGGTGCAGAGGCGCTGGAAGCGACCGCAGCGGATATCCGCACCAAATACGGCGTGGATGTCGTGACTGTGGCTGCTGATGTGGCGACGGACGAAGGGCGCGCGGCGCTTTTGGCGGTGGCCTCCGATGTCGATATCCTTGTCAATAACGCAGGCGGCCCACCTCCGGGCATGTGGTCCGACTGGGACCGCGATGATTTTATCAAGGCGCTGGATGCCAATATGCTGGCCCCGATCGCGCTGATGAAGGCGCTGATGCCGGGCATGATCGAAAAGGGTTGGGGCCGCGTGGTCAACATCACCTCGGGTTCGGTCAAGGCACCGATCCCGCAGCTTGGCTTGTCCAACTCTGCCCGCGCGGGACTGACCGGCTATGCGGCAGGCACGTCCCGTCAGGTCGCGCAATATGGTGTGACGGTCAACAATATGCTGCCGGGGATTCATGCGACCGACCGTGCGGTCAGCCTTGATACAGGCGTGTCCAAAGCGCAGGGCATTGATCTGGCGGCAGCGACAGCCCAGCGTCAGGCGACAATTCCCGCCCGCCGCTATGGCACCGCCGCCGAGTTCGGAGCGATGTGCGCCTTTCTGTGTTCGCAACATGCAGGCTTTATTGTCGGCCAGAATATCGTTCTGGACGGCGGGGCAATCAACGCCACGATCTAGGCCGGTATAGCCCCGGCATGGCGGCGCGGGTGGTTTGAGCCCGCGCCGTCTTTTCAGACGCCAGAGGCTTGCCCCGCGTCGCAACTGTTGTTAGGTCCGCAATACCCAATTGTTTTCGTCAGGGATAAGACCTGCCCATGCAAACCCCCCGGCTTGAGATCAAGAATATCGTCAAAACCTTTGGCGGACGCCAAGTGGTGGACGATGTCAGCCTGACTGTCATGCCCGGGCAGGTGACCTGTTTGCTGGGGCCGTCGGGGTGTGGCAAGTCAACGACCTTGCGGATTGTCGCCGGCGTCGAAAAGCAGGACAGCGGGTCGATCCATGTGGATGGCACGCTGGTCTGTGACGCAGGTTTCAGCCTGCCACCCGAGCAGCGCAACATCGGGCTGATGTTTCAGGATTTCGCCCTGTTTCCGCATCTGACCGTGGCCCAGAACGTGGCCTTTGGCCTCAAGGGCCGCAAGGTCACGGACCGGGTGCATATGCTGTTGGAAAAGGTGGGCATGTCCCGCCATACGACCGATTACCCTGATCAGCTTTCGGGCGGTGAACAGCAGCGTGTGGCTTTGGCCCGCGCGCTGGCCCCCAAGCCGCGGATCATGTTGATGGACGAACCCTTTTCCGGCCTTGATGACCGTCTGCGCGATGATATCCGCGACGAAACGCTTGCAGTGCTCAAAAGCGAAGGTACTGCGGTGCTTCTTGTGACACATGAACCGGGCGAGGCGATGCGCATGGCCGACGAGATCGCCCTGATGCGCGACGGCAAGATCGTGCAGCGTGGCGCACCCTACAACATCTACAACGCGCCTGTTGATGTGAAAGCGGCGGCTTTCTTTAGCGATATCAATGTCATTCATGGCAAGGTGCAGGGTGCGCTGACATCGACCCCCTTTGGTCAGTTCCTCGCCCCCGGCGTGCCAGACGGCACCGAAGTGGATATCGTTATCCGCCCGCAGCATCTCAAGATCGACTTTGACAGGGGCGGGCGCGGCCCCAACCCCACCCCCGAAGACGGCACCGCCGCGCGTGGTGTGGTCGAAAGAGCGCGGTTTATGGGCGCGTCCAGTCTGGTCGAATTCCGCATGGATTTCGACGGCTCGATCCTGCGCGCGATCGTTCCATCTGTGTTTCTGCCCAAACCGGGCATGCCGCTCTGGATCATGATCCGGCGGGACCGGTGTTTTGTGTTTGCGCATAAGTGATATGTCGCTCATCGGGTGCGAAACATCGGCTCAAGTTTTGATGTGAGTCCCAAGTGACCGATTGCGGTTCATGCGCGAATATTCGCTTTCAGCAGCGCGCCACTGACCCCCGGAACTAGGTGCGATTTTGAATGGAGTTTTTATCGGCCTCAATCAGGGCCGTTTGGGTATTTGTCACTAACGTGGATTTTGGGCGCGGGCTTAATGTCTGCTCGCGCGTGACTTCAAGAAACTCGTTGACGACATAATGAGTGAATTCTAATTTTGCTTGGTTTTGCTAACCCGTCAAAAAATCAGAAGCAGATTATGTCGATTGTTTTTCTCTTCTTTGCCAAACAACCGCTTTTGGCCCTTAAGAAGCATCGCCCGTCTTTTCAGTCGTTTCCATTGGCTGGATTCCATGTTCATTTCCGATTTGCTGATCGTTCACTTGTGTTGTTGGAGCGATCTGGTGAGGCATGGCGCGGAACGAATGAATTGGTTAGCATCACAAAGGCCGCCGCGATTGAAGCAAGTGGCGCGATTGATCTTTCATTTGTTGAACTGACTCATCAAGAGGGTGAAGAAGACGCTGCTGCCCGTGTTTTAGCCCTCTCAGACCGTCCTTTCGATCGAGAAGACATTCTGCTCGATTGTCGGTATCGCATCGACGTTGGGCGTGTTTTTTGAAAGTTTGCTAAGGGATTTCAGGCTCCCCGAATCGTCCGTTTGCTTACGGGCTTACGCACTGCGGACTTTCATGAGCATGTATAGAATTGCGGCTTGGAACTTCCAACCAGATGTCAGCGTCTTTTACGCTACTTCAACCGCGCCGCGCGTCCGCCGCGCCGCTTGGTGATCTGTTTCGCGCGTGCGGGCAATTCGGCCATGATCTCTGACCGTGCCTCTGGTGTCATCCGTGACCATGCGCCGATTTCGTCTATCGACCGCAGGCACC